>JBAXPX010000009.1:0-29600 GCA_037132055.1 bacterium
GTATACTAGCAAATAATGTAAAATTAGTCAATTTTACCACCTGCCAAATCTTTTTGAGCAATAGAAAAATCTTCGGGAGTATTTATTTGAAACCATTTTCTGAGTAATACATAATATACTTTAGCCCCCGAGCCAAAAAGTGTATGTGGAATACCAGCCTCTCCTTCTGTATAAACAGGTTTATAATCAAAAAAATCTTTTATTAAAACAAATGCTCCAGAAAAACACGGCATTTCTTTTTCTATTTCTTGATCAGTTTGCATCCTAAAAGATAATATTCTTTTCTTTTCTAAATCTAGATCACAAGTTCTATATCGTTTATTCATTTTTTTATAACCTAATCCATAAACAGGAACACAAGATTTTACAAGATTCTCTAAGTCTTCTTTCAAGAAAATATCATCGCCATTCAAAACCAAAAATGCATCTTCTTTTGCTAAATAATCTTTTGCTGTAATTAACGCAAAATATGTACCCTTCTTTTCTTTATCTTGAAATAAAATATTTACTTTTATTTTAATATTATTGTCTTCTAAAAATTTTCTAAAGAGAATTTTGTGTTTTTCTTGGATAATTAAAAAAACCTCATCTACCTTGTCTGGAAGTGAATTAAATATATAAAACAATATCGGTCTGCCAACTAAAAGTAATGGTTTGGGGATATTTTCTGTGGCTGGTTTTAATCTGTTTCCATCTCCCGCACATAAAATTACAGCTTTCATAAAACGAGTATAACATAAAAATATCCCGGTTCTTATTGAACCGAGATATTGTTTCATTAAAACGTATAACAGTGAAAACTCGCTGTTTCGTTAAGAGAACCAAAATTAATCCCATTTAAAAAATTAAATAGCAGTCGAATACTTCCTTCGTGAAAACGTCCAAACCTTGAAAGATAAATGATCTGCCTTAAGGAATAAATGTGCACATTCGAGACCTCTTTAGGGTCATTTGTTTTACGCAAGGGCCTATAAGACAACCTGGTAAAAAAAAGAAAATTATAATTGGTAAATCCCTCTGGCCTTTTCTTACTAAATGATCCGATTTTTTTAAAAGAACCAGGATTGAAAACTATAGCAACTTCCTCTTTAAGCTCACGAAGCAATGCGTCTTGGGGAGTTTCTCCTTTTTCAATTCCACCACCCGGAAGACCACATTTGCAAATACCCGTACCAAGACCTCTGTCGTCATGATCTTGAATAATAAGATATTCTTGGCTTAAAAGATCATAGTACGAACTATTATCCGTACCCATTACTTGGATAATCCCTTGAACTCCATGAATAATAGAGCCGGTAGGATTAGTAACTCCGTTTGTTTCCATATTACTGAACTTTTTTATTAAACTAACATTTAAAAAAAATATAAGCAAACATAAAAAAATCACTACTTTTAGGTAGAGATTTTTTTATGTTTATTATTTTTTCTTTTCATCCTCTTTCTTAAAAGGAACACCGAGTAGTTCGTAAAAAGATAAACCTTCCTTTTTGTTTTTTGCAGTTGAAACTATTGTGACAGAAAGCCCAAAAACATCTTTGATATCTTCATCCGCTGTTTCTGGAAAAATTGTATGTTCTTTTATGCCGATAGTTAGATTACCAATATCATCTACTACTTTTCGGGAAATTCCTCTGAAATCTTTTGTTCTAGGTAGTGCAATATTAAAAAGTTTTTCAAGAAAAGAATACATCCTAGCCCCATGCAAAGTAACAACAACTCCTACTGGGTCACCCTGACGTATCTTAAACGAAGAAATTGATTTCTTTGCACCACGCAAAGATGGTTTCTGCCCTGCGATTTTGGATAATCTGTCAGAAATAAGAGTGTTTCTATTTTTGTCTTTTTTCATTGCTGTGCCAGTACCAACATTTAAAACAACCTTCTTTAGTTTTGGTGCAGCCATCTTGTTTTTATAATGAAAAACTTCTTTCATTTTATTAAAGCTTTCTATTTCTTTTTCTTTCACAGTTAAATTTGCCATTTTGTTTTAATTAAATTTCTTGATTACTTTTGCGAGCAATTCGAACCATTTTGCCACTAACTTCTTTTTTACCAATTCTTGAACCTTTGCCTGTTTTTGGATCTACAATCATAACATTAGAAGCGTTTATCGGCATTGCTATGTCTATGATCTGCCCTTTCTCGTTTGATTTTCTTGGACGTTGGCTCTTTTTTAAAACATTAGCTCCCTCTACTACAACTTTGTTTTTGTCAGGTAAAACACGAACAATCTTACCTTTTTTGCCTTTGTCTTTACCTGCTATTATTATTACATGATCTCCTTTTTTTAATTTCATATTTTTTATTATTTAAATTACTTCTGGTGCAAGAGAGACAATCTTTTGAAATCCTTTTTCAGCAAGCTCTCTTGGAATCGGACCGAAAATACGTCCAGCTTTTGGATCAAGTTTTCCTTTTTCTAATATTACAACGGCATTATCGTCAAAACGAATATAAGATCCGTCTTTTCGTCTAAAAGCATTTCTAGTACGAACAACCACGGCCTGATGTACATCCTTTTTCTTAACACCTTTTCTTGGTTGAGCCACTTTTACAGAGATTATAACAAGCTCGCCAAGAGTAGCATATCTTTTCTTTGAACTACCCAAAACCTTAAACACTTTTCCAATCGTGCCTCCGGCATTGTCTGTTATTTTTACTAATGTTTCTGGTTGAATCATATTTGTCCGCCTAGTTGCGGTAAATTATTTATTAATTACCTTAAATTTTTTATCTTTTGAAATAGGTCTGGTTTCGACTATTTCTACCTTATCTCCTATCTTATGTTTATTTTCTTCGTCGTGTGCTTTGTATTTCTTGCTAGCATTGTAATATTTACCATATTTAGGATGTTTTACAAATCTTGAAACTAAAACAACGACAGTTTTATCCATCTTGTCAGAGACAACTGTTCCATTTAGAATTTTCCCTGCATGTGTAGGTATGTCTTTATTTTCAACTATTTCTTTTTTTGCTTTTGTTGCCATATATTATTTGTTTTTATTATTTTTGTTTATTTCTGTCAACACTTGAGCAACTTGTTTTCTTAAAAATTTCCCCTCTTTTACATTTTTTGATTTTGATCCTTCTGCCTTAAAATGAATAGAACGGATACTTTCTCTTAATTCATGAAGTTTCTTTTTAAGCTCTTCTGGTTTTGTGTCTTTAAAGTTGTTCGTTTTTTTTGTCATATAGTTTGGTAAAATTTACAATAAACATTATTATTTGTTGTGAACTCTAGAAATAACTCTCGTTTTCATTGGAAGCTTAGAACCAGCCTTTCTCAATGCTTCTCTGGCAATAGCTTCTTCGACACCATCAACCTCAAAAATAATACGTCCTGGAAAGACTTCAAAACAATATCCTTGTGGATCCCCCTTCCCCTTTCCCATTCCTACTTCTGCGGCTTTTGCAGTATAAGGACGATCTGGGAAAATACGTATCCAATATTTGCCAGCTTTTGTTAATGTTCTTGATATAACTTTTCTGGCAGATTCGATTTGATTTGATTTTACACGAGCCTGAGCAGTAGCTTTCAACCCAAAAGAGCCAAAGGCAAGCTTTGTGCCACGAGTCTCTGGAGTTCTCGCTTTAGGATTTATGCGACCAGTCTGCCATTTTCTAAATTTTACTTTTTTGGGAACTAACATATATTTAAATTAATTTTTATCTTCTTTAATATTTAAAGTGGCTCTATGAGTACTAGTATTTTTTTTGTCAGCAAATATTTTCCCGCGATAAATCCATACTTTTATACCAATAACCCCATAAGGCAATGTTGCACGCTCTCGTTTAAAATCAATATCTGCCCTAAAAGTCTGAAGCGGTATTGATCCACGTTTTAGTTCTTCTGAACGAGCGATTTCAGCTCCTCCAAGCCTACCAGAAAGCAAAATACGTGCACCCTCTACCCCACGAGATGCCATTACTTTTTCGATAATTTGCTTAATAACCCTACGATATGGCATTCTTTTCTCTAGTCCTTCGGCGATCATATAAGCAACAATGGCAGCGTCCGCTTCTGGGTTTGGAACTTCAACGATTTCTAGTTTAAAATCTTCTGCCTTAGTTAACTTCAGTTTTTCCATCTTTTTTGAAATATCTTCCTTGAGCTTGGTGGCTCCTTCACCACTTCTGCCTATGATAAGTCCCGGTCTTGAAGTTTTTATTATAAAACGAGTAGCCTTCTGGCTTCTCTCTATCTCAATCGAAGAAATATACATACCACGTAATTTTTTCTCTAAATATTCACGAATCAAAACATCTCCCTTTAAATAGTCACAATATTTTTTAGTATCAGCAAACCAACGAGATTTCCAATCTCTTAATATTATCAATCTATGTGCATATGGATGGACTATTTTTGACATAATGTTTGGTTAAATTAGAATTTAAGCACTAGGTTTTAGTTTTTTTGATGTCGACTTTTTAATTGTTTCTTTTGCTTTTTCCTCCTTTTTTCCAGTTTTTGAAACCACAGCTTTTTTAACATCTTTCGTTGTTTTTGTTGTTTTTTTGCTTTCCTTTTTATTAAAATCTTTCTCTGCAAGAACAAGGGTAACATGACTTGTTCTTTTGTTTATCCTGTGTCCTGAACCCATGGCCGCTGGCATCATTCTTCTTAAAGTAACGCCTTTATCAACTCGTATTTCTTTTATAAATAAGTTCTGTTTTTCTATTCCTAGTGCTTTTGCGTTGGAAATAGCCGAAAGTAAAAGTTTTTGTATTGGTAAAGCTGCACGTTTAGGTAAAAAATCTAATTCAACAAGAGCAAGTTCAGCACTCTTCCCTCTAATAAGCCCCGCGACAAGACGAACTTTCCTAGGAGACTGTCTGTAATTGTTTAAATAAGCTTTCATAATTTAAATTATTTTTTCTTTGCCCCAGCATCAGCTGCTGCTGCAGTGGCACTTTTTGCCTGGGCTATTTCAGCTTCTTTTTTCTTTTGTTCAAGTTCTTTTTGCATCTTACCTCCGTGTTTAATAAACTTTCTTGTCAATGAAAATTCACCCAATCTATGCCCAACCATATCTTCTGTTACTAATACTTCAATATGATTTTTGCCATTATGAACACCAAAAATAAAACCAACCATTTCTGGAGCTATTTGGCATGCCCTTTTCCATGTTTTGATCATAGGAGTTTCTAAGGGGTTTTTTCCAGCTATCTTTTTGAGTAACTTTTCGTCGACATTTATTCCTTTTTTTATTGACCTTGTCATAAAATATAATAAAACAAGCCCGAAAACGAGCTATGTTTTATACTAGCAAATCTAAAGATAATGTCAAATTTAGTATTATATCCAATAATATTTGAAGATAAGGACAAAATCTAAAAAACACCCATATGGGTGTTTTTTAGATTTATTGTGATTTTTTTGATTTCCCTGTCTTTCGGCGACTAACCATAAATACATTTGAATATTTCTTTGGATGTCTTGTTTTTCTTCCTCCCGTAACTTTACCCCACATGGTCTTTGGTCTTTTTGTTCCACGTCCTTGTCGCCCTTCACCTCCACCGTATGGATGATCTACTGGATTCATAGCAGTTCCTCGGACAGTTGGACGAATTCCTTTCCATCGACTACGTCCTGCCTTTCCAAAATTTTCTAAATGATGTTCTTCATTTGAAACGACACCAATACATGCCCAACAGTTTTCAGAAACTTTTCTAATCTCAGTGGAAGGCATTTTCAAATTTGTATATCCATCTGCATTTGCCACAACTTGTGCAAAGATTCCTGCAGAACGGCCAATTTTTGAACCTCCTTTTGGTTTCAACTCAATATTATAAACAAAAGTACCTACTGGAATATTTTTCAAAGGCAATCTATTGCCAGTTAAAATTTCAGCCTTTTCAGAAACCATAAATGAATCTCCGGGTTTAACACTTTTTGGAAGAACTACATATCTTTTTTCTCCATCCTTGTAAACAGCAAGCCCGATAAAGGCTGAACGGTTTGGATCATATTCAATAGTTTTTATCTTGGCTGGAATTTCTTTTTTATCATACATAAAATCAACATCTCTATATAATCTCTTGTGTCCTGATCCTTTGTGACGAGTTGTGATGCGACCCTGGCTGTTTCTACCGACAGAACGTCGAAAACCATGGGTGAGAGATTTTTCTGGACTTCCAGTAGTCAAAACTCCACGATAAGTCACATTGGTCATCTGTCTTCTTGATTTTGTAGTTGGTTTATATGTTTTCATAAATTTTATCTCAAACTTTCTAAAAGATTAAACAAATTCTATTTTGTCTTCCTTTTTTAAATAAACATAAGCTTTCCTGCCACCACTTTTTACCCCCTTTTTCCCTCTAGAGAAAATATGCTTATCTTCTACTTTTAAAACATTTACTCTTACTGGCTTAACCTTATAAAGAGCAAAAATCGCTTTTTTTATTTCTGTTTTATTCGCATTATCAGTGACATCAAAAGTATAAACATTGTTTTCAGCAGAAAATGTTGCTTTTTCAGTTATTCTTGGATTTTTGATTATATTTTTTATTATCATATATTTGATTTAGCAAAATTACGCTAAGTGTAAAATTATCCTCTTGATTCTAAAAACTTTATGCTTTCTTCTGGATTTTCTATTAAAAGATATTTATGATTCAAAACATCAAGTGGATTCAAATTTTTTAAGAAAACAATATCAAGAACAGATAGGTTTCTGAAGCTTTTTTCTATTTTTTCGTTTCGCCCAGAAAGTGCCGTTAATATTCTAGGTTTTTTTGAAGTTTCAATATTTTTCAAACCTGCCGCTTTTCCTAAATTCTTTATTACTTCAATAGCTTTCTTCGTCTTGACATCTGACACTTCAAGAGAATCAACAAAAATAATTTCTTTGTCTTTTAATTTTTTTGAAAGTACAGAAAAAAGAGCATGAGCACGCATTTTCTTTGAAATTTTTCGCTTATAATTCTTTTCTGTAAGAGGACCGTGCGTAACTCCTCCGCCAACCCATATCGGAGATCTCGAAGACCCATGACGAGCGCGTCCTGTTCCTTTTTGTTTCCATGGTTTCTTTCCTCCACCACGTACTTCTCCACGATCTTTTGTGTCAGCCGTGCCAGCACGCTTATTTGAACGCATCCCTTCTACAACTTGATGCACCAAGTCAGCACGCCATTTTGCATTAAAAACTTTTTCTGAAAGTTTTATCTTCCCAGCCTCAGCTCCTTTTTGGTTATATATTATTGCTTCCATAATTAAATAAATTATCTGCTGACTATTTCTACTAAACTCCCATATTTACCAGGAATTGCTCCTTTTACAAACAAAATATTGTTTTCTTTGTCAACAAATATCACTTTTAAATTCTTTTGAGTTATTCTGTCTGAACCCATTCTCCCTGGCATTCTCATGCCAACTGGAACGTGTGTTCGTAACCCTCCTCCGATTGAACCTGGCTCTCTTTCTGAGTGTTTCTGACCATGAGTTCGAGGGCCACCAGCAAAGCCGTGACGCTTTACAACACCCTGGAATCCTTTACCTTTTGATACTCCAGAAATTTGAAGTTTATCCCCAAGAGAAAAAATTGAAACATCAATCTTGTCGCCTTCTTTTGCTTCATTTTTATCGCTCGGTTTTAATCTAAATTCTTTTAGGACTTTATAAAATCCACCTTTCATTTGCCCTGTGCGAGCCTTGTTGATTCTTTGTTTTTTTTGTTCACCAAAACCAACTTGAACTGCATTATAACCGTCTTTTGATTTCTCAAATACTCTTGTTACAACGAGAGGCCCTGCTGAAATAACCGTCACTGGAATGACTGCTCCGTCTTCTCCGAAATACTGGGTCATATTCTCTTTTGTTCCAAGAATGAATTTCATAAAATATTTAATTGCCTCTATAGCATCTTTACATCAATATCAACCCCGGAAGGAAGAGATAGATTAGTTAAAGCTTCGATTGTTTTAGCCCCTGGATTTATAATATCTATCAACCTTTTATGTACTCTTATCTCAAATTGTTCTCGTGTATTTTTGTAGACAAAAGAGGCTCGATTGACTGTATATTTTTTTATTTCCGTTGGCAAAGGTACTGGTCCGACGATAACTGCATCATAACGCATTGCTGTATCCATAATCTGTTTAACTGACGCATCTAAAATCTTGCTCTCGTAAGCACGAACTCTAATGCGAAGTACTACCTTGCCACCATCTTCTTTCTTTTCTTTTGCTTTGGTAGCAACCGTAATCTTTTTGATTTTTTTAGGCAATACTTTGGTTTTTTCTTTTACCTTTTTTATTTTTGTTTCTATTTCTGTGGTTGTCATTGAATTGATTTTTTTCTTAAAGATCTTAACTTTAAGAATTAACTTGAACTATCCGCGAAAAGTTAAGCAAGGATTTTTGTAACAACTCCTGCTCCAACTGTTTTACCTCCCTCACGAACCGCAAATCTTTGTGCCTCTTCTAGCGCAACTGGGGTAACCAATTTAACTGTAAGCTTGACTGTGTCTCCTGGCATGACCATTTCAGTCCCTTCTGCAAGGGTAACATCCCCTGTAACGTCTGTGGTGCGAATATAGAATTGTGGTTTATATCCTTTAAAGAATGGAGTGTGACGACCTCCTTCTTCTTTTTTCAAAACATACAATTCACAAGTAAAGTTATCGTGCGGAGTTGTTGTGCCTGGTTTACATAGGACTTGTCCACGAGTAATATCTTCTTTCTTGAGACCTCGTAGTAAGATTCCAGCATTGTCTCCTGCCATACCTTCTTGAAGGTTTTTATTGAACATTTCAATACCAGTAACAACTGATTTTTGAGTAGGTTTGATTCCAACTATTTCAACTTCTTCTCCGACTTTTACAACTCCTCTTTCAATCTTTCCTGTTACAACAGTTCCACGGCCTTCAATTGAGAATATATCTTCAACTGGCATAAGGAATGGTTTTGTAACATCTCTTTCTGGAACTGGAATATATGTATCAAGAGCATTTGTAAGGTCAAGAATTTTCTTTGCCCATTCATCATCTACTGATTTAGCTTCAAGAGCTTTAAGAGCAGAACCTCTGATTACTGGGGCATTTGCACCATCAAAACCTTGTTTTGTAAGAAGTTCACGAATTTCTTCTTCAACCATATCTATCATGTCTTTATCGTCAACCATGTCGCATTTGTTTAAGAAAACAATCATTCGAGGCACACCTACCTGTTTTGCAAGCAAGACGTGCTCACGAGTCTGTGGCATAGCACCATCAGTAGCAGCAACGACTAAAATAGCACCGTCCATCTGAGCGGCACCTGTAATCATGTTTTTTATGTAGTCGGCGTGACCTGGAGCATCGATATGTGCATAGTGACGAGTGTCAGTAGCATATTCATTGTGTGAAATGTTAATAGTGATTCCACGAGCTTTTTCTTCTGGGGCATTGTCAATCTGATCAACACCACGAAGCCTAACTGTTTTACCAGCTAAATTTAAAACGTGTAATATTGCCGCAGTCAAAGTAGTCTTTCCGTGGTCAACGTGACCAATGGTTCCTACGTTTACGTGTGGCTTGTCTCTCTTGAATTCTTCTGCCATATTTTTCTTGCCTCGATTTTGTGTCGAGGGGTAGTTAATAACTAAAATTCAACATACGAGAAGTTGCTAAATCCTAATTACTAACAAAATTAACTAATAATTTTAAAAAACCAAATAATTGCTCATTCGGCAATATAAAAACTGCCGAAAGTGCAGTTGTTGAGATGATAGCAAAAATAAAAAACCTTGTCAACCTAAAAAAGAAAAGGCCTTCTGTTTTTAATAAACATAGGGCCTTATTTGTTGTAATAAAACACCAGACTATTCCCCATTATTTCATATCTCATGGAGAATTTTAATGATGAGTATTTTGATTCAACACTTCTTCCAATAAGAAAAATGTCATCGAGACCAAGCTTGTCTCCCCCCGTTGGAATACGAACACAAGAACTCTTTTCATCAAGAATACTGTTTTTTACATAGAAAATTGCTTCTTTAATTGTTTTTTCCATTGGTTTTCCTTCCATTTTTTTTGTTTTTACTACGTCTGTTAAAAAGATAATCCTTTATGAAAAAAAAGTCAAAAATAAATAGCCGATATCCGTAATTACGGATATCGGCTATTTATGAAAAATCTTACTTTCTTGCTTCAATTATTGTCTCAGCAACATTGTTTGGCACAATATCATACCTTGAAAATTCCATAGTAAATGACGCCCTGCCTTCAGTCATAGATCGAAGCCCTGTCATATATCCAAACATTTCAGAAAGTGGAACGATTGCTCGAAGTACTTTATTCATTCCTCTGTCTTCCATTCCTTCTATGATTCCACGCTTTGAGGAAATATTTCCTGTAACATCTCCCATAAATTTTTCTGGAGTTACTACTTCAACATTCATCATAGGTTCCAAAATAACTGGTTTTGCGCGTTTGCAAGCATCCTGTATAGCCATAGAAGCCGCAATTTTGAAAGCCATTTCATTTGAGTCAACCTCGTGGAAAGAACCATCCCAAAGCTCAACAGAAACATTAACAAGCCTAAATCCTGCAAGTACACCTCTATCAAGTCCTTCTTTAAAGCCTTTTTCACAAGGGGCAATATATTCTTGAGGGATAGCTCCACCTTTAATGGTGTTAATAAATTCAAATTCTTTTGATCTTTTTGTATTTTTTGGCAGATCTTCAACCTCTTCTTTGGTTAAAATTGCCATCGGTTTAACTTTAATTTTAACATGGCCATAATTTCCACGACCTCCTGACTGTTTAATATATTTACCTTCTGCATCTGAATTTGCAGTGATAGTCTCTCTGTAGGCAACTTGTGGTTTACCAACGTTTGCTTCAACAGTAAACTCTCTTTTCATACGATCAACGATAATTTCAAGATGAAGTTCTCCCATCCCAGCGATGATAGTCTCTCCTGTCTCCTGGTCTGTAGAAACTTTAAAAGTAGGATCTTCTTGCGCTAAACGATTTAATGCCATTCCCATTTTTTCTTGGTCAGCTTTTGTTTTTGGCTCAATACGCAAGTTAATAACTGGTTCAGGGAATATAATTCTATTTAATTCTATTGGTTTTTCTTCATCACAAATTGTATCTGAAGTAATAGTATCTTTGAGTCCGACAGCTGCTGCAATTTCTCCAGCAAAAACTTTTTTAACTTCTTCGCGATCGTTTGCATGCATTCTTAAAATTCTACCAATACGTTCTTTGTTACGAGTGCGTGGATTGTAGACATAAGACCCAGAAGTAAGTGTTCCAGAATAAACCCTAAAGAATATAAGTTGTCCAACAAATGGATCAGTAGCGACTTTAAATGCTAAAGCAGAAAAAGGTTCAGCATCTGATGCATTTCTTACTATCGGAGCATCGTTATTATTTGGATCAGTTCCTTCTATCGCTTTAATATCAAGTGGGGAAGGAAGATAATCAACAACTCCATCGAGCACAAGCTGAACTCCTTTGTTTTTCAAAGCAGAACCAGCATAGACTGGGAAAATTTCATTTGCAATAACTCCTTTTCTCAAAAGCTTTTTTAGAGTTTCCATATCTGGAATTTTACCTTCCAAATAATCATTCATCGTAGTATCATCAAGTTCAACTATTTTTTCTATAAGCTCACTATGATATTTTTCTGCATCAGCAATTATATTTGCAGGAATTCCCGCCTCAACGGATAAATCTTTTTCAATAACCTTATTACCCATATCTCCTTCAAAGAAATATGCTTTCATACGAAGAAG
This sequence comes from bacterium, assembly GCA_037132055.1. GTDB lineage: Bacteria > Patescibacteriota > Minisyncoccia > Phycocordibacterales > UBA9973 > UBA9973. Next base: position 11,723 of record JBAXPX010000009.1, read on the forward strand.
GTCTACCACTCCTTCATGTTTTTCTTCAAGACCGATAGGAATTTGTAATCTAACTGCCTTCTTTGTAAGTCTTTCTAAAATTGTTTTATATGAATGTTCAAAAGATGCACCTGTTCTGTCCAATTTGTTAACGAAACAAATACGTGGAACTTTCGCTTCGTCAGCATAGCGCCAGTTTGTCTCTGACTGAGGTTCTACACCTGCCACTCCGTCAAACACGACCACTGCGCCATCAAGAACTCGAAGAGATCTTTTCACTTCCACAGTAAAATCAATGTGCCCCGGTGTATCAATTATATTAAAACGGTGTTTTTTATTTTTATCAGCTCCAGCATATGTTGGAGTCCAAAAACATGTAACAGCAGCAGAAGTAATAGTAATTCCGCGCTCTCTTTCTTGTTCCATCCAATCTGTTGTAGTCTCTCCATCATGAACTTCTCCGATTTTGTGTGATACTCCAGTATAAAAAAGCACACGTTCAGTCGTGGTCGTTTTACCAGCATCGATGTGCGCAATAATTCCAATATTTCTAACTTTTTCTAAAGGATAATCTCGTTCCATATAAAAATATTACCAAGCAAAATGGGCGAAGGCTTTGTTGGCTTCAGCCATTTTGTGTGTATCTTCTTTCTTTTTAATAGCAGCTCCTTCGTTTTTTGAAGCAGCAATTAATTCGTCAGCTAGTTTTATGTGCATTGGTTGTCCTTTTTTGCTTCGTGCAGCATCACGAATCCATCGCATTGCTAGTGCCAAACGTCGTTCTGGTCGAACTTCTCTAGGCACTTGATAGTTGGCACCTCCGATTCTCTTTGAGCGAACTTCGGTCAAAGGTCCTGCGTTTTTCATAGCTAAGTCAAAAACTTCAAGAGGATTCGGGTTCCCAGTTTTTTCTTTTATAACATCAAAAGCTTGATACATGACTTTTCTAGCTGTCTCTTTTTTGCCTGACCACATAGTATAATTAATAAACTTCTCTAGTTTAGGGGAATTATATATAAAGTCTGCACCTACTATATTTCTATTTTTTACTTTGCGTCTCATTTTTTATTTTTTTGGTTTTTTATTTCCATAAAGCGACCTACCTTGTCTGCGTTTTTCAACTCCTTGGGTATCAAGTACTCCACGAACAATGTGATACCTTACTCCGATCAAGTCTTTCACACGACCACCTCGAAGCATAACGACTGAGTGTTCTTGTAGATTATGTCCTTCTCCTGGAATATATGCAGTAACTTCCATTCCGTTCGTCAAACGAACTCTTGCAATTTTTCGAAGAGCTGAGTTTGGTTTCTTTGGAGTTGTGGTTGTTACTTTTGTACAAACTCCTCTCTTGAAAGGAGCTGGAAAAAATACTGGGCGATTTTTTAATACATTAAAACCACGCGCCAAAGCAACCGTTTTAGATTTTCTGGCAACTTTTGTTCTATTCTTTTTTATTAATTGATTTATTGTTGGCATAATTTAATACAGGTTCTAGTTCCTATGCTTTAGCAAGACGCTAAAATCTAAAATAAAAAAGTCCGAAGACTCTTTGAATAAGATACTATAAGTCTCCCAAAAATGCAAACATTACGGGGAAATCCCCGTAATAAGACGAAAAAGAAAAATCAATACGGGATAAAGATAATTAGAGAAAAAAACAATGAAAACAATGAGTAAAACAAAAGAATAATTTTCAAAAAAACTAGTTAGCCCGTAAAAAGACCTTGGTAGTAAATTAAAAAAGATCTTTGAGCCATCAAGGGGTGGAATAGGAATCAAGTTAAATATGGCTAAACCTAAATTTACTACAACAATAGAAGAAACAATAAAATCAAAACCATTAGGCACGTTCATGCCTAAAGAAAAACGTAAAATAAGACCAAACATTAAAGCGATAAATAAATTAGCTAATACCCCTGCAGAAGCTATGGCTATGGTTCCTAATTTTTTATTACGAAGATTTTCTGGATTATATGGAACCGGCTTTGCCCATCCAAACAAAAATGGAGATTGTGTTATGACTAAAAGTGCTGGCAAAAGAATGGACCCAAACATATCTAGGTGTTTTAGTGGGTTTAATGTTAGACGCCCAGCAAAGCGAGCAGTCTTGTCGCCGAAATACTCGGCTACAAATCCGTGCGATACTTCGTGTATCACAACTGACATTATTAATATAAGGATATAAAAAATTGCGTCTGTAGCTTGCATAATGATGTCTATAATGATAACATAAAAAAACTTATGGCAAAAATATGTAAAATAACAAAAAAGAGTTCCCTCGTTGGTGGTGGATATTCAAACCGCACTCGTGCTACTAAATTCAACCCAACTGGCAAAAAACGAAAATACACAAATCTTCAAAAAAAGAAGGTGTTTATACCGGAACTCAATAAATCAGTTAAAATAGAGGTTTCTACAAAAGGCATGCGCACAATGAAGAAAAACGGTGCTTATGCTACTCTAAAAAAGGCTGGAATAATAAAATAAACTTTCTAAAAAACCCTTTGTAAGACAAAGGGTTTTTTATTATTTCTTGACTTTTTATAGAAAAATGATATTGTAAGAAAAAATGTTCACTAACTAAAATCCAAAAAAATGAAAGCAAGTGCAATTAGAACTCTTATTTATTTGTCCTTATTTGGAGTTATGATTATTTTCACGATTTCCTTTTTCAACGCGAGACCCAAAGAAGACAAAGAAAAAATGATCCCTATGACCTTGATCATAGATGGACAAAAGATTATTAGTTTTTCTCTTGATAACGGGAAAACATTCAAATTTCCCAAGGGGGAAAAAATGCTCTTCAAAGAGCTATCGACTGACTCTTTATGGATAACTTTTATAAGTGGTAAAACATACCAATTAAAGGTGGTCCTACCAGAATCATTTTTCGAGTAAAAAATTAATTACAAACACCATGGCACGTCATGGTGTTTTTTTTATTTGAATTAAAAAAATTAAAAGATATAATTGGGACATGAAAGGAAAACATGTGGACGTTTCATATTTAGAACTTTTAGAACACATTATAAAAAATGGAGTAGAAAAAACAGACCGTACGGGCACTGGCACAAAAAGTGTTCTTGGGTATCAAATGAGATTCAATTTAGCTGATGGCTTTCCTCTTTTGACTACCAAAAAAGTCCCAATAAAATCTATCATTCACGAGCTTTTATGGTTTATGCGTGGTGATACAAATTTAAAATATTTAGCAGATAATAATGTTCACATCTGGGATGAATGGCCCTACAAAGCCTATTTAATTAGAAATAATATTCCTGTACCAAAAACTGGTTCAGAAGAATGGAACACGGGAATCAAAGAATTTATTGAAAAAATTAAAAATGATAAAAATTTTGCAACAGATTATGGAAATTTAGGACCAATTTACGGCTATCAATGGCGAAGTTGGCCTGCCCCAAACGGAAAACACATCGACCAACTAAAAGAAGTTATTGAGCAAATCAAAAAAACTCCTGACTCTCGCCGTCTCATTGTCTCTGCTTGGAATGTAGCGGATATTGAAGAAATGGCTAAAGCGGGGCTTCCTCCGTGTCATTGTCTCTTTCAATTTTACGTAGCAGATGGAAAACTTTCTTGCCAACTATATCAACGCAGTTGTGATACTTTTTTAGGAGTACCTTTTAATATTGCTTCCTATTCCCTACTCACAATGATAATTGCACAAATTACAGGACTTGAGGTTGGGGAATTTGTTTGGACTGGAGGGGATGTACACTTATATCTAAATCATTTAGAGCAAACAAAAATGCAACTCTCCCGAAAAAATGATATTCGCCCAATGCCAAAAATGAAAATCAACCCAGCCAAAAATAAGTTAGAAGATTTTATGATAGAAGATTTTGAACTTATTGATTATAATCCTCATGATGCTATCAAGGCACCCATCGCAGTTTAAAAAAATGATCTTATCTATCATCGCAGCTATTGGTAAAAATAATGAACTTGGAAAAAAGAATGATCTTCTTTGGAATTTGCCGAGAGATATGAAACATTTTCGAGAAACTACTCGAGGCCATACCGTTGTAATGGGGCAAAAAACCTTTGAGTCCTTGGCAATAGATGAAAATGGAAAACAGGTTGGTAGATTATTGCCAAATCGTAGAAATATTATTTTGACACTTGATAAAACATTTGAAAGAGAAGAGGCAGAAATTGCACACTCCGTAGAAGAGGTTATGGAATTGTTAAGAATAAAACCAAAGACCCCCTCGCCCTTCGGGCACTCCCCCTTAGCAGGGGGAGAAAAAACAGAAGACGAGAAAGTTTTTATAATCGGTGGTGGACAAATATATAAATTATTTATCGACCTTGCAGACAAACTTTATATCACACATGTAGATGCATTATTCCCTGATGCTGGAATATTTTTCCCATCCATAGATGAAACGAAATGGGAAAAAACAAAAAGTGAAAAATATCAAAAGGATGATTTAAATAAATATGATTTAGAATTTTCGGAATACCTAAAAAAATAAAGAAAATATCTCTTTACTTTTTTTGTAACTCAGTAATTATTTCGTCTGTTTTTTTATATAAATCTTCTAAACTACCAGAGTTATCAATAGAATATTTGGCTGTTTTCATTACCTCTGGAATTTGTTTATCTGCTTCTGCATTATGATCTTCTAAAAATTGTTCATAAGTCTTTTTATCATCCCCCGCGTTTTCATTTCGTAATTTCATTCTTTCATACCTTATTTTTGGATCCGCATCAATTTTAACCAGAACAAAATTTGGCAATTCATTTAAATGTTCAATATCTGTAAATCTCCTAACTCCATCAATAACAACAATGTCTGCATTAAGTTTTGAAGCATCCATTGCAATAGCTTTCGCTAGTAAATTTTCTCCAAAATTTGCTCGCAACACAGTAGAAATTTTTTGAAGATTTTCACGACTGTTCGGTACAGTCACCCTCTCTAAAACATCTCGTAAAATCGTGGAAAATCTGCAATCTTTTGCATTATATTTTTCAACTAAATATTTTTTAGTTGTTTCTTTACCACTTGCGAGTGAGCCAACTAATCCTAAAATTATTTTTTCTTTCATGTTTTATTGATTCTTGTATTTAACTAAAACATCATTGAGTAATTCGTATTTTACTTTTGATTCTTTAAATATTTCCTTACTTCTTTTGCCCGCATGATAATCTTTTTCAGAAACAACTCTAGTAATGCCTGCATTAATTATATTTTTTGCACATGCATAACACGGAGTCATCATACAATACAATGTTGCCCCTTCTGTGCTAATCCCAAATCTCGCTGCTTGAATAATCGCATTTGTTTCTGCATGAGCAGTCCTAACACAATGGTGATGTATGTCACCTTTTCCGTAATCCACTGTATTTATTTCATGTCCTATATCATCACAACTTTTACATCCTGCTGGAGCTCCTACATAACCCGTTGATATTAATCTTTTTTCTTTTACAATCACTGAACCAACTCGTCCTCGGTCGCATGTTCCACGAGCCCCAACCGCATGCATTATTTCAATGAAATACTCATCCCAAGAAGGTCTTTTATATTTTTTCACTTTCTCTTTTTTTGTTACTTTTTTCATCTCTTAATTATACTCAATCACAAAACAAAAACCACACAATTTCTTGTGTGGTTTTTTAATTTAGTCTTTAACTTCTATGCCCATTGATCTGGCAGAGCCGGCAACTATCGCTATCGCCCCTGCATCATCTTTTGCGTTTAAATCTTTCATTTTCTTTTGGGCGATTTCAAGTGCTTGGGCGCGGGTTATCTTTCCTACTTTGGTAGTAGCATTTTTCCCTGACCCTTTCTCTATTCCAGCTGCTTTTAGAATAAGTCCTGTCACAGGAGGAGTTTTGATAATAAAATCATAAGTTCTATCTTCAAAAACTGTTACCACTACAGAAACCTTATCCCCTGCCATTTTGGCAGTGGCAGCATTAAACTTCGTAACAAAGTCTCCGATGTTAATACCAGCCTGTCCAAGAGCAGGACCTAATGGTGGCGCTGGGGTTGCTTTTGCCGCTTGTATTTGTAATTTTATTTTTTTGGTTATTTTTTTTGCCATGATTGATTTAGATTAACTTATATTTTCTTAACTTGCAAGAAATCAAGTTCTACTGGCGTTTCGCGACCAAACATTGAAACAAGCACTTTCACTTTTCCTCTTTCTTGATCTACTGAATTTACTTTACCTTCTAGGTCTTTAAATGGACCATCGACTATTCGAACTGTTTCACCTATTGCAAGATCAATATTATGCTTAGCGGTACTCGTGTCCATCTTTTTAAAGAGGTAATCCACTTCTTCTTTTTTAAGAGGAACTGGATTAACTCCTGCCCCTACGAATCCTGTGACACGTGGTGTATTTCGAACAACATACCAAGAATCATCCGTAACAATCATATCTACAAGTACATATCCAGGATAAATTTTTTCTTCTACCTCTACTCGCTTACCAGCTTTAATCTTTATTTTTGTTTCAGTTGGAACAATTACATTAAATATTTTGTCATTCATCCCCAGTGAGTCTATGCGCTGACGCAAATTACGAAGAACTGCGTTTTCATAACCAGCATAAGTGTGAATGGCATACCAATTTCTTATTCCTTCTATTTCTTGTTTTGACATAAATTAAAAAGAAATTATTTTTTCTAATCCTTTTGAGAAAATAAAATCAAAAATACCTAAGAAATACGCTATAATGACAGAAAGGGCTATAACTATGACAGTATAAAACATAGTCTGATTCCTGCTTGGCCAAATTACGTGTTTCAATTCTCCTTTTATATCTTTAAAATATTCTGTTATTTTTGACATAGAATTTAAATTATTTTCTTATTTTTAAAAAAGCCCCCTTTCAAGGGCTTTTTTAATATTACTCTCTTTGACAAGAATAGTCAAATAAAGATGTTCTTATCTTATTTCGTAAGTTATAGAAACATCAGAACTTATTATATTTTCACCCTTGGGAACCACAGCAGGAGCAGCAGCTGATATTGAACTATCCAAACTCATACCCTTTGCATACATAGGCACTGGATAATTGCCCGATTCGCTAAAAGAAGTAATCTTACCTAGGTGTATCCCTAGATCTTTGGACAAACTTTTAGCTTTTTCTTTTGCATCCTCTATTGCTTTCTTTCGAGCTAAAACTTTTAATCCGTCTTCATTGTCTACTGTAAAATTTGGACCATTAAGATCTGACACACCGAGAGTTCCAAGTTCTTGCATTATTTTCCCCGTATCATCCGTGTTTCTAATTTTCAAGTTTATACTTTCATATGCTTCATAGCCAACAACTACATTCTTCCCTGGACAAGGATACACACTAGAAAGAGCACACGGCACCATTTTACCGTTTAAATCATATCTATATTCATATTTCGGATTAAAAGAAGCACTTACTGTTTTAATATCTTTATCCGCTATGTTGTTTAATTTCAACATATCTAAAACTTTTTTCTCAACTAGAGCTACCCCTTCCTGAGCAACCTTTACAGTGCTAGCTTCTTTTTTAATTGTAAAAGAAATATTTGCAATGTCAGGAATAGCAGCAATCTCCCCATGACCTGAAAATGTTATTGAATTTTCTTGTTTGTTGTCATATCTATCACCACGAGACTCCGCCAAGCAGTCCAAGACAATTAAAACTAACAACACGATCCCGGCAATTCTTAATCCACGATAAATTTTTATTTTTTGTTCTGGCGTTATATTAAACATAAAATTATCTTATTTTTCAATTCTTACGAGTTCGACATCAAAACTAATAGTTGCGTTTGGTGGTATTATCCCCCCTCCAGCTCCAGTAGCTCCATAAGCAAAATCAGGACTTATAACAAGTCTCCTCTGTTCTCCTACTTTCATCCCAGCAACACCGACATCCCATCCTTTAATAACTTGCCCTGCTCCTATTGTGAAAACAAATGGTTCTACGTGATTAAATTTTGGATCAACATTAGAATCGAAAACTGTTCCATTTTCAAGCGTTCCAGTATAATTCATAGCTACAGAATCTCCGGCTTTCACCGCTTGCCCTGTTCCTTCTTTTAATATTGTCGTCACAACACCTGAATTATTTTGCATATTTATTTCTCTTTTGTTAATTGTAATAAAAACCAAAATTGCAATAACTACTAAAACTATCAAAAACGAAACCGCTGTCATTTTTCCTTTTTTCATATTTTTATTTTTTTATATAAATTAATAAACCTTTAATAAGGTTATTATACTCTTTGATATAACTAAATCAAATTCACCTCTGGGGTGAGACTAAGACTCTTTCTTAGTTTATAAGTATCCCCATGGCTCAATAATCCCCTATATGAACTTATCGTTTGCGATTTAGGATAACCTTTTAATTTCCTTATTATTTTTCTTTTTGTAGCAGTTCGAATTTGTCTATGATATGGAAAGTGAACCCAACCTAAGAAATCTACACCAGAGGCATATGTTTTAATATAAACTTTATTTTCGTGCATTTTAAGTTTTAGTTTTTCATTTAAAAATTTTTCCATTTTAGGAAGTATTTCTTCTAGATATCTTTTATCATCCGAGAAAATTGTAAAATCGTCAGCATAGCGTAAATAATATTTTGCTCGAATTTCTTGTTTCATAAACACATCAAATTCATGCATATAAATATTTACTAATAGTTGAGAAGTCAGATTGCCAAGAGGTAAACCTACATTAATATTAGTTGTATGGAAACTTGAGACCACTTGTTTTATCAACCAGTGCAATTCTTTATCTTCTATGTGCCGTCTTAAAATTTTATATAAAACATCGTGGTCAATACTCGCAAAAAACTTTTTAATATCACATTTTAAAATAAAACATGTACGCGTATTGTTTTTTGAAACTTTCCTAGCAAAATCTTGAAATCTATTTAACGCTCTATGTGTTCCTTTGTTTTTTCTACAAGAATATGAATCATAAATAAATCGTTCGTCAAAATATGGATATAACTCTTTATAAATCAAGTGGTGTAAAAGCCTGTCTCTGACTGTTGCTTTGTGAATATTCCTTGGTTTTGGGTCAGAAACATTAAATGCAGAATATTCACCATGCTTGTATGTTCTTGTTTGAAGAAGATTATATAAATCATTTATATTATCTGAAAGTTTTGACTGAAATATCATTACGTCTTTTTTGTTTCTTTTCCCCCGAAGAAAACGCTCCCACGTAACAAGGAGATTTTCTATTGTTATGATATTGTTATCTTTATGAACAAACATTGTAAAACTATAAATCTACCCCCCCCCCCAAGCACAAGCTCCGCTTGTGCTTGTGCGTAGTAAAGAGTCTTATAAAACATGGCATACATATCTAGCTAATGTTTCTAGGGTTGATAGATATACTATTGGCACAAAAATTGATGATATTTTTCTTTCTTTGCTTGAGTTGATATTCCGAGCTACTTTTACTTGTGATAAATTTGAAAAATTATCATTAGTATCTCAAGCCATCGGCAAAGCTGATTTATTAAAGTTCTTTTTACAAATTGGATGGGAACACAAAGTCCTTGATCATAATACATATGGAAACCTAATTCTACAACTTGATGAAACTGGTCGCATGCTTGGAGGATGGAGAAAAAGTCTACAAGAAAAAACTCCCACCAATAGATAGTGGGAGAAATTTTGTAAGTCGCAGAAGCAAAGAATAACGTTATTGTCATCCCACGGATTCTCGAAGTTACCAAGGTTGAACTTGAAGTCTCCATCCGAGTTGGCATTCACGTTAGGCACCCTGTGGTTGCCGTCAGTGTACGCAAAGCAACGTACAACACACCTTCTATTCCACCAAGATCAGCACCCGCCAATCTTTGTATTTTATTTTGAGTTTTTATAACTCACTGATGTATTGCACCGACTTATTTTGTTTTTTCATAAAAGGATGCACTCATTCATAAGGCGTACCCGATGAATTTCTCACGTTTCCTTTGACGAGAAATAATAGCACGAAGTCGTAACCGCATGCTCATCATTTTCCATCTTTAGTATATATTAAAAATAATAAAAAAGACCCAATGCAAAAGCAAAGGGTCTAAGAGATAAAGAACATCAAACACAAAGATTCAAAGTGTTAAAGTTCTTTTTTGTCGCAGAAGCAAAGAATAACGTAACTGCCATCCCACGGACCCGCGAAGTCACCAAGGCGGAACACGAAGCCTCCACCCGAGACGGCACCCACGCTAGGCACCCTGTGGCTGCCGCCAGAGTCTTTCCAAAGACGTTCTTTTTCATCAAAGGAACAATACCAGAATCCTTTCGGCAACTGACTACGTTTCTGTTGATAAACTAATGAAGCACCTTGAGCACCGGTGAAAACAGCATTTAATTTTTTCAAAAATCCCATGCGGTCTTCCGATGAAGTGTCTCCAGGCACTACCTGTTTGAACGCACGCACCCACAGTTTGTCGCCTGGTTTCAGAACACGGGACGGGTTTGGAAAGTTGGCATCAGTAATGGCATCGTTGAAGTAATAAAACTCATCCTGGTTCAAGGAACCCAACTGTTCCCCGTGCACGTAATTTTCAGGTACTGTGATAACCCCAAGGTCGGCAAATAATTTGAAACGTTTGTCTACAATAGAATTTTCAACCAACACATCAATTACTGATTTTTCAATCTGAGGTTTTATCAGATTTATTTTTTCAATGATTTCCTGAGCACTGTCTTTGCTCAGACAAAGAGAGTCCAACATAGAGTCAAAATCCAAGGCCCCAAACATGTCTTCAAAAAAACGTTTCAACTGTTTACGTTGTCCGACAGACATGTCGTTTTCCGATGTAATCTTTTCAGTTATCATCTTATTAAGTTTTAAAGAGCTAGATCATTCGTTCACTAGCCAAATATATTATATCATATCTAGCATAAAAACACAAGGGGTCGTAAAAATAATAAAAAAGACCCAATGCAAAAGCAAAGGGTCTAAGAAGTTAAGAACACCAAACACAAAGGTACAAAGTGTTAAAGTTCTTTTTTGTCGCAGAAGCAAAGAATAACGCGATCGTCACCCCACGGACCCCCGAAGCCACCAAGGCTGAACGAGAAGACTCCACCCGAGTAGGCACTCACGAAAGGCACCCTGTGGTAGCCGCCAGGGTCTTTCCAGAGACGATCTTTTTCGTCAAAGGAACAGTACCAGTAACCTTTCGGCAACTGACTACGTTTCTGTTGATAAACTAATGAAGCTCCTTGAGCACCAGTGTGAATTGCATTTTTAGTTGCAAGGAATTTCATGCGTTCTTCTGAAGTTGTTTCGCCGGGTACAACCTGTTTGAATGCACGCACCCAAAGTTTGTCGCCAGGTTTCAAAACGCGGGATGGGCTCGGGAAGTTGGCATCAGTAATGGCATCGTTGAAGTAATAAAACTTTTTGCGATTTTCTTTACTGAATACTTCCAAACATTTGCCGTGGTCAAAGTTGTCGGGAACAACAATTTCACCGAGATCAGCAAGTAAAGCAAATTTTTCAGGTTCCTGTTTTGCTTTAATTTCGTGAGTCCCAGCGACAAGTCCGGTGAGGTCTTCCTTGCGGATTTGGTGCAAAGTGTGAAGAAGTTTTTTTGGTTCAATTGCCCAATCGAGAAGCAACTTCTTTGCCAACTCGAGAAAAGATGCAAGGTGTTCACCTAACATCTCAACGACTTTTTTATAATCAGCCATTTTTAAAAAATTTTCAAAGGACTAGATCATTTGTTCACTAGTCGAGTATATTATATCATATGTTATAGAAAAAGCAAGTACTAAATCAAATTCACCTCTGGAGTGAGTTTTAGGCCAAATTTTTTATAGACAGAATCTATTATTTGAAAGGCTAGATTTTTAATTTCCTCTCCTATTGCTCCTCCATGATTGACGAGCACAAGAGCTTGTTTATCATATACTCCAACATTCCCCTCCCGATATCCTTTCCAACTTGCCACGCCGTGGCGTGGGCCAGATTGTTCAATCAGCCAGCCAGTTGGGATTTTTATTACTTCTTCCTCTTTGAAATAAGGTATCTCTGGGTATTTTTCTAAAAGATTTTTTAATTCTTCGTCATTCACATAAACATTCTTGAAAAAACTCCCAGCGTTGCCTAAAATTTTTGGATCCGGCAATTTACTACGACGAATTTCTGCAACAGCATCACTAATATCTTTCACACTTTTCACTTCTATTTTATTTTTATCTAAATAATCTTGTAACGCTTTGTACCTCAAATTCTTTTTTTCTTTTTTATTTAATTTCAAAATTACCGCAGAAATAAAATATTTTCCTTTTATTTTGTTTTTGAAAGCACTATCTCTATATCCAAATTCGCATTCTTTATTCGAAAAAATCTTTTTTTGCCCAGTTTCTACATCAAACGCTTCAACACTCTCCAGCACATCTTTCAATTCAACTCCGTATGCTCCAATATTTTGCACTGGCGTCGCCCCAACTGTACCAGGAATTAAAGACAGATTCTCAATCCCCCAATAATCACGTTCCACAGAAAAATTTACCAAATCATTCCACCATTCTCCTCCCATAGATTTTACAAAAACATTTTCAGTATCTTCTTTTATTATTTCAATTCCTTTTAATCTATTCAAAACAACAATTCCATCAAAATTTTTTGTAAAAAGGACATTACTTCCTCCGCCTAAAAAAAGTTTTTCATTATCTATAAACTCTTTAGAATTGAACAATTCTATTAAATCTCTTTCATTTTTTATTTCCACAAAAAAGCCAGCTTTTGCCTTAATGTGAAAAGTATTTAAATTTGTTAAATCATAATTTTCTAAAATTTGCATTTAATTAAAAATAAAAATTATTGTCCCTAAACTAACCACCGTCAAAAGAGCCACCGAAAACCATCCAATGATATTGCCAATCTTTTTATTTTTAAATTGCCCCATTACATCTTCTCTGCTTGAGAGTTTCACAATAAAATAAATCATAACCGGAGAAGTAATGCCGTTCAAAACAGCCGCATAAATCAAAGCTTTAATCGGATTAAGACCAATAAAATTCAGGGCAATACCGAGCAACATTGCAATAATTATGATTCCATAAAAAGAAGTGGCTTGTTTTAATTTTCGATAAAGTCCCGTTTTCCAACCAAAAGATTCTGATAATGCATAAGAAGCTGAACCAGCGAGTACTGGAATTGCCATAAGACCAATGCCTACAACGCCAATAGCAAACAAAGTAAAGGCAAAATCCCCTGCAAATGGGCGAAGAGCTAAAGCAGCATCAGCCGCAGTCCCAATATTTGTAATGCCATTAGAAAATAAAGCTGCAGCACAAGTGGCAATTATAAAGAACATAATTAGGTTTGAAAAAAGCATTCCAGACCAATTGTCAATTCTCATTTTTTTAATATCTTCTTTAGTGATTGAATTTTTGCGAACCTCTTCTGTTTTTTCTCCCTTCAAAATTTGTTCTTCTACTTCTTGAGAGGATTGCCAGAAAAACAAATATGGTGAAATCGTCGTGCCAAAGGCGGCACAAATCAAAATAATTTCATCTTTATTAAAAGAAATAGTTGGAATAAATAAATGGCGGAATAGATCTGGCCAATTTACATGAACCGCAAAAGCTGAAAAAACATAAGCAAGTAATACTAAAGATAAATATTTTAAATACTTAGAATATTTTTTATAAGGAATAAAAATTTGAAGTCCCAAAGAAAGCAGTGCAAAACCTATTACTAAAAAAGAAAAACCAATCTGGGGATAAATAAGTTGCATGGATTTTGCCATTGCTCCCAAGTCCGCTCCGATATTGAAAATGTTCGCAAACAAAAGAAGCGTCACACAAAAATATAATGCCTTTTTTGAAAAATGTCTCTTGATATTAGTCGCAAGACCCACTCCCGTCACAAGACCAATCCGAGCACACATTTCTTGGATCGCTCCCATAAGTGGAAAAGTAAGTGGCGAAAGCCAAATCAAATTAAAACCTCGTGATGCCCCCATCTGAGAATAGGTAGCAATCCCCGAAGGATCATCGTCTGCTGCTCCAGTAACAAGCCCTGGACCCAATGTTTTCCAATACTCTTTCGCTTCTTTAACAGGTTTTTGATTCTCTATATCGTCTTTTATTTCATGTTCTAATTCGACACTTTTCTCAAGCACTTCTGCTGGCATACTAAAAATTTTTTCTAAAATACTTTTTCTCATAAGAAAATTGTAACAATTTAACCTTGAAAAATCCAATTTGAAAAGCTCAAATAAAAAAGACTCAAATGTAAAATATTACACTTGAGTCATTAATGACCAATAAAAAATCTTTTTCCGAGAGGGTGCTCCATCGTTAGATACGTCCTCTCGTCTGCCATTTTGTAAACTTTTTTTAACGGGATCGAAATTTTTTCTGAAATTATCTCAAAAATTTGTTTCTCGATTGTTCCCATCTTTATATTGGATATTTTTGAATCAACTTTTTTTGCTCTGTGAATCAAAGCAGAAGACCCCTTATATCCTATCCTGATGTGAGTTGAAAGAAATATTGGAATAGCTGCAGAATGAACTGCCCCGTAAGCTATGCCAACAAACTTAATTTCACTCTTGTTTATCAATTTAATAATCTTTACAGCAGAAGAAAGTTCCCCTCCTTTTGTATCAAACATTAAATATACAAACTCTGTATCAGGATATTTCTTTATTTTTTCAAGAAATTTTACAAAGGCAGCTAGCAATTTTTCATCAATCCTTTGGTTGATTCTAAAAAACTGCGTTTTTTTCACGTGCTTGACTTTTTGTGTTGTTTTCTATATAATACATATAATACATTATTATTAATAAAAAGTCAAATTATTTTATATGAGTTTAGAAAAACCAAATTTTGGATTAACTCCAAATGAAGAGAAAATGTATCAGAAGTGTATCGCAATGAACCCTGGAATAACAGTAGAAGATTGGTTAGAGTTGCGTGGTTATGCCCAAAAAACAACAAGCCAAGCTGTAAAAAAATTGTACGAAGTAAATGGTATCCTAATGGAGGAAGTACCAGATAAAGAAGACCTAGAACAACTAAAAGGAAAAAATTAAATTTTCTGAAACAAAAAAGACCCGAGTTTGGGTCTTTTTTGTTTAATATTAGATTAAGAATTACTGGGTGCCTATCCGGGGTTGAACCGGAACTAAAAGCTCCACAAGCTTCTGTGCTACCGCTACACCATAGGCACCATATGCCAAAACCCTATTTGTAATCAGGGCTTTCTTCATTTATACCAGATTTATGGTTGGTAAGTCTAGCTAATGCGTACAAAAGACTTGATAACCTATTCAAATACGCCTTAGTAAATTCACCAACCTCCACATCTTTTTTTTCGTAAACTTCAACTACTCTCCTCTCTGCACGGCGTGAAATTGTACGCGAAACATCAAAAAGTGCAGCTAGTTTTGTCCCGCCTGAAACAAAAAAGGACTTTATTGGTGGAAGCTCTTTTTCAATATCATCAACGATCTTTTCAATCTCTTTTACCTTATTTTCAGTCACAGACATTTTTGATCCTGCAACTTCTGCTTGAATAATGAATAAATTTTTCTGCACATCGTGAATTCTTTGTGCCACACATGTACTGTCTGGAAGAATTAATTTCTCTTTCTCCGATTTTACTTTGCATAAACCAAGAAAAGAATTTACTTCGTCTAACGCTCCCAATGCTTCAGCAATAGACGAACTCTTTGATATTCGCTGATCGCAGCTAAAGGTTTTCGTTGTTCCATTGTCTCCCTTTCTTGTATACAACATAAGCTAAATATACTCTGCCTTAAACTTTTTGTAAAATAAAAAAACTAAGACACTTGGTATAATCGCAGTACACTCGAGCTTGTGCGCGGGAGAGGATTCGAACCTCCATGCCCTTACGGGCGCTACCACCTCAAGGTAGTACGTCTGACCAGTTTCGCCACCCGCGCATAAAATCAGTTTATCACATCTATATTAATTTAAAATCCCACAAAAGTGGGATTTTAATATTTATGCTTTTTCTTTTTCTGTTTCTGTTTCAATATCAGTAGGTTCTTCGTTGCCCAACACGGTCGAGCGTAATTTTCGGCGTACATCCTTTACTGCTTTTGTCCTAACATAATAAAGCTTTGATCTTCGAGCTCGAGATTTTTTAATAATTTCAATCTTGTCAATAACTGGAGAATATAGTGGGAAAATTCTCTCTACCCCTACCCCAGAAGCCACTCTCCTGACCGTAAAAGTAGCACCCGTTTCTGTACCATGTTTCCTTGCAAGCACTATTCCTTCAAATGCCTGGAGTCTAATCTTCCCCTTTTCGTCTAATATTTTTGACCAAACCTTAACAGTGTCGCCCGCATGAAAATCGAGAGCTTTACGAGCCTTTGTGTCTATAGGATCAAATTTAATTTTGTTTTCTACTTTATTTTTTTTCTCTGCCATAGTGAAAACACTTTAGCATAAAAATTTTTCATTGGCAAATTTACTAATTTTGACTTAAAACATAAATGGTGGTAATTTGAAAAGAAAAATTCGTACCATGAAAAAAATAATCGAGGGCTACAGGCTCGCAAGAGAAAAGATCCGAATTGTTGGAGTTGCCCGCAATCGGACAAGTTTTATGTTAGAAAATAAATCTATTCTTGAATTCGGCAACAATTTCGAAAGAGTTTTTAAAGAATGTACAAACAAAAAGACAAAAGACATTCTATTTAAAAAATATTTACTCACAAAATACAAAAAACAAACCCAAGTATTTGACGAGCTAAATATTTTAAACACAAACGAAGACACCATTTTTGAATGTGTTTTACAGCTTGCCTTGTCGGGAAAAGTAAAAAATCGTATAGTCGTTGGCTGTTGCCATGAATATATGGTAGAGATATACCCAACTCACACAAGCACAAGTGACAAAAAATTCTATGTTTTTTGCAGGAAATATGCCGAATGGCAATACAACCCTGACAAAAAACACACATCCTTTCATTGGGATAAAAATAAAAAGCGTTCAAAGTATATCTTTTGAACGCTTTTTTTAATTATATGAAAAATGACAAATTAAATTAGTTTTTCGAACTCTTTCGGCACTGGTGATTCTACTTTAATAACTTTGCCTTTTAAATTCTCAAATTCAATCGATTTAGCATGAAGTGCTAGTCTTTCCAATCCGTTGGGACAAACACCTTTTGGATTGTACAAGGAATCATACGCGACTGGATAATTAAGATATTTCATATGCACTCGAATCTGATGCGTTCGCCCAGTTTTTGGTTTTATTTCTAGATAGGTGAAAGGCGCAGTGTGTTTAAAATTTTTATCTCCGAGGGTCCCGCCCCGTACTCGGGGAAGGGCGCAGGAGGAAAAATTTTGAACACACGGAGCCGTAAATCTTTTCAAAACTTTATATTCAGTTATTGCTTCACGCATTTCTCCCCGTGCCCCCCGGCCAGCAAGTCGTCTCCTAAAATCTGAGGGACTTCTACCGATAGGTTTATCTATAATCCCGTGATCATTCTTTGGCCAACCATTTACAACCGCAATATAAGTTTTTTTTACAGTTCTTTTCTGAAACTGATTTTTCAAAAATTCGTGTACTTTTTTATTTTTAGCGAGAATCAAAACCCCTGAAGTTTCTTTATCTAGTCGATGTACAATTTCTAACTTTGGATATTCTTTAGAAAAGATACCCAAAACGGTCTCTCCTTCGCTTTTCTGATCTGGATGCACTAAAATGCCAGACGGTTTGTCTATTACCAAAACATCCTTATCTTCATAGAGAACTTTTATTTTCATGTGCCTTCGGTAGGAATCGAACCTACATCAAGGCCTTAGAAGAGCCCTGTTCTATCCATTGAACTACGAAGGCGGTGCAGGCGAACTGTGCGCGGTGTAGGACTCGAACCTACGACCTTCCCGGTGTAAACGGGTTGCTCT
>JBAXPX010000010.1:0-26790 GCA_037132055.1 bacterium
AAAATATCTTTTAGCTTTGTTTTTGCTATTATTTATAATACCTACAGTTGCTATGGCCTCTTGGTGGAATCCTTTTTCTTGGTTTAGTAAAAAACCACAGAACAATAACACTCAGATTGTTGTTCCAAAAGAACCAATTGAACAAAAACAAAAAGTTGAAACTCCTATAATTCAAGATAATAAAAATTCTTTGTTAAAACAACTTGATAATAAAGAATATATAAATGAAAAATATGGTTTTAATTTGAAATACCCCAAGAATTGGGCAATAACAGAAAAGTCCTTTTCTGATTTTTTTGGTTCTGCAATTGGACGAGATTTTTATAAAGGACTGGTTGTTGTTATGAATAATCCTGATATCCCAAAAACAATGTATGATTGTTGTTATACAAAAGAAGAAATAGAAAAAAATGGGATTAAACCGAGTTTAAATTTAAAAATCATTGAATCATTTTTAGTTCAACCTAAAAAGTTTGAATATTTTGGTGATAAAACTAAGGTTATTTTCAATAAATTAATAGCTAAAGGATATCCGAAAGATACTTTAGAAAAAGCCCTTTCACTTATTCCAAGTGTTGGAGAGAATGTTAATTCTGGCAGTTCAAAAACAGAAAATATAAAATGGAAGGATAGTTGCAATAAAGTTGAACTTTTATTTATAAACAATAATGATGTAGTTAAGTTCTCAGGTTGCTCGGAAGGAGTTGTTCAAAATACTGGGGCAATTTTTATTAAAAAAGATGGTTTAATTATAAAATTTGAAGATAATGCTTCCGAGTATTCGAATCGTGGAGACTTTGATAAAATTTTGGAATCATTTAAATTTACCACACCGTCAGCCACAGATTGTTTACCAACAACCACTTCTTGGATTAAAGTTTTATCACCAAATGGGGGAGAGACGTATACAGCAGGACAAAAAGTTAATATTAAATGGAAAAGTTGTAATGTGCCAACGAATCAAGAATTGGTTGTAAGCTTAGGATATAAAAATAATAATACAGCGGGAGATCTAGTTTTTTCTGGAACACTAAATGATGGCTCTGAAATATTAACAGTTCCACAAAATTCTGTTTTTACACAAAAACAATATCAGCTCGGTAAATTTTATCGTGCTTTTATAGAAACACCAGGCATTGATGCACAAACACAACTCTATGTAAGTGATTATTCTGATAATTTTTTTACAATTAAGCAATCTTCTACAAAATGTCCGTTAATCTCACAACCGGCTCCATCTTTTTGCCCAAATGGAACAATAAAAACAGTGGAAGATTCTAATAAATGCATAGTTTCATATATATGTATATAAATCAGTTAGTTTTGCGTTTTGAATAGCGGACACCGAGTGTCCCAAGTTCATGATTTTTAAAAGCATTTAAGCTATAATATATCTATATGAAAACTACTAAAGGTTTTGCGCCAGTTGGAATAATTTTAATTATTATTGCAATTTTAGCTATTGGTGGCGTTGTGTATTATGTTTGGAATAATCCAAATATTTTGTCAAAAAATGTAGTAGAAATTTGTTTGCCGACAACAAGTCCTTGGATTAAGATTATCTCTCCAAACGGAGGAGAAGAATTTAAAATAGGCGATACTATTACAATTAATTGGGCAACATGTAATGTAAGCGCAGATTCGTGGATCTCGCTTGAGCTTCTAGGTGGTGGAAGTATTAATACAAAAATACCAATTTCTCAAAAATCATATAGTTGGATGATTCCCAATTCTTATATGGTTGGAGATGTCTTTGTAAATCTTCAACCTAAAAATAACTATAAAATAAAAATTAGTTTATATACTGGAGTTAATAAGGATTGTTCTGCCTGGGGATATATTCCAGAAAAAGATTGTATAGATTCTAGTGCAAAAGTTATTAGCTCAGACGAAAGTGACAATTCATTTACGATAAAACCCAAAACAACTAACATCGCAAACTGGGAAACATACAGTAATTCACAATATGGTTTTGATTTGAGTTATCCGTCTGGATATTTATTAGACGAAAGTAATAATGGAGGTTTTTTTAATGAAATAAATCTTTTTAATTTGTCGATAAAAGTACCAAATGACTACCAAAAAGGTACTGATTTTAACGTTGGAAGAGTAACTGTAACTGTAAGTTCGACAACATCTAAATGTTATTCTTCAAATTCAACATATGAAGATATGACCGCAACTAAAACTATAAACGAAAAGTCATTCCGGTATAATTCAAAACAACCATTTGATGACAATGCTATGGGTGGCCAAAGAGGTTCATGGTCAATTTTTTCTACTATCGAAAATGGACGATGTTATAGAATAGAAAAGAGAATTGGGTATAGAGACCTTCGTGGTTTAAAAGATCCTCCTTATTTGCCGCACTTTGATGAACAAAAGGTAAATTTAGACTTGGACAATATAATTTCGACTTTTTTAATTAAATAATGATAAAATTTTATGAAAAATAATAAAAAAGGTTTTGGTGCTCTCGCAATCGTATTATTACTAGCTGGTATATTAGTAGTAGGAGGGGGTGCGTATTATGTAGGAACAAAAAATAGTCTACCACCACCTCCGTCAGAGAATACAGGAGGAGATCCTGTAGTATTACAAAATCAAAATAATACTACAAACAGTCCGATGGTAAATACTCAATCAAATTGTTTACCAACAACTGCTCCTTGGATTAAGATTATCTCTCCAAACGGGGGAGAGACGTATACAGCAGGACAAAATATTACAGTGAAATGGACGAGTTGTAATATTAGCCCTGCCAGTATTTTAACTATTGGTTATGGACGTTATGGTGGGTATGAAGGAATAGAGGGTGTTATTGTTAGAACATTAAATGATGGGCAAGAACTAGTTAGTTTAGAAAAATTAGGAACATCATCTGGCACTAGTGTTTCAGGTGGATATAATTTTAGTATATATATTGGAAATAGTGATCATACTTATGACAAGAATTGGGTTGGAGATTTAACAGATTCAACCTTTAGGATAAAAAGTAATACACAAACAACTCAAGATTGTTCCAAGTGGCTTACTTTCACTGGAGTATATACAGTTAAATATCCAAGCTGTTGGTTGGCAAGTGATATAAAAGGGGGAAGTATTGGTACTGCTGATCAGGCTGTCGGCGTTCTATTAAAACCGTCAATAGATAGTCTTGTAATGGATAGTATTAGTATTGGAGGATGGCAGTATGATTGTAATCAAGTAAATGTTTCTGGTGGAAATAATCCAGCAGTGAAAGCTTATTGCATAAAACCAGAGAGTGGACATTTATGGATTGGTCAATATATTACTGCTTTGAATCAAGGTAGCATATATGGTGTTCCAGTGATTACTCGTTCAACAAATTCTCAGGTTCTTGAAATGTTTGATCAAATAGTTCTACACAATCTTTAATTTAATATACTGAATTTTGCATTTCCTGGTTAATATGCTAAGATAAAGAACATTATGGTAGTACGAATGAGGCATACAAAATCTCATACAGCAAACAGGCGTTCACATCACGCCCTAAAGAGCACAGACTTTGCAAAGTGTGAAAACTGCAAGGCCTTGAAAAAGCGACACAATGTATGTGTTTCTTGTGGTTTTTATCGTGGAATGAAAGTTATTGATTTAGTTAAAAAGACAGAAAAGAAGCAAAAGAAAGAAAAGGCAAAGAAAGCAGAAGCAAAGTAATTTTTATAAGGTATGGCTCCCTCACATGGAAGACCACGTTCGGGATGCTCATAAATTATATTCACTTCGTTCATTAATTTATGGCAAATAGGCACCTTTCAAGATCAATAGTTCTCCAGACGCTTTTCGAGTGGGATTTTAATATTGAAAAAAATAATACTGATATAAAAGAGGTTGCTAAACGCAATTTAAAAGAATTTGCCCCAGGACTTGAGGACGATGTTTTTGTTTTTTCTCTCCTCGAACAAACAATAAAAAAACACAAAGTGATCGATGAGATCATAGAAAAAGCTGCTCCTGATTGGCCTCTCGACAAGATTTCTTATATAGATAAAAATATTTTAAGAGTTGGTTTGACCGAGCTTCTTTTTGGTGATAGAAAGCAAGTCCCACCCAAGGTTGCCATAAACGAGGCGATAGAACTTGCAAAAACCTTTGGGGGAGAGAATTCTAGTAAATTTGTAAATGGTGTACTTGGAGCTGTATACAAAGAAATAGGTGAACCAGGGAAAGAAGAAGTTAGCAAAAAGAAAAAATCTGAAGAACCAGTTGATATAAAAAAACTTCCGGTTGAGATTTTAGGTGGGGCACTAGTGTATGCAAAAAAGGGTAATGAGGTTTTATTTGCATTGGTTCACGATGTTTTTGGATATTGGACACTTTCGAAAGGGAAACTTGAGAAAGGTGAAAATGTAGAAGAAGGGACAAAAAGGGAAATTAAAGAAGAAATAGGACTTGATATTGTAATAAAAGAAAAACTTGGTGAAAATGAGTATGTAGCTAGTCACCCAGAAAAAGGCAAGATTTTGAAAAAAGTAGCGTATTTTCTCGCTGAAAGTGAATATAGAGAATTGCAACTAGAGGCCTCAGGTGGGCTAGATGGGGCAAGGTGGTTTCAATTTTCTGAAATTCCAGAATTGAGGATTTACAATGATATTATTCCGTTAATTACAAAAGCTATTGAAATTATTTCAAAGCAAAAATAACATGATTGATTTTAAAGATTTTGAAAAAAAGACAAAGATAGTTTTCAAAAATAAGAATTTACTAAAACAAGCATTTATACATCGTTCTTATATAAATGAAAATCCTAAAACAGGGCTTGCTCATAATGAGCGCTTAGAATTTTTAGGTGATGCTGTTCTTGAGCTTGTTGTGACTGATTTTT
The DNA here is from genome assembly GCA_037132055.1 of bacterium. Classification (GTDB taxonomy): domain Bacteria; phylum Patescibacteriota; class Minisyncoccia; order Phycocordibacterales; family UBA9973; genus UBA9973. The sequence goes on from JBAXPX010000010.1 coordinate 4,850, forward strand.
TATATAAAAAATATCCTACCTACACAGAAGGAGAGTTAACAGCGCTACGTTCTTCTCTTGTAAACGCTATTACTGTATCTGAGACTGCACTCAAGATTGGAATGAATGACTTTTTGCTTTTATCAAAAGGTGAAGCGAAAGATAACGGCAAAGCAAGACAATACATATTGGCGAATACTTTTGAGGCATATGTAGGGGCTATTTATTTAGATCAAGGTTATGAAGTCGCAGATAAATTTATCACTAAATATTTACTACCACTTACTGATGAAATTGTTTCTAAAAAACTATGGCGTGATGCAAAAAGTTTGGTTCAAGAAAAAGCACAAGAATTCGTAGGGACTACGCCAGCTTACAAAGTTTTACATGAATCAGGGCCAGATCACGATAAACATTTTACAGTTGGTATAATGTTTGGGACAGTTTTAATCGCTGAAGGTAGAGGAAAATCAAAACAAGAAGCTGAACAAAAGGCCGCAGAAGCTGCATTAAAAGTGAAAAATTGGCTAGACTGATATGCGATTAAATTCTATTGAAATAAGCGGTTTTAAATCATTTGCCAAAAAATCCTCATTGGAATTCAAAAGTCCAATAGTTTGTGTAGTTGGACCAAATGGTTCAGGAAAATCAAACGTAGTTGAAGCTTTTCGTTTTGTACTAGGAGAGCAATCAATGAAATCAATGCGTGGAAAAGCAGGGCTTGATTTGATTTTTAAGGGTTCAAAGAATTTGTCTAAAAGTTCACGTGCTTCTGCTACTGTTTATTTTAATAATACTGATAAGGTTTTTAAATTACCAAATGAAACGGGTGAAAACATAAATTTAAATTATGATATTATTTCTATTTCTCGTGAAGTTTATCCTGATGGTTTGAATAAATATATATTAAATGGTTCTGAAGTTAGATTAAAAGATATAAACAATCTACTGGCTTCGGTAAATATAGGTTCTTCAGGCCATCATATTATTTCTCAAGGTGAAGCAGATAGAATTCTAAATGCTTCTCCTAAAGACAGAAAAGAGATGGTAGAAGATGCGTTAGGATTAAAGATCTATCAATACAAAATAAAAGAAGCTGAAAGAAAACTCGAAAGGACGAGCAATAACATGAAAGAAGTTTCGCTCCTTCGTCGTGAAAATGCTCCACACTTGAATTTTCTTAAAAAGCAAGTAGAAAAATTTGAAAAAGCAAAAGGAATGCAAGATGAGCTTCTTTCTCTTTATAAAGAATATTTGAAAAAGGAGAGTATCTATTTGGAGAAAGAAAAAGATACTCTAATTAATCAGAAAAAACGAATTTCAAACGAGATTAACGAAATTTCTAGTAAAATTTCAAACGAAGAAAACACAATATCCCCAGAAGAAAACAAAAAAAGAGAAGATCTCAAAAATTTAGAAAATAAGGTTTTCGAAATTCGTAAAATAAAAGGCGAGATGGAGAGAAAACTTGGGAGGATAGAAGGAATGATAGAGATGGAAGAACATCGGATAAAAAAACCAGAATTATCCGAGAATGTATCTGTCCCGAGAGAAGAGCTCGAGTCTTTCTTGAAAGAGGCAAATGAATATCTAGAAGAAGCTATTTATATGGATGTGCTTGAAAACATAGCACCGCTATTGGGTAAAATTCGTGATATTTTAGATAGATTTTCAAGACATTTTAGGGAAGAGTCACCAGTCAGAAGCGATGATTCTCAAATACATGATTTGAAAAATACACAGCAAGAAGTTTTTGTAGAAGTGCAGAAAATAGAAGATGAAGAAAAAAAGATTGTTGAATCAATCGAAAACTTAAAGCGTGAAATAGCAACAGTTGTGGAAAAAGATCGAGAAAAAGAAAGGGAGAGGTTTACTTTAAAAGTAAAATATCAAGAACTTGCTTCTTCCTTAAATGTAATTTCTGTAAAAGAAGAGAGTCTAAAGAGGGAACAAGAAGTATTTGAAAATGAGATAAAAGAAGGATCTATTTTAGTAGGAGTAGAAATATTTTCCTATAAGGATTTTAGTATTGATGGTTCTGTTGATCGTATTTTGCAAGAAGATTCCAGAAAAAAAATAGAAAGGATAAAAATAAAATTGGAAGATGTTGGTTCTGGTGGTGGTGCTGAGATAATAAAAGAGTTTCAAGAAGTTTCTGAGCGCGATCTCTTTTTATCAAAAGAAATAGAAGACCTGGCGCTCAGCATTGAATCATTAAAAAAATTAATGACTGATTTGAAAGAAAAGATAGACATAGAATTCAAAGAAGGTACAACTAAAATAAATAAAGAATTTCAAGAGTTTTTCTCTCTTATGTTTGGTGGCGGTTCTGCTAATCTTGTAATTTCAACTGAAAATAAGAGAAAAAAAGATGAAGAAGAAAACGATGACGAAGAATCTGTGCCAGAACAGGGGATAGATATAAACGTTTCACTACCGCATAAAAAAGTAAAAGAACTCCACGCATTGTCTGGAGGAGAAAGATCACTCACTTCTATTGCTCTTCTCTTTGCCATGTCTCAAGTAAATCCACCACCATTTATAGTGCTTGATGAGACTGATGCCGCACTAGATGAAGCAAATTCTAGAAAGTTTGGTGATATGCTCGAAAAACTTTCAAAACATTCACAGTTGATAGTAGTTACTCACAACAGGGAGACCATGTCTCGTGCAGGAGTACTCTACGGAGTCACAGTCGGTGCTGATGGATCATCTAAACTTTTGTCAGTAAAGTTTGACGAAGCACAGGCTATTGCAAAATAGTATTTGACTTTTTTTACGAAATGTCCTATTATTTTTGGGAAACTTTTAAAACGCAAAATTATGGTAAAGATTATGGTAAAGGGAAAAAGCACTTTTACTGTCACAAGACAGAAGCTGATGGCTTTAAAGCCGGGTGATTCGTTGCTGACCACGAATGGTTCGTGGAAAGTAAAAAACGCTGCCGAACTTCATAACTCGAGGGGAGTAAAAATTTGCTTGATTGCCCCAAAAGCTGAAGGGCAATCCGCCTGTGTTTATTGGTCGGGTGAAGATTTCCGGACAAGCTCTGGAAAGCCCATAGAGGATCTTTCGTTACACCTCATTGGGATGACTCAGTTGACCCATAAGTAGCAGCAAAAATGGTTTAATCGACGTCGGGCAACTGATGTCGATTTTTTTTATTGTTCAATCTTAGGGATATCAAACTTTAGTTTTTCTTCTTTCCCTTTTATCACACTTTCTGGTTGAAAACTTTTATTTAATTTAACTATATTTTTGTTTACCAACATTGTTCCATCTCTATTTAATTTTATCTGCAATAGCATTCCTTGCATTGTGTTTTCAGAAAAATATTGATCAAAAATAAAATTACCTAGTGAATATGCGATAAATCCATTTTTATAGACTTCTGTATCTTCGACTACGTGTGGGTGAGTACCGATTATAATTTTCGCTCCATTATCTATGGCTCTCCTTGCTAGATATTGCTGTCTTTCGTTGTGTTTGGTTTTATATTCTTCGCCAAAATGAAACGAGACAATTAGATAATCTACTTGTTTAGAAGCAGAAGTTATTATTTCATCAAAGCGTGGATTGCTCGCCAAAAGTATTCCTGGAGTTTTTTCATCTGCTTTCATCCAATTTGGTCCTGTGTCTGAAAATGCTAAATATCCGATTTTCATTCCATATTTTTCTATTATTGTTGGCTTTTCAACTTCTTCACTATTTATTCCTCCTCCTGTATACAAGATTTCATTTTCTTTTAATCCAGTGAGCGTATCGGAAAAAGCATTTCTTCCCCAGTCTCCCATATGATTATTTGCTAGTGACACGATGTTAATTCCTGCGCCGCTTATTGCGGGGATTATAGAAGTGTCCATTCTAAATGAATATAGATTACGTCTATCGGCACCTTGATCTGATGCTGGTCCTTCAAGGTTTGCAAAAGTTATATCTGCTTTTTTTAGGATATCTAGATTATTAAACAAGCTAGAATAGTCGCCATTGAAATTTTTCATTACAGAATTCTTTACTCCACGATCAAGCATTAAATCTCCACCAAACAAAAGTGTGACGAAATTTTGTTCTTCGTCGGCTGTATTTTCTTTAGCTTTTACCCAAGTCATATCTGCGTCAGACTCTCCTCCGTAATAAACATTTTTTTTCAAATAATTCAAAATATTTTTTATATCTTTATATCTATCTGGGCTTCTTAGCACTATTATTCCTATATTTCTCAAACCTTCTCTCCCGAGAGGCAGAGTAAAAAAGGAAACTGCAGTTTGTTTTGATTCATCTATATAACCTCTTTTGCCACCTTGATATCCTTCAGTTCCCAAGAATTGGCTAATGTTAAACCAGACATGTTTCTTGTTGTTATAACTTTTTTCTAATGTGATTTTTAATATTTCTGGTCTGTTTGATTTAAGGTATTGAGAAAATTTAAAAAGGTCGATCGCGGTTGATTGATTGTTTTCTGAAAGCCCACTTGGATCTTCGAACGAAGTTGATAGCATGCCCAGATTGACCATTTTTTCATTCATTTTTTGGATGAAATTATTTATTCCAGAACTTAGGGCGATAGCCTGTGCTGCGTCGTTGCTTGATTCAAGAAGCATTGGATATATAAGGTCGCCGATTTTAATGGTCTCATTTAAACGAAAATTTCCGTTTTTCCCATAAGGCGCGAGAGCTTCTTTTGTTATCTTTGTTGTTTCTTCTTGATTTTGATTATCTAACGATACAGCTGCGGTCATTAATTTTGTTATAGAAGCTATTGGAAACTTTTTATCTTTGTTTTTTTCTAAAATAACTTCTCCCGTATCTAGGTCTCCTACATAATATGATTCAGCACTTACAGCCGGTTTCTTTTGTGGGTCTTTTATAAAATAAAAAATTTTAGGAGTGTTGTCTTTTGCATTTTCTATTTGTTCTTGGGTTGTGCTTTGTTGTTTTATTGGCTCATAACTCGCTGTTTTTATTCCAACGAAAGCTAAAAAAACTCCAATTGTTATGGAAAATAAAATCCAAAAGAAATATTTCAGTTTTGATTTTAACTGGAAGCTCATACTAATGCATAATCTATTGTTTTTCTTTCTAAATCAACACTTTTAACTTTTATTTTTATTTTATCACCGAGCTTGTATTTTTTCTTTATTTTTTGTCCGACAAGTTCCATTTTCTTTTCATTGAATATATAGTAGTCATCTTTTAAGTCTCGTACTCTCACCAATCCTTCGCACTTTGTTTCAGTTTCTTCTATATACATACCCCATTCAGTTATACCACTTATAACTCCAATGAAAATTTTACCAATTCGAGATGACATGTATTCGACTTGTTTGTATTTTATCGAAGCTCTTTCTGCGTCGCTTGCTTTTTTTTCTTGTTCTGAAGATTTTCTTGATATTTCTTCATATTCCCATATTTTTTCTTTACCAATTTTTTTATTCGACAAATAATCATCGAGAAGTCTGTGAGCCACTATATCTGGGTATCTTCTGATGGGGGATGTAAAATGTGTGTAATATTTAAACGCGAGTCCATAATGCCCGATGTTTTTTGTTGAATATGTTGCTTTTGCCATTGAACGTATAACCATTCTGTGTATAGTGTCTTTCTCATTTTTGCCAGACAGACTTGATAATATGCTATTTATTTCGCTTGCTGGGATAACACCATTTTTTAGGGTCGTTTTATATCCCAAGCCTTGTAAAAAGAAAGCAAGGTCGGCAGTTTTTTCTTTTGTTGGTATGTCATGTACTCGATATACAAAAACCCCCTCATTTTTTATTTCTTTTTTGTTGTCAATGGAAATTATTTCTGCTACCTTTTTATTAGCTAAAAGCATAAATTCTTCTATGAGTCTGTTTGAATCACCACGTTCCTTTTTCACTATTTTAATTGGAGCTCCGTTTTCATCTAGGACAAATTTTACTTCTTCTTGGTCAAGCGACATAGCACCATTCAAAAACCTTTCTTTGGTTAATTTTTTTGCTAAATTATTTAAAATTGAAAGTTCTTTATGCAATACTGCTTTTTGATTTTTTATGGATATTTCCGCTTCTTCGTATGTAAATCTTTTTTGTGAATGTATAACAGTTTTTCCAAACCACTCACTTATAATTTTTGTGTTTTTATCAATTACAAAAACTGCGCTCATGGTGAGCCTGTCTTTCCCTGGTACAAGAGAACACAAATCATTGGACAACACCTCTGGAAGCATGGGTATGGTTCGATCCACTAGGTATACAGAAGTAGCACGACGTCTTGCTTCTTTGTCTATATTACTTCCAATCTTTACATAATGCGATACGTCAGCGATATGTATACCTATTTCATAGGTGTTGGCAGATATTTGACGAAACGATATTGCATCATCAAAATCTTTCGCATCGCTTGGATCAATCGTAAAAGTTAATATCTTTCTAAAATCACGACGTCCTTCGTAGTCTATTTTTTTTATACCTTCTTGTTTTATCTTCAGGGCTTCGTTTTGAGAATCCTTAGATAATTCATTGTCAAAACCTTTTTCTATCGCGATAGCATGCATCTCTACATCGTTTTTCCCAGGTTTTCCTAAAATTTTTATTATTTTTCCCTCAGGTGCTTTTTTTGAATCTTTCCATGAAATTATTTCTACATAAACTTTTTGACCAGTCTTTGCGCCATTTAGCATTTTTTCTGGAATTAGAATATCGGTATACATTTTTGTGTCATCTGGTTTTAAGAAAAAAATATCATTTTCTTTTTCTAAAACTCCAGAAAAACCGAGTTTGTCTCTTTTTACTATTTTTGAAACTTCTCCGGTTGTGCGATGGTGTCCTTTTTTATGGGGGATTACCTCTACAGTGTCTCCATGTAAAGAAGTGTTTAGGTGGCGAAAATCTATTTCGATGTCTTCTTTCTTGTCTAGTATTTTTACATAACCTATTCCTTTTGAAGAAATGGAGATTGTGCCTGTCAGTTTGTTTTGGTATTTTGTGTTTTCCTGCTTAATTTTTCTATGTTTGTGTTTTTTCATATTTATTTTAAATATAGCATAAAAAGTAACTAAAAAGTTGCCTTTTTTGGGATTTGTGATAGTATGGCAATATGTTAAAAATAAGGTTACAAAGAATAGGAAGGAAAAATGACCCATCATTTCGTGCAGTTTTGACTGATTCGAAAAACAGCACAAAGAGTGGAAAATTTTTAGAAATAGTCGGTACTTATAATCCAAAAGCCGGAGAAAAGAACCTCAAGATTGATCGCATAAAATATTGGATGTCCAAAGGAGCAAAGCTCTCAGATACTATGCATAACTTTTTAGTTCACAGTAAGGACATCGAAGGATTGAAAATAAATGTTTTGCCGAAAAAGAAACCGACATTAAAACGCAAAGAACTTAAAGCTAAGAAGTAATAGAAAAGACTATACCGTGCAAGCAGAGTTGAAAGCTAAAAAATAATTTTATATAATACTGATAGGCAGTTATTGGTCGTATACTGCATTGATTAAAAATATTTATCGGAAATACTATGCAAGACGCTGACAAGACATTTCTAGAATACGTAGTCAAAGCTCTCGTCGACAATCCGAACGATGTAAAACTCGATCGCACTGTCGATGAAATGGGAGTCCTCATTTCTTTAACTGTTAATCCTGCCGACATGGGTAAGGTTATAGGAAGAATGGGCAACACCGCAAAAGCTATCCGTACACTTCTAAGGGTTATCGGCATGAAGAATAATGCTCGCGTAAACCTAAAGATAAATGAACCAGAAGGTAGCACAAGGCCAGTAAGCAGTTCTCCAAGCTCACTCAAGACTGTTGATCAGGCTATGGAAGACCTAAAAGGAATTTAAACAAAATTAAAAAGTCCGCCGAAAGGCGGATTTTTTAATTTATGCTATTATGCTTTACATATGCGTTTTCACATAATTACTATATTCCCCGAGATATTTAACTCATATTTAAATGAGTCTATTATTGGGCGGGCGATAAAAGGGAAGCTTGTTTCAGTAAAATTTTATAATCCACGGGATTATGCCTGCCCTGCGAAGCTTAAGCGAAGCGGGGTAAAGGATAATGGATATCGTCCGGTTGACGATCGTCCGTATGCTGGAGGTCCTGGCATGGTGATGAAAGCTGAACCACTACTAAAGGCAGTGGCAAAGGCCCTGAGGATAGCGAAGGGCAAGAACCAAAAAGTATTAATAATCAACTTTATTCCAAGTGCAGAAAAATTCACAACTAGTTTTGCTAAAACTATTTCAAAAAAATACACAGATGTCATTTTAATTTGTGGGCGGTATGAAGGCATCGACGCAAGAGTGGATAAAATATTAAAGACTAAAAAAATCTCAATAGGGGACTATGTTGTTACGGGTGGTGAGCTTCCAGCTATGATATTGATTGATTGCGTGTCTCGTCAGATCCATGGAGTGCTTGGTAAATATGAGTCACTTGAGGAAGAGCGGGTTTCAAGCAGTGAAGTGTATACTCGTCCAGAAATACTTAAATATAATGGTAAAAACTATAAGGTTCCAAAGGTTCTACTATCAGGGGATCATAAGAGAATAGAAGACTGGAAAAACTCAAGACCCTGAGCAAGGCAAGGCCTTGCTCAGGAAGGGATAATCCACAATAATATTTGACAAAAAATTGATAATCTGTATACTCTAGTAGATTGATTGATTGAGTTTCGGATGTACTCTTCTGTATTATTAATTAGGTATTAATTTAATCAGCGTCCGAATCAAATAATAAGAAGCTATAAAAGCGTTTTTTCTCTTTTTAGTCTTTTTTATTTATTTTGGGGGTTTTGTAAACTCATGCAAAAAGAAGTAACGCGTCCAAAAAAGTATTTTTCTAAATACAAGAAGCCATTAATAGAATTTCCTAATTTAATAGAGTCTCAAACAAAATCTTTTAAGTGGTTAGTTGAGACTGGTATAAAAGAAATTTTTAAAGAATTTTCTCCAATACTAGATTATTCTAGTAAAAAGTTTCAACTTGAGTTCACTTCTTTCTCTCTAGGGGAGCCAAAATATGACGAAAACTATGCAAAAGTAAACAAGCTCTCGTATCAAGGGCTTCTTAAGGCGCGTGTAAAATTAACTAATAAGATTTTAGGAACTGTAAAAGAACAGGAGATTTTCATGTCTGAGCTTCCAGTTATGACTGATCACGGAACTTTTATAATAAATGGAGTAGAACGTGTTATTGTTCCACAACTTGCTCGCTCTTTTGGTTTTTTCTTTACCGAATCTGAAAACAAAGGCAAAAAATATTTTGGAGCAAAAATAATTCCTGCTCGTGGAGTTTGGATTGAAATAGAGTCAGAGGCAGATGGAGCAATTTATATAAGAATAGATAAAAAGCGAAAGTTTCCAGCGACTGCGCTTCTTCGTGCTATGGGATATCAAACCAACGAAATGCTTTTAGAAGCATTGAAAGGAAACACTGAAGCAGAAGAAGCCATAAAGGCATGTTTAGCAAAAGATGTAGCAAAGACATTAAATGATGCGTATATAGAGATATACAAACGTCTGAGAGATGGGGACATGGCTACAGCAGATAATGCAAAAGAATTTATTGATTCTTTGTTTACAGCGGAAAGATATGACCTTTCTCCAGTTGGACGATTTAGATTTAACAAGCGTTTTGAAAAACCAATGGACGAGACGGAGCTTGCTCGAAGAACTATCTCAAAAGAAGATCTTTTGACTGTTATTAAAAACATTATTTCTTTAAATAATACACCGGGTGCAAAATCTGATGACATAGATCACTTAGGACAAAGACGAGTACGTTTTGTGGGAGAAATGCTTCAACAAAAAATCCGTACTGGTATGATGCAGATAAAAAGAAATATTCAAGACAGAATGTCCATTATCGATGTTGATACTGCAATGCCTATACAAATCATAAACCAGCGTCCACTTCAGGCACGTATAAAAGAATTTTTTACAACCAACCAACTTTCACAATTCATGGCGCAAGAAAATGTACTTTATGAAATGGAACACTTGCGTACACTATCTGCACTTGGACCCGGAGGGTTAACACGCGAAAGAGCAGGTCTTGAAGTTCGTGATGTGCACCCTTCTCACTATGGGAGAGTTTGTCCGATTCATACCCCAGAAGGACCAAACATAGGACTTATTTTACACCTTGCTACTTACGCAAAAATAAACGATTTTGGTATTATTGAAACTCCTTATGTAAAAGTGAAAAATGGCAAAATCACGGGAGAAATAGTCTATTTGAACGCTCTTGAGGAAGAAAAATACAACATAGCTCATGCTGGGATTCTTTACGATGAAGATGGAAAAATTATAGAAGAAAAAGTTGAAGCTAGAGTAAAAACCCAGCCAGGAATAGTCTCTAGAGATGAAGTTGATTTTATAGATGTTGCCGCAAACCAGGCTTTTTCTATAGCAACTTCGATGATTCCTTTCTTGGAACACAACGATGCAAACAGGGCACTCATGGGAAGTAATATGCAAAAACAAGCTGTGCCTTGTGTAAATCCAGAAGCTCCTCTTGTGGCAACAGGGATAGAAGAACTCGCGTCTAGAAATTCTGGTAGATTAGTTATAAGTAATGAAGATGGAGTGGTTTCTTATTTAGACGCAAAAAAGATTGTAATAAAAGGCAAGAATGAACAAACACACCCATTGGTTAATTTTTTGAGAAATAACAATTTTGCCGTATTTCACCAACGTCCTTTGGTAAATGTCGGAGACAAAGTAAAAAAGGGAGATGTATTAGCTGACACATCGAGTACTGTTGGGGGACAAATCTCAATTGGACAAAACATTTTGGTTGCATTTTTATCATGGAGTGGGTCAAACTATGAAGACGCTATAATTATTTCTGAAAAATTAGTGAAGAAAAGTAAATTCACAAGTGTGTATGTAGAAGAATTTATTTGTGTGGTTCGTGATACAAAATTAGGACCAGAAATAACTACACGTGACATACCAAACGTTGGAGAAATTAAACTTAAAGATTTAGATGAGGATGGTATTATCCGCATAGGGGCCGAAGTTCGTGAGAATGATATTTTGGTAGGTAAAATTACACCGAAGGGTGAAACGGAACTTACCCCAGAAGAAAGATTGTTAAGATCAATTTTTGCCGAGAAAGCTCGTGATGTAAAAGATACGTCACTTCGAATGGAACATGGCAAGCGAGGAAGAATAGTTGGTGTAAAGATTTTCTCACGCGACTTGGGTCATACTTTAGAAGCTGGAATTATTAAAAAAATTGTTATTGAGGTTGCACAGATTAGAAATATTTCTGTTGGAGACAAATTGTCTGGCCGACATGGAAATAAAGGAGTTATTTCTACAATCCTTCCTGAAGAAGATATGCCATATATGGCAGATGGTACTCCTATAGACATAATTCTTTCTCCTCTTGGTGTTCCTTCTCGTATGAACTTGGGACAAATTTTAGAAATGCATTTGGGTATGGCAGCAAATACGCTTGGTTATCAAGCGATTGTTCCACCATTTTTGGGGGCAAAGCACGAAGAAATACAAGAAGAGCTTAAAAAAGCTGGTTTCCAAGAAAACGGTAAAATGAAACTTTTTGACGGAAGAACAGGAGAAAGTTTCAGCCAAGACATTGCTGTCGGATATATGTATATGCTGAAATTACATCATATGGTGGAAGACAAGATTCACATGCGTTCGATAGGACCTTATTCTCTTATTACTCAACAACCTCTTGGTGGAAAAGCTCAAGGAGGAGGACAGAGATTTGGAGAAATGGAAGTCTGGGCACTTGAAGGTTATGGGGCGGCATATACTCTACGAGAAATGCTTACCATAAAATCAGACGACATACTGGGTCGTTCTCAGACATTTGATTACATTATTAAAAATGAACAGATCAAAGCTCCGAATTCTCCTGCATCGTTTAATGTAATGTTAAATTATTTACGAGGACTTGCTCTAGACGTAAAATTAGAAAAAAGTGGAGATATTAGTCTTGAGGTAGAAAATTAAAATTAATTAATATAAACATATGAAAACTTTAAATACAACTGATTTTAATCAAATTACACTCAAGCTAGCTTCTCCAGATCAAATAAAAGAATGGTCTTATGGAGAAGTAACAAAACCTGAAACGATAAATTATCGCACAGGCAGGTCTGAGCGTGGCGGATTGTTTGATGAAAAAATATTTGGTCCAGAAAAAGATTATGAATGTTATTGTGGAAAATATCGCAGGATTCGATATAAAGATATTATCTGTGAAAAATGTGGAGTTGAAGTTACTCGTTCCATAGTACGAAGAGAAAGAATGGGGCACATAGAACTCTCAACACCAGTCGCTCACATATGGTTTTTAAGAGGAGTACCATCGAGGATGAGTGTGCTTTTGAATATTTCTGTTTCTGATCTTGAGAAGGTCATATATTTTGCTGGATATATCATTACTAAAGTTCACGAAGAAGAAAAAGAACTGATTGTACAGAATTTAGATAAAGAATTTAAATCTAAATTAAAAAATACAAATGACGAGGAAACGCGTGAAAAATTAAAAGCATTATTATCTAGTACAAAAAAAGAAATTGGAGAAATTTACGAAGGAAAAGTTTTAAATGAAACTTCTTTTCATCATTATTCTCTAAAATACGGGACTTCTTTTGAAGCGAATATAGGGGCTGAAGCTATTTATTCTATTTTTAAGAATTTAGATTTGAATAAGCTGAAGATTCATACAGAAAAAATGTTAGAGAAAGCAAGCACAGTAGAAAAGGAAAAACTACAGAAAAGGCTTTCACTTATTCGATCAATGATATATGCAAATATTCGTCCTGAGTGGATGCTGCTTACTGTTATTCCAGTTATTCCACCAGTGCTTCGTCCGATGGTGGCGCTTGATGGTGGGAGACATGCGACGAGTGACTTAAACGATCTTTATCGTAGAGTTATAAATAGAAATAATAGATTAAAAAAGCTAAAGGAAATAAATGCACCAGATGTGATCTTGAGAAATGAAAAAAGAATTATTCAAGAAGCAGTAGATGCGTTGATTGATAACTCGATTGCAAAACAGAATGATAGTGCTGCGATGAGTCAATCTCAAAAACGTGCTCTCAAATCACTTTCTGACAATTTGAAATCTAAACAAGGATTGTTCCGTCAGAATTTATTGGGAAAACGTGTAGATTACTCGGGACGTTCTGTCATTGTTGTTGGTCCACAATTAAAATTGAACCAATGCGGCCTTCCAAAGCATATGGCTTTGGAATTATTCCGTCCATTTGTGATTTCAAAAATTTTGCAAGCGGAAATAGCTTTTAACATTCGTGGTGCAAATAAACTTATTGAGGAACGTACCCCAGAAGTTTGGGCTATGCTTGAAGAAGTTATAAAAGGAAAGTATGTTCTATTAAACCGTGCGCCAACTCTTCACAGATTAGGAATACAAGCTTTTAATCCTGTCTTAATCGAGGGAAATGCTATCCAGGTACATCCACTTGTATGTCAGGCCTTCAATGCTGACTTTGATGGAGACCAAATGGCAGTCTATGTTCCTTTGTCAGAAGAGGCTCAATCAGAAGCAAGAGAATTAATGGCCGCAAATAAGAATTTGCTCAAGCCCCAAAACGGAGATCCTATAGTGCATCCAAGTAAAGACATGGTGCTTGGATCTTATTGGATGACGAAGGTAGTAGATGGTGCTCTTGGTGAGGGTAGATATTTTTCAAGCCCCAATAATGCTGTTACCGCTTATGAATATGGAATTGTATCTTTGCAAGCAAAAATAAATGTTTTAGTGACAGATAGTGTGAAATACAGGAAATTTGATGGTGGTATTTTTACAACTTCTGTAGGTAAAATTTTATTTAACAGTATTTTGCCTAGTGATTTTTCTTATGTTAGTGATGAAATGACACAAAAGAGGATATCTGCTCTCGTTGATGAATTGATTGTTCACTATGGTGTAGACAAAACTCCAGCGATTCTAGATAAGATTAAAGAATTTGGTTTCAAATACTCGACAATTTCTGGTACAACTTGGGGGCTAGATAATGTTAAAGTTCCAGAAGAAAAACCAAAAATTATAGAAAAGGGCAAAAAATTAGAAGAAGAAGTTGTTTCTCAGTGGAAAGAAGGTTTGTTGTCTGAAGAAGAAAGATATCAGAAAATTATTGAAATTTGGACGCAAGCAAAAAAAGAACTGGAAAAAGTTCTTCCAAAAACTTTGGACAAGAATGGTTCTACTTATGACTTGTTTACTTCTGGTGCTCGCGGTACTATGACAAGCTTAGTACAAATGACTGGGATGAAAGGTCTTATACAAAACAACCAAGGTAAAACTCTTGAATTTCCAATTATTCCTTGTTATCAAGAAGGGTTGTCTCCGATAGAATATTTTACTACCACTCATGGAGCAAGGAAAGGTGCATCTGATACTGCTCTTAACACTGCTAAGGCTGGATATCTTACGCGTCGTTTGGTGGATGTTGCACAGGACGTGGTTATCACTGAAGAAGATTGTGGAACAAAAGAAGGTAAAATAGTAAAAAAAGAAAATATCTCTGGAATTGAAATCCCACTTTCAAAAAATATTTGTGGGAGGGTTCTTGCTGCTGATTTAAAAAACAAAGAAGGAAATGTTTTATATAAAAAAGGATTTTTAGTTACAAAAGAAGAAGCCTACAACATAGAAGGGATTGGCTTTGAAGAAGTATTTGTACGATCTCCTCTGACTTGTAAGACAGTTCATGGTATTTGCCAAATGTGTTATGGCTTGGACTTAGGTAGGAATCGACTTGTTGACCTTGGAGAGGCTGTAGGCATAATAGCAGCTCAAGCTATCGGTGAGCCTGGTACTCAGCTTACCCTCCGTACTTTTCATGCTGGAGGAGTAGCTGGTACTGACATTACGACAGGTCTTCCACGTGTCGAAGAAATATTTGAAAGAAGAATTCCGAAAAATCCAGCAATAGTATCACAAACTGACGGAGAAGTAATAGAAATCAAAGACAAAGACGGGAAAGAAAAAATAATTAAAGTCCTTTCTGATACAAAAGTTGATGGCAAAGCAAATGAAATAGAATACATAGCTCCATTCCGCAGAGTACCTATAATAAAAGTTGGTGGAAGCGTTAAAAAGGGTGAATTACTAACAGATGGATCCGCTGATATTTCAGAAATTTTCAAATATGGAGGAAAAGAATTAGTAGAAGAATATATAATTCGAGAAATAAATAAAGTTTATGAACTCCAGAGTGCTTCGATTTCAAGAAAACATATAGAAATTATTATTCGACAGATGTTTTCACGAAGAAAAGTAAAGGATTCAGGTGAGACTAATTTCTCAAATGGAGACATTGTAGAAAATACTGCATTTATCGAGGAAAACATAAGAGTTGCTAAACTAAATGGCAAAGAAGCAAAAACAGAAATTGTGGCTCTTGGTATAACAGAAGTATCTCTTAGGACAAAAAGTTGGCTTTCCGCAGCGTCATTCCAGAATACAAATCGTGTGCTTATTGAGAATGCAGTAAAAGGCGGAGTAGACTCTCTGCGAGGGTTAAAAGAAAATGTCATTATAGGACGTTTGATTCCAGCCGGGACTGGATTTAAAAATAAACCAGATCTTTCATTAGAATAAAAAATATGAACTCTCCCGTTCAACAAATCAAGGAGAGGCTTTCAATCGAAGAAGTAGTCTCTTCCTATATAAAGTTAGAAAAAGCTGGCGCAAACTTTAAGGCCAAGTGTCCTTTTCACAATGAAAAGACTCCATCCTTTTTTATATCTCCAGACAGAGGAAATTACTATTGTTTTGGTTGTGCTGCTAAAGGGGATATATTTACATTCGTAGAGGAATTTGAAGGCCTTGATTTTAAGGGAGCATTAAAGATCTTGGCGGAAAGAGCAGGTATATCAATCACTGAATTTAGCAAAGAAAAGGAAGGAGAAAAAGAGAGGTTGTATAGAGTAATGGAAGAGGCAACTATATTTTTTGAAAAAAATTTAGTTGGAAATAAAGAAGTAATAAAATATCTAAAAGAGAGAGGATTAGAAGACAAGACCATAAAAGATTTTAGAATTGGATTTGTAAAAGCTGATTGGCGTGAACTTTATACTTATCTCAAAAATAAAAATTTTACTGACATAGAGATAGAAAAAGCAGGGTTAATTAAAAAAACAAACAAAGGATATTATGATAGATTTCGTGGCAGAGTCATGTTTCCTATTTCTGATTCAAGCGGTCGCGTTATTGCTTTTTCTGGTAGAATTTTTATTGAGGATGGTAAATCGGCAAAATATTTAAATAGTCCGGAAACACCGATATTTATAAAATCATCAATTCTTTACGGCTTAGATAAAGCAAAAGAATCAATTAGGAAAAACAATTTTTCTATTCTAGTAGAAGGACAAATGGATTTAGTTTTGTCTCATCAAGCTGGATTTAGAAATACAGTAGCCACATCAGGCACTGCGCTTTCAGACTCTGATACATCTAAGGAAAACGTAGTTTCCAATTTAGGACTTTTGCGTCGATTGTCTTCGAACATTGTCCTTGCTTTTGATGCCGATCGTGCTGGTTTTAATGCATCAACTCGTGCTGGTAAAATAGCTTTGTCTTTTGGAATGGATGTAAAAGTTGTTTCTATGGCAGACGGTGTTGATCCAGCAGACCTGATTTCAAAAGAAGGTACAGATTCATGGCGCACATCTATTCGTAATTCTAAACATATAATAGAATTTCTTCTAAATAAAGTTTTGAGTAATTCTAAAGAAGATTCGCGTAAAGCAGGTAGGGAAATAAAAGAAAAAGTGTTACCATACGTCGATGCCATAGAAAGCTCAATTGAGAAAGCTCATTTTATAAAGAAAATAAGTGATGCATCACAAATTCCAGAGGAAGCTATAAAGAATGACTTAAATAAAATTGAAAAGGAATTTAAACACGAAAAAGAAGAAATAGAAAAAGTAAAAGAAGCAGAAGGCAAAATACCAAGAAAAGATTATATAGAACGAAGATTAATGGGAATAATTCTTTGGCAAAAAAATCTTGTAGATACTGGACGCCCGACACCCCTGATAGACGTTGAAAGTACGATAAAAGAATTTGCAGACATCTTAGACACCAATAAAGAAGATCTATTAGAAAAGAATAAAGCCGACAAGGAAGATCTAATTTTTGAGGCAGAAGTGTTTTATGGAGGAGACATTGATCTAAAAAAGGATACAGAAGAATTGCTTACGAATTTTAAGGAAGAACATTTGAAAGAAGAACTTTTTAAAAAAATGCAAGAATTAAGGAATTTTGAAATAAAAAAAGATGTAGAAAAATCTAATCAAACCTTAAAAGAAATTAATGAAATAAACAAAAAAATTCAAGACATTAAAAATGGTCGTTTAAAATCAAATTATTAAGAATAATTAGAAAACAGAATGAAGAAAAAAATAAAAATAAAAAAGAAGCTAAAGGCAAAGTCAAAAAAGACAAAAAAAATAGTTAAAAAAATCAAAAAGACCAACAAAAAAGAGCATCTTTCAACTAGACAAGCAAAAAAAGTGTCTGTTTCAGAAAAAACGACCAAAAAACTAACAGCATCAGAAAGAAAAATCGAAGAGCTAAATAGACTTTCAGATGAATTGGTAAAAAAGGGACACAAAAGAGGATTCATTACTTATGATGAAATTTTGAAAACTTTCCCAGACATAGAAAACAATATTTTATTTTTGGATGGTCTTTATGAAAAATTTGCTATTGCCGGGATTGATGTTTTAGAAGGAGGCAATTTACTTAATCTTGATCTTGATGTTGACGCAAATTTGAATAAGTCTACGATGCATGACTCTATTCAGATGTATTTAAAAGAAATAGGCCAGTATCCGCTTATCCATGCTAGTGAAGAAAAAGACTTAGCGAGAAGAATTGAAAAAGGAGATATCGAGGCAAAAAACCTCCTTGCACGTGCAAATTTGCGCTTGGTTGTCTCTATTGCCAAAAAATATGTAGGTCGAAGTGCCAACTTAACACTTCTTGATTTGATTCAAGAGGGGAATCTTGGGTTATTTAAAGCTGTTGAAAAATTTGATTGGACAAAAGGATATAAATTTTCTACTTATGCTACTTGGTGGATAAGACAATCTATAACCCGTGCGCTTGCTGACCAGAGTAGAACTATTCGTATTCCAGTACATATGGTTGAGACTATTTCAAAATATAAACAAACACACAGAAGACTTAGCCAGGACTTGGGACGAGAACCTTTAGCAGAAGAAATTGCTACTGAAATGGGTGTACCAGTTGAAAAGATTCATGTCATTGAAAATATTAGCCAAGAAACTATTTCGCTTGAACAACCAGTAGGTGATGACGACGATAAATCAACTCTTGAAAATTTTATACCCGATGATAAAATTTTGCGTCCAGACCAAGAATCTTCACGTAGGATACTTTCTGATCAAATACGTGGGGTGTTAGATGAGTTAAATCCAAAAGAAAGAAAAATTCTTGAAATGCGTTATGGGCTTGTAGATGGTATTCAGCATACCCTTGAGAGGGTAGGAGAGGAATTTGGAGTTACTCGTGAACGCATTCGTCAAATTGAAGCGAAAGTCCACGAAAAACTTCGCCAACATGAAAAAATAGCCCGTTTGAAAAACTATTTTGATTAAAAACAAAAAATCCCCATTAGGGGATTTTTTGTTGGTTTCTATTTTAAAGCTTTATCTATTTTTTGCATTACTGACTCAAGAGGTTCAGCTCCTTGGATAGTATCAACTATTTTCCCATTTTTTAATATGAAACTATTTGGTGTGCCATTGACTCCTGCTTTACTGCCATCAGCCATCTCAGCTTTTATTTTGTCTCCATATTTTTCAGTGGAAAGACAAGTATAAAAAGTATCAATGTTAAGACCGAGACTGGTTGCGATTTTTGGAAGTTCATTTGGATCAAGCTTATTATTTGATTCTGTTCTTGCAAAAAGCTCATTTGCATATTTCCAAAAAACATCATTTCCTCCTTGTTCCCATGCACACTCCATAGCGAGAGCCTCATTGAACGCCTTTGGATGAAGTTCTGCAATAGGGTAGTGTCTATACACCCATGCTACCTTGCCAGAAGTTTGAGAGATAACTTGATTCATTGTGTTTTGAAAAACTTTGCAAAAAGGACATTCACTATCAGAATATTCAACTATTACTACTTTTGCATTAGGGTTTCCAGCTATATGTTCATCTGGGCTAACGGCTTTTATTTTAATATCAGAAAGCTTGGGACTGCCATCAGGGTTTACTGTTGGGGATTGTTGACCTTTTAATAATATAGCCCCAGCTATTATTACCCCGGCGATAAGGATAGCTCCAGCTATTTGACTTTGATTTTTAATCTTATTTTCCATATTTATATTTTCTTAATAAAATGATAATGGCTTCTATTGTAACATTTTTTTTGTATATGGTATACTTTTAGTGTTAAGGTCATTATTATTAATTAATTTGTTTTACCTTTCTCGTTTGTAGACAAGGTGAAATCTAAAAATTATGTGTGGAACTTGTAATGGTTCTTGTTCAAAAGGAGGTTGCGTAATGCATTTAATTATAAAAATTCTAGTAATAGTCGGTGGAATAAATTGGGGCTTGATAGGTCTTGGTATGCTTCTTGGAAAAACATGGAATCTAGTTAATTTGATACTTGGTTCTATGCCTGTCATTGAAGCGATTGTTTACTTGCTAGTTGGAGTAGCAGCTGTTTTGATGATATTTGGTTGTAAGTGTAAAAAATGTGCAGTTTCCATGGAAAATACACAAAGTACAGAAAGCACAAAAATTTAATTTTCTTATAAAAATGTTTTTTTCAAACCCTCTAATTTTCAAGGAGGGTTTGTTTTTTATGTTTTTTTATGATATAATATTATTCAGCTAAATATGATTTCGTTCTCAAATATAATGTTTTATATATTGACTTTTTTGTCTGTGTACGTGCAGGTGTTTTTTCTTGTTGCTTTTTTTGAAAAGAAGAACAAAATTATTGTAAGAAAAGGATCTATAGAATTGGATGAATATCATGGAGTCACTGTGATTGTGCCATGCTACAACGAATCAGAGACAATAAGGGGAACCATAAACTCTCTTCTCGACCTTGATTATCCTAAAGACAAACTCAAACTCATCATTGTTGATGATGGCAGTAAAGATAATACCTTCGAAATTATAAAAGAATTTGAAAAATATGATAATGTAAGAGTCTTTCATAAAGAAAATGGAGGGAAATATACTGCACTTAATTTAGGACTAGAACATACTAATACACAATTTGTCGGATGTCTCGATGCTGATTCTTTTGTTGATTCACAAGCACTAAAGAGAATAATGACATATTTCTATGATAAAGATGTTATGGCTGTCGCTCCTTCTGTCGTGGTTTATGATCCCAAAAATATTTTACAAGGAGCACAAAAGGCCGAATATGATATGGCTGTTTATACCAAGAAAATGCTTGCTTTTCTGGGTGGGATACATGTTACCCCTGGACCTTTTTCTATTTTTAGAAAGAAAGTTTTTGAGGATTTAGGTCCTTATAGACATGCACATAATACAGAAGATCAGGAAATAGCTCTGCGAATGCAGAAGCATCATTATAGGATCGAGCATTGCCCAGACGCTTATGTTTACACAGTGGCTCCTAGTTCGGTCAGAAAGTTATATCGTCAAAGATCAAGATGGATCTATGGTTTTATAAGAAATGTTATGGATTACAGAAAACTATTGTTTAAAAAAGAATACGGTACTTTGGCATTTTTCACCCTACCATCAGGGATTATTTCGGTTTTGTCAGTTATCTTTTTGTTTGGAATAGTAATATACAATTTTTTTAATTTTGTTGCCAAAAAGATATTGCAAATAAATACGATTGGTTTTAACCACACGGTATCTAGTCAAAGTTTTAATTTTGATTTTTTCTTTTTCGATACCAAGACTATTTTCTTTGTTTCAATTATTTTATATACTTCGATTATAGTAGCTCTATTATTAGGTAGAAACATGTTGGAGGGCAGGATACGTTTTTCATTTGATATTCTTTATTTTGTTATTATTTATAGTTTAATAGCGCCGTTTTGGCTTCTCAAGGCAATTTTTAATGTCTTAAGATCTAAAGAGTCTAGTTGGATTCTTGAGAGAGAAGTGAAAATGACAAAAAAAAATGCAACAACAATTTGATTGGAGGAGGTATCTAATAGTGTTTCTTATAACCCTGGGTTTGTTTTTAACGGCTGTGTATTTAAGCAATTATTTTGGCAATAGAAAAATCAATCAATTAAAAGCAATTCAGGATAATATTTCCATAGACATACTGTCATCAGAAACTCAGTTTTCTTTATTATCAGAACTTTCTTGTAATAATGTTTCAGACTCTATTTTGTCTGGGGAATTGGCAGACTTGGGAAGCAAACTTGAATGGGGACAGAAAAATCTCGGCTCGACTGAAGAAGTTACATATTTGAGAAAATATTATTCTTTGCTTGAGATTAAAGACTATCTCTTGATGAAGAAAATTTCTACACGATGTGGTAAAAAATCAGCTTTCATTCTTTACTTTTACACGACAGCTGCGAACTGCAGTGAGTGTCAGAGGGAGAGTTTAGTTCTATCGACTCTCCGAGAGAAATATCCTGAGCTTCGCGTTTATTCGTTTGATTACAGTACTGATCTTTCAGCAGTAAAGGCAATGATAAATATATATAAAATAGAAGATACAAAATTGCCGGCACTTGTCATAGACGATACAGTTCTTACGGGATTTCATACCGTGGAAGACCTAGATTCAAAGGTTACGCAATCATTTAAATTACAAGAAGCGAAGTCAGACGCTACTACTAAAAAAACCAATTAACAAAACCCCCGATTTACTCTGTAAATCGGGGGTTTTCTGGAGCCGCCTCTCAGATTCGAACTGAGGACCTTCGCTTTACAAAAGCGTTGCTCTACCAACTGAGCTAA
>JBAXPX010000011.1:0-24892 GCA_037132055.1 bacterium
GTCGCATAGCGGTCTAGTGCGCAGACCTGGAAAGTCTGTGTGGGGAAACCCACCGAGAGTTCGAATCTCTCCACCTCCGCAATTTTTATAGTATTGATACTTTATTCCGCAAGGATAGTCCTTGTTAATTTTTTGGGAAATAAAACTTTTTCTGAAATCAACCAACGAGTAAGTATCGGACTCAATGTCAGCGCAAAACCGATATTCCCTGCCAAATGCAAAGCAGTAAATGGAATCTGAAGAATAAAAGCACTCCACATTGTTTGTCCAAACATTGGAGCAAACAATACTCCAGTTATAAAATCAAAAACGACAGTCGCAAAAAGTGTAAATATTACAAAATTTAACGCCTTTGCTTTGACCCTTTCAAAATAAAAATATGCCCCCACACCTATAACCCCATATGTTATGGCTGCAACCCATGTCCAAGCTCCAAAATGCGTTATAAGGTCGTATAAAAAAATACTAAGGAAACCAAAAGCAAAAGCAACAAAGGCCCCGTATTTACGCCTACCTGCGCAGGTAGACCCTATTGGCATAATAGATGCCATTATGGGCTCTACGTTGGGGGCCCGAAGTGGAATAAGTCTGAATAATAAACATCCAACAAAAACAATTAAAATTTTAAATTTATTCGCCATGGCTCTGTATTATATCATATCTAAAAACTCTGTTTCATTTATAGTTTTTACCCCCAATTTTTTTGCTTCAGTCAATTTGTGTCCAGGGTCTCCCCCAACTAAAACATAAGACGTGTTCTTTGATACAGATCCAGAAACCTTGCCACCGTTTTTTATTATCTTTTCTTTTGCAAGTTCACGAGACATTTGCGAGAGTGCTCCAGTTAAAACAAAAACAAGTCCAGTAAATTTACCTTTTTTTTGTTTTTCAATTTTTTCTATCACAACACCATTTTTAAAAAGTTTATCCAAAAAGAGTAAGTTCTTCTTATCTTTAAAATAAAGAGCTAAACTTTTGGAAACTGCCGGTCCTATGTTTTCTATTTCGTTTATTTTACTTATATCTTGCCCAACTGAAAGAATTATCTTTTCCAGAGTGCCGAAATTCATAGCCAGATCTCGAGCTGTCTCTTCCCCTACATGCAATATACCAAGCGCCCAAAGAAACTTTGAAAGAGAAATTTTCTTTTTTAAATTTATTTCTTTTATTATATTTTCTGCTGACTTTTCACCGAAACGCTCGAGTGGGGCTATGTCTTCCTTTGTAAGCGTAAAGATATCGGCTGCATCAGTGATCAGTCCTTCGTCTTTAAATCTACTCAAGATCTTTGGACCCAATTCATATATCTCAAAAACAGAAACAAAATGTTCTAAAAATCTTTCGTTCTTGGCCGGACATTTTTGATTCGTACAATAATAGGCCACAGAAAAATCGAGGGCACGGAAAGTCCCGCGAGAAATGGTCTGGCCGGGGTGTGGGGCCCCGGAGAACCGAGGACCTTTCGAGTGGGAGCTTCCCGTGCCCTCGGTCCCTTTCTTCTCGACTTTTCCTCCACATACTGGACATTTTTCTGGCATTTTAAATTTCTTTTCTTTGCCTGTGCGCATGCGAGTCAACACCTCAATAACTTTTGGAATCACATCCCCTGCTTTTTCTATTACCACAGTATCTCCAATTTTCAAACCCAGTCGTTCTATTTGATCAAAATTATAAAGAGTCGCTTTTGAAACAGTAGAACCTGCAACAGATGTCGGTTCAAATATGGCAAGCGGAGTCAAAACTCCCGTTCGTCCTACGTTTACTTTTATATTTTTTACTATTGTCGTAGCACGCTCTGCGGGATATTTAAAAGCAATGATTCCCCTTGGGTCTTTACCTGTCACCCCTAAGTTCTCAAATATTTTTGTGTCGTTTATGTTCACGACAACTCCATCTATTCCAAAAGGTAAATCTTCTCTTATTTTTGAAATCTCATTTATAAAATCAGGAATATTTTCTGACGAAGGAAATATTTTTGAATGCTGATCAACCATAAAGCCAATCTTGTGAAGCAACTCATGTTTTTTTGAGTGTCTTTCTAAATACTTCTGCCAATCAATTCCTTTTATTTGCGCTATTTCATAAGCAAAAAAATCCAAATGCCTTTCTTTCGCAAGGACAGGATCAAGTTGACGCAAAGATCCAGCTGCGGCATTTCTGGAATTTGCAAAAGGAGCTTTGCCTTCTTTTAGATTGCGTTCATTCAACTTTTTAAGCACGCTCTTTCTCATTATCGCTTCACCTCGCACTTCGATCTTGTCTGGAAATGGTGATGCTAATACTAAAGGAATATTTTCAATCATCTTTAGATTTGAAGTTATGTCTTCTCCTGTTTCCCCATCCCCTCTTGTCACTCCTCTTATGAATCTGCCATTTTCGTAAATTAGAGAAATGGCAAGCCCGTCTAATTTTAATTCACAAAAATATTCAAGATCAGATTTTAGATTTTGTATTAATTTTAAATTTCTTTTTTCCCAAGCGAAAAATTCTTCATCAGAAAATACATTGCCTATAGAAAACATTTTTATCTCGTGTTTTACTTTTTGAAATTTATCTAAGGGTTTGCCTCCAACTCTGTTTTCTGGTGCACTCAAATCATTAAACTCAGGGAATTTCTCAACGATGGATCTGAGTTCTTTGTTTAGAGAATCATATACATCATCTGTGACAGTAGGAGAATCTTTTGTATGATATGCATCGCGCAACCTTGCGATTTCACTTCGCAATTTTTTTATTCTTTTTTTCGCCTCATTTTTGTCCATACTATGACTAATAGTTTAACTCAATTACACGCTGAACACTAGTTGCTGTTGGAACACAATTATCCCCACTAGAAGCAACGGTACCATTGTTATACCCAACAGCCGTAACTCTCGTAAACTGAACAGTGCCTATCATCTGCTTTTCTAAGGTAACGTTAGCACAAGCTGTTGGTGAATTGGAGTTTCCAAGATCAGTAATAGTAAAAACCCACGTTATTATATCTCCTGAAGGAATTGTGTTGTGAATACTTACTAAATTACCAGCACAATAAAAGTCGACAGGATCAGATCCTATAAAAGGATTAGTTTCCAAAGAACTATTGTCATAGAACAAAGTACATTCAGCTGCTGTGTCTGCGGCATAAAAAGCGTCGTTGGCATCTTTTGCTGAAGTTCCAAAAACTATTTCTTTAAGAGCTATATTTGATACCCCAAGCGCTACAGATAAAAGAACACTTGAAACAACAACTGCATAAAGTAAAGCAAAGCCACGCTTTCCTTTGAAATATTCAAAAAACTTTTTATAATTTTTTATTTTTTTAATCATTATTCTCCTCTCCATTTTAATAAATTATCTGAAAAAGTAATACTATAAGGAACAGAATTTTTGGTCCAAGATACAGTCGAAGAAACTTTTATTTCCGTGAGAGATCCTGCAACAGATATAATGTGAATCACGCGAGTAAAACCAGAATTTATTGGCGTTCCTTCTCCTGATACCAAGGAACTATAACTATATCTACCAGTATCTGGATAATAAAACAAAGGGCAGTTGGCACCACCAGAACCACAATCCACAACAGTCATGCCTGGCAAAGAATTAATATCAAATGAACTTAACGTATCGTTAAAACCACAACTGGTTGTGGTTTTGCATAGAGCCATTTTTGCTAAAAAGTCAGTCCACCCCGTTGATGCATCTGCACCATAAAGAACATATGTATCCCGCATATTTCTTATGTACTCTATTCCCTCTTGTGCTAAATAAGAAGCAGTTATCCTGTATTTTGCATAATTTGTATCTGAAATACCTTTTCCTAAAATTGTCATCAAGCCGACAATAGCTAAAGAGAGTATTGCAACGGCAATAAGTGTCTCCACTAAAGTAAAGCCGGACTCTTTTTTATTTTTTTGTTTTAAATTATTAAACATTTTTATATAAGTCCTATCTAGACCTTCTTTTCCCAGCTTCTCCTGTATCTATAATTCTTTGTGAAACTGTCGTTTGAAGTGAGAATGGATAAGCAACTCCTTTGTATTTTATTTGTCCTACAAGTCTGATTGTAACAAGTGGCTGTTGAAGATCTCCCGTCGTTGGTGGTGATCCAATCGGAGGCTCTGCTCCAGTAACAAAAAATCCGCTCTGCGAAGAAAGAGTTATCTCTATTGGATTTAATTGTGTCCTATTCGAGTTTCCATCAGTCGATTTGAATATATCAAACCCACCAGAACCTACTGGTTCAATCGAATATACCCATTGGTCATCTAAATTTTGACCGTCTGTATCTGCCGGATTTCCAGTTGCACTTTCAAAAACAAGAGCCCAGCCACCCGCCGGACAACTTTTTGGTGTATTAGAAATAATAATTGTATTTCCAGGAGGGACACATATAAAATTATACCCAGTTCTTATATTTCTCGACATCTCTTCCATAATAAAACTCAAATTGTCCATTATAGACCTTTGATTTTTAGATTTTTGAAAAATTGAACTGGCATTCAACAAAGAACTCATACCCATCATGAGAACAACTAGAAAAATAGAAATCGTGATCATTGTCTCTATTATTGTAAACCCATCTTTTTTTGTTTTAAAGTGTGCTTTATTCATATTTAATTTATTTGAATTCTGCCAGAAGGATAAACATCAATGGATGAGCTGATGTCTGCTGATGATGGGGTTTTAACGGTTATTCTAGCGTAACAATTCGATGAAGCTGGAGGAATAAATGTCGCACCCGAATCTGGACGTTTAAAAAATATGGTTAATGCATTAGTTGTCAAACAGGAACCCCCTGTTGGTAATAAAAACTCTACATTTGATATATAATTTCCTTTATTTATGCTTATGGTTTCTAAAAACTCTACATTAGGAGAAGAGCCAACATCATATTCACCGTTTTGATTTACATCAGTAAAATAAACAAAACTTTTATTATCCGTCGTTGTATTAAAATAAACACCATAAGAAGGTTTCCATGCATTAATGCCACCAGCAATTTGTTCACCAATTGCAGTCTGTTGCGCCAATGGTGGCAATTTACCATTTACTGAAAATTTTTGCGCTTGCACTATTTTTAGACCTACATCGCTTGCAACATTTTTTATATCAATTTTTGATTCAAAAGAGCCATAGTTAAACATCACAACCGATGACATCACAGCAAAAATACTGAGTACAACTATGAGCTCGACATAGGTCATGCCCTTTTTATAAAAACCTAGCTCATATTTTTTACTTTTTAATTTCAACATTTTAAAAATCAAAACCAAAACTCAAAAAGATGTATCTCAAACATAAAAGCAAGCAACGCACCCAATACTAAAAACGGCGCAAATGGAATCTCGCTTTTTATTGAATGTTTTTTCGAAAGAAATATCAAGCAAAGCCCTACTATTGCCCCTGACCAAAATGAAAGCACTACTCCAGAGAGAACCCTGCTTATGCCGACAAGCCACCCCAGGCCTATCGCAAGCTTGGCATCTCCTAGACCCATCCATTTACCACCCGATATAAGCCAAATCAAGCCAAAAGGCAATGCGATTATTACCCCAGATAGGAAATCCCAAACAGAAGGAATATGCGGGTTAAAACCATATCCAGAAAAAATAAACAATCCAATAAAAGACAAAATTCCTAAGATTAAAGCAAGCATGTCAGGAATTATTCTGTGTTTTATATCATACACAGCTATGACTAAAAGAAGAGAGAACAAGACAGCATAATAAGCAAAAGTTACAGAAAAAATAAGTTTGTCCAAATAAAAAATATTTTGAAATTTAAAAAACAAACCCACAAATATAAGCCCTGTGACAAGCTCAACTAAAGGATATTGGATAGATATTTTCGTTTTGCAATTTTTACACCTTCCCTTGAGTCCTAAAAAACTAAATAATGGGAAAAGTTCATACCATGATAATTTTTTCTGACAAACCATACAATGGCTACGTCCGCCCAATGACTTATGAGTATTGTATCTATAAATAATGACATTCAAAAAACTGCCAACAACAATGCCCAGAATGAAGAAAAAAATTGTAAAAATGGAAGTCATGAAATGATATTATGGTTTACAAGAGAAGGTAGTATCGTCGATAGCTTCTTTTGAAAACGAAGCTACTGACCTACTAGCCCCCGTGTTGTCTATACACCACGAATGACCTGATTCTGACTTCAAATCAACAGCAATTGCAAACTGAGTGTCTGAATTGTAACAATAGGCCTCATTTCCACCTCTTTTTACTGCTTCTGTTATCGCTTTCATTATTTTTGGACTTCCAGTAAACATATTGCTGTCAGTTCCAAAAGCAGATAAGATAGGGCAAGAATCAAGAACATATTTAACCCCACCGCCCGGCAAATATGAATTTTTAGTATCATAATAAAACAATTCAGCTAGTGGTTTTATTGTACCCAAATTACTCTTCACTGCAGCATCGTCAGCCTTTGCCCTAGCTTGACTTAATGACCCTAAAACAATAGTAGTAAGAATACCAATAATAGCTACGACGACTAAAAGTTCAATTAATGTAAAACCTTTTCTATTGTATTTTTTGTTTATCATAAAAAAATAATTATAAATAATATATACTTAAATTATAGCATAAAAAACCAAAAAACCCGCCATTCCTTGTTAAGTTTTCTTATTGATTATCTTTCTGAAAAGAAACTTAATTGTCTCGAAAACCGTATAAATTCCATACTTAAAACTTCTTTTAAAATTGATAGAAGAAGCCCCTTTAAAATACCTTACTGGAACAGGAATGTCCCCTATTAAATACCTTTTTTCAACTATGGAAAACAACATTTGGGTATCAAAAACAAAATCATCAGAAAACTTCTCGTACTCAATGTTTTCTAAAACTTCTTTTTTATAAGCTCTCATTCCCGTATGCCATTCAGATAAATTTTGCCCCGTGGCCATATTCTCAATAAAAGAAAGAATCCTATTAGAATAATATTTATACACGGGCATTCCACCAGCAAGTGTTTCCATACGACTACGTATCCTAGAACCAAGGACCACATCAAAATACCCATCTTTTATATACTCTACAAAATATTTAATTAGCTTTGGATCATATTGATAGTCCGGATGTAACATAACTATAATATCAGCCCCATGATCAAGAGCTAATTGATAACACTTTTTTTGATTACCACCATATCCTAAGTTTTTTTTATGAACATGAATAGTAAGTAAAATCTTTTCTGGATTATTCTTATAAACTTCCATTGAATCCGTTAATTCTGAATTTTTTGAACAAAAAGTTTGAAGTTCATTAATTGTGCCATCTGTCGATGCATCATCGACAAAAATTATCTCATCAACATAATTAAATGGAATATCTAAAATAGTTCTCTGAAAAGTTGCTTCAGCATTGTATCCGGGCATCACTACAATTGTTTTTAATTGACTCATATTTAAACAGTTCTACCAATTAAAATCCACAAATAAAACAAGGACATCTGATAACTACCTAAAACTATAATAATAAAAATATTTACGATTTTCAATGCTCTTTTTTCTTGGCTTGTTTTTTTTAAAAAATTAAAAGAAATCTGAGGAGTAAGATTAAAAACAAATAATGGTAAAAGTGTTTCCCAAATAAAAATTATTGGTTGAAAATATCGTTGAGCTTGATAATGTGAAGTTAAAAAAACAAAATATAAAAATATGGTCATCAAAACAAGCATAATAACAAAACTATCTGGCAATATTAATTTAATTTTTTTTCTTAAAAAGAACAAACAAATTGCCAAAAAAATACTAACGAAAGCAAGAGAAGAAATACCAACAACCCCTAAAAAAGTCATATGGGTGGGAGTAAATTCGGCATAATGAAAAATAATCTTTGAAATCAAATCCCTTGTGTGTTGTATCGGCATAAAATACATAAATGGATTAAATAATATAAAAGAAATAACAGATCCGAAAGCTATGATAAAAAACCCTTTCCAGTTTATTGTATTTTTGAATCTCAAAAAAAGTAGAAAAACTAAAGCGCAAAAAACACCTATATCTACTCTAGTGGCTACTGCCAGCCCAATCACAAAAGAAAAAATTAAAAAATATTGAATTTTTATTTTATTTTTATTTTCATAAAAGTAAAGAGTTAAAAGAGACATTAAAACAATTAATGGACTGACAATAGCCGAAGGTGGAGTAGAAAAATCATACATAACGCTAAGGGAAAGAGTACTCAAGACTGCAATCCACCAAAGATTGTTTTTTCTCAAAAGACAACACAATATACAAATAGCAGTGATAACTAAACTATTTAAAATAGTCATAAACATTACCAAAGAGTCATTGTAAGATTTTTTAAACATTTTATGTAATACAATAGTACCCTCAATGATTGGCCCACCTGGATGGCCATAAGCCGCCAAAGCATTAAATTCTTGTGGATCACCTGTCTCAACGTATTTCGCTTGGTTTGACCACACACTAGAATCAAGAAAATCAAATGTTTTCCATCTTGTCCATTGAAAGAAAAAAGCAATAATAAAAGAAAATATTAAAACAAAAAAAAGTTTTTGTTTGGACATGTTTAAATTATATCAATAATACAAACTAGTGTTAATTAAAAACGTTAAAAATAATCTTGCTAAAAAAAATATAATTTACAAATGCTATAAGTATTGATATCACCACTTGTGAAAATAAATACCAAAAAACCAAATACATCAACAAAAATATACATTAAAAATGTATTCGCACCAAGCATAAATAAAGAATATAAAAAAACTTAGAAAATTGAACTCGTATATCTTTTATCGAATAGTTTTTAAATGTCCAAAATTTATGGAAAGAGTAACTAACGACAACTCCGCAACAAAAAGCAAAAATTGTTGACAATAAATACCATATGTAAAAATAGTTGGTTAGAACAAAAAGAACCACTAAATTAGAAAAAACTGCTACTCCCCCCGAAATAATATATCTTAAAATCTTTAGATTTTTTATCATAAATAATTAAACATATTCTAGCAAATATACCCTAAAAAGATATCACTCGAGGTTAAAAACATAAAAAAAACCACTTTATTGGGTGGTTTTTTTTATTAAAAACTTTTTACTCTTCAGCTCAAAAGTGTTATGAACAAGTAACATCAGTTGTAGCAGTAAGTCCATTAGCTGTTATCTCACCACCAGCACCTGTACTGTCTACACAATAGAAATTGGCAGTTGTTCCTTTCATAGGAACCTGAGCTGCCCAACCATTAGCAGTATCATTACAAGTTGCTACTCCAGCTACACCAATTGCATCCCTAGTCGTTGCACTTGTAACACCAGCAGCAGCTTTTGCTGCATTAATCATACTTAGTATAGATTTTGTAGTAGATAAATCAATAGCACAAACAGCGTTAGTGCCATTGTCATAACTATTTCCATTATCGTTATAATAAAGTTCAGCTTGAGCTCTTGAACCAGACATGTTTGCTTTAATAGCAGCATCCGATCCTTTTGTTCTCGCGCTGTTAAGTGATGCCAACACCACAGACGCGAGAATACCAATAATAGCTACGACAACCAAAAGTTCAATTAATGTAAAACCTTTTCTTAAATTTTTCTTCATATTTTTTATTAAAATTAATAATTATTTATAATTACATCTATTTTAAGAGATGTTTCGACTTGTTTTTTAATTACCTCTATTATAACACATACAAAAAGAACACAAATTAGTTATCCACATACAAAAGAAAACACTTAACTAATACTTCCAGCCATATTGTAAATAGGCATCAAAACGGACACTAGAAGGAGCCCTACCCCTAAACCGAGCACCACTATCATCACAGGCTCTATCATACCTACTAGCGTATCAATAGCATTATCCACTTCTCTCTTATAAAAATCAGCCAATGTTTTTAAAATTTTTCCGAGTGAACCTGTCTCTTCTCCTACTTTTGTCATTTGAATCATTATAGGTGGTATCTCGATATAGTGTTTTTCAAATGCTAAAGAAAGCGAACTTCCTGATCTCACATCATCTTCAACTTTTGTTAGAATTTGTTTGTAAACACGACTACCGACGACAGTGGCAGTGATATTTATGGCTCGGACTATAGGAATACCCGAAGTGAGCATAGTGTCTAGGTTGTCGGCAATACGAGAAAGGTATAATTTTTTGTAAAGATTACCTAAAAGTGGTATAGACAAACGTGTAGAATCTAAATATATCTGACCTTTTTCTGAAGAAGAAAGCCTCCATGTCCAAAGTCCAGCAAGCACAAAAAAGATTAAAACAAAGAAACCATAATTCACAAAGAAATTAGATATACCAATAACTATCTTGGTATATATAGGAACTTCCGAGCCAGACTCTAAAATAATAGCAGAGAGTTTCGGTATAACTACGACAAACATAAGTATCATAACTGCAAAAAATGTAAATATAACGAATGCAGGATATATAAGGGCATTCCTTGTCTTTGAAGTGAGGGCGTATTGTCTATCCAAATAGTCTGCTAAATAAGAAAAGGTTTGATTTAATTTACCTGTTTCCTCTCCTGCTTTTACCATGTTTACATAAAAATCAGAGAAGATATCTGGGTGTTTTGCAAGAGCGCCTGAGATAGACACACCGGCTTGTAGGTCGTCAGCCATCTCTATGAGTTTCTTGCCTAAAAGTTTATTTTCAGCATTGGCGGCAAGCATTGTAAATATCTTCAGGGCTGAAACTTGGGCTTCAAATAAAGTAGAGATCTGACGAGAAAGGACGACGACGTCTTTTTTAGATACTTTTTCAAAAAAGGACATTTGAAAAAAGGACTTGCCATCTCCTACTTCGTTTATCGAAAGGACAATAAAACCCCTGCGTTGCAAACCACTTATCGCCATATCGCGATTTGGTGCATCGATTTCTCCTTCTTTGTTTATTCCTTTTTCATCTACAACTTTATATTTAAATAACATATATTTATATCATGCGTTCAAGCCCTTTTGGATTTAGAGAATACTGATAAGCGCTTTCGACAGATATCTCTCCAGCTCGTACAAGCTCAAGCAGTGAGTGGTTCAAATCTATCATACCTGATGCCATGCTTGTCTCTATCACTATGTCTATCTCATGGGTACGATTCTCTCTAATCAGATTCGCTACTGCGTTGTTGTTCAAGAGTAGCTCATATGCAGGGATAAGACCTCCAGCGATTCTTGGAATAAGTCTTTGAGAAAAAATACCTATCAAGCTCGAAGCAAGCTGTATTCTGATCTGGTCTTGCTGAGCCCCAGGGAAAGAGTCTACTATTCTGTCTATCGTTTGAGCAGCATTATTCGTATGAAGTGTCGAAAGTACTAAGTGCCCTGTCTCTGCGGCCGTGACTGCTGTCGAAATAGTTTCAGGATTACGCATCTCACCTATCATCACTACGTTCACGTCTTCACGAAATACAGACTTCAAAGCAATATGAAAATCTCTTGTATCTATGCCCACTTCGCGCTGATTTATTATGGATTTATTTGGAGTATATATATATTCGATAGGATCTTCGATTGTTATGACACTTCGTGCTTGTTCGTTATTTATCAAATTGATCATTGTAGAAAGTGTCGTTGATTTACCTTGTCCGACAGGCCCGACAACCAAGAAAAATCCTTGTTTCTTGCGAGCAATATCGGCAAGGACTGTGGGCAAGTGTAATTCTTCAAAAGTTTTTATCTTTGGAAGTAGTCTAAAAATGATACAAATAGTGCCCTTTTGGAAAAAAGCATTGCCTCTTAGCCTAGCTTCTCCACGAAAATCATAAGAAAAATCTATCTCTTGATCTTCTAAAAATTTCTCAATTTTTGATTTAATTAGTACCTGGCTCAAAATGCCAAGAGTGTCCTCTTTGGTCAAAACTGGACGTTTTAATAGAAAAATAAGCTCCCCGGCCACACGAATGGCTGGATTTCTGCCTACTCCCAAGTGCAAATCTGAACCATTCTCATGGATCACGGTCAAAATTAACTCCTCAAGTTCTTTTTTGTAATCAGTCATTTTTTACTAATTATTATTTTTTATTTGCTAAAATCTCTATAACTTTTTCGACAACTTCAGCTGGCGTGGAATTTACCTTTATCACGTATCCTGCAGCTCCTAGGCTATTACCTTTGTCTATGTCTGCTTGCTGACCTTTGTTGGAAAGTATTATTTTGACTGATTTTTCTGATAATTTTTCATTATTTATCTTCTCAAGCATTTCAAAACCATCCATCTCTGGCATAATGATGTCTAGCATTATGATATCTGGGTTGATGCCATCTTTTAATTTTTCTATTGCTTGTAATGCGCTGTGTGCTGTATGTACTTCAAAGTTGTTCTGACTAAACTTGAAAGCATACATATCCAATAGGAAACTATCATCATCAACCACTAAAATTTTTTTCTTTTCTCCTTCCATATATTTTTATTTATTAATTATATTATAAAAAGCATTTTTATAAAAGTTTCTACAAACAAACTTTATTGACTTTCACTACTGAAATTATACACCTCTTTGTAAGGAATTACACCATTTATGGCTTTTAGCATTGCATCTTCTTGCATTGTGAGCATTCCCTTTCCGCGAGCCACACGATAAATCTCAGAATCCACTGGGTTTTTTAGTATCACGCTTTGCATTTCTTTGTCGATATTAAACATCTCAAATATAGCAATACGACCACGAGTGCCAGTAGGACATTCAGAAGAAGGCACTGTATCATACATTTCATTTTTAATTTCAATTTCTTTTCTAAATTCTGGGGGCAAGTCTTTTAATCTATTTTCTACTTGCATCTTAATACTTGGATCCATTGCTACAAGTTTCCTAGACGTAGGATATGTCATCTTGGCTAGACGTTGAGCGACAGAAAGTATCAAAGTAGGAGCTATAAGGTATGGATCGACTCCCATGTCGACAAGACGCGGAACTGCTCCTATGGCATTGTTGGTGTGTAGTGTGGAGAGAACTAGGTGCCCTGTCAAAGCTGCCTGGATGGCAAGCTGGGCTGTTTCTTTATCACGTATTTCTCCCACCATTATTACATCCGGGTCTTGACGCAAGATTGATCGAAGTCCTGATGCAAAAGTATATCCAATCTCTGGCATCATTTGAGATTGGTTGATATCAGGCATATGATACTCGACAGGATCTTCGAGAGAAACAATGTTGCTCTTTTCTTTATCAAGTTCATTCATCATTGAATATAAAGTCGTAGATTTTCCAGACCCTGTCGGTCCTGTAATTAAAATAAGTCCAAAAGGTTTTTTTAACGCTTCTCTCAACATGAGAAGGTTCATATTTGAAAGACCCAACCTATCGAGAGGCTTGACCCCCTTTTCAGAATCCAAAATACGCATAACGACTTTTTCTCCATAATAAGCAGGCATAGTCGAAACACGAAAATCAATTTTGCGCTCGTCAATATTTGCACTAAAAGAACCGTCTTGGGGTTTTCTTTTTTCGTCTAAACGCAATTTTGCAAGTATTTTAATACGTGCCACTACTCCGTTGTAAACATTTGGTGGTAAAACAATAGTGGTATGAAGTGTGCCGTCTACACGATATCTGACTTTAACTTTTTCACCAGTATTTTCTATATGTATATCAGAAGCATTCCCTTCGATAGCATTACGCAATATAACAGCGACGATTTTTATAATCGGAGCATCTTCTACAATCTTTTTTTCTTCACCAGCTTTAACATCCTTAAGGCCTTTATTGAGAAATTCCCTCTGTTTTAGGCTGTCTGCATCATCATCTTTATCAAATTGTGCGATTGCTTCCTGAACCTGAGGAGCTATTCCCCTATAACTATCCATCACTTTTTTGTAATCACTTTTGAGGATAAGGAAAATTTTAAAAGGGATACCTATTTTTGATGAGATGAATTGTAGTGCATCCATAGCTTCCATATTTCCAGGATCGGTAACTCCAACTTCAAGTACTCCGTCTACAAGTC
Source organism: bacterium (assembly GCA_037132055.1). Taxonomy (GTDB): domain Bacteria; phylum Patescibacteriota; class Minisyncoccia; order Phycocordibacterales; family UBA9973; genus UBA9973. Next base: position 13,922 of record JBAXPX010000011.1, read on the forward strand.
CAATAGGGGCAAAATGATAATGTGTAGCCGAATCTTCTGAAACATATTTCAACGCATCGAAAGACAAATTCCCATTACCAAGTCTTCTTATCGGCATAGAAAAATAAGCCCCCTTAAGCTCAAGAATCTGATCTTCTGGGATCTTCATTTCAGATAGAACATCGTCAACATCACCATCGTATTTTTCCCTTGCACGATTTCTTATTTCGTCTATTTGGCTCTCTTTGATTAAGCCTTTTTTAGCTAATTCTTCTAAAAAACTCATATTGAATTATTTTTTCTATTTAATAACTTCTCTACCGGACATTCTTTGTTGTACTACTGTTGTACAGATAAATCAGGACTTGTGGGTACTTCTGTTATATCACTCCCAATCGGAGCAAATGGATTTTTCCTTCCTTCTGTACCATCTGGGGTAAGCACGATAGTCGAATCACGCAAATTAATAAAAGCAATCTCCTTGAATATAGAATCATTTAAATTTATGCTTCTGATACTCAAAAGCATTGCTAAAAATTCACTATCTGAAGTAGTTTGAGTAGCAGAAGTGTCTGCATTCGGTAATAAAGCTGGAGCTCCAGTAGAAGAAGATAAATTGGTTTGATCTGGACTTTTTTTGAACAAGAAAATGTAGGCCAAAATCAAGGCTGCTACGACTACTACGGCAATTATTATGGTTTTTATTTTTGAAGCCATTTTAATTTTTTAACCAATAAGTCTTAATTTTAATGTTGTATTTATAAGCCTCAGCAGCAATAACTGGATTTGTGTTTGTATTCGTATTGGAAGTCGGGCTAATGCCAGGAGCTACGTCAGACGAAAAATCAATAGATGCTACATCCACTATTCTTAAATTGTTTTCTAGATCTTTTATAAAATTAATGAAATTAAAATACGTACCCTGTGTAGAAAACTCTAAATCCCAAGCCCCATAACCTTTTTGTGCACCTGCTGGAGTACCTGCTTGTGCTGTCGTCGTGTCTTTTGTTTTAGCTGCGGTTACAGGAGAATATTTAACATCTTTCAAGACCATACCATATGGTAAAGCAAGTTTTTCTATTTCAAGAATCAAACGAATATTGTCAACACTGTCTGGTAGAAGTTTCTGGAGTTTTTCTAAGTTAAGAGGATCGAATGAGTTATATTTATTGGTAAGTTTATCTCTTTCATTTTCAAGCATTTTGGAATTATTTAGTGCTTCGTTATAGGATGCTATTTGTGTCCTTAGATCAGTCACCTCTTGAAACATAGGACTAGCAAACATAAAAAATCCTGCAACGGCGATTCCTATTAAAATGATTGGAATAATGTTTTTAAACATAATTAATTCGTCACCTCAGCGCCAGTCAGACTGGCATCTGCTGTAAGATTATTGTTTATAGTCTCTATCATCTGCTTATAATCAACAAAGGTACGATCTACTGAAAAATCTAAATCAAAAACAATGTTTCCTTTATTGTCGAGGGTAAGGTTGGAAAAAACTGGATCAATAAAATTTTTATTTTTTGAAAAAAGATCTGCTTGTAAGGCAACGGAACGATATCCTATAGCCTGACCCCCCATTTTTACATCAACCTTGTCTCCATTTAAAGTATACGCGAATTTTGTATAACGAACAGTTTTCATCGTAATAGATTCCAATGCTTGGAAAATAGGAGAAATGGCTACGTGTTTTGACAAAACTTCAGTCGCAGCGATCAAGCGCCTGTCTGTAGTCTTAAGTCGACTTATCGTAGCTGGTTCAAAACGATTCTTGGCTAAATTTAAATCATTCTCCATGGTCGTTTTTGTTTTTGCCAAAATTTGTTTATAGAAAAATAGACCCCCTGAACCTATGAGTGCAGAAAAGAAAATAAAAATAGCGACAATGGTGAATAGACTAACAGAACGAGAAGAAGAAACCTTTTCTTCCACTATTGGTCTTTTGGGTATAAAAGATGTTTGAAAATTTTGATCCATTTTCTTTTTATATTATATCACTTACTGCAGCTTTCTTAAAGCAAGACCGACTGCAATTGCAAATTCTGGGCCTATGGCCTCGAGAACCTTGTTTAGAAATTCTGGTGCACCAACCTTTGAAAAGGGATTCCCGACTTCCACTTCTGCTTTAAAATTATTTGTTGCAACCTCTTTTACTCCTTTTAACATAGCTCCGCCTCCGGTTAGGATTACTTTGCTAATAGTCTGATTGTATTTCTTCTCGTATCCTAATAATACATTATTTGTCTCTGAAAAGATATAATCTATGTGGACTTTTATGATATCTGCTATGTTTTTTTCGGAAGGGTCTCCATAAAGACCAAATTCTTTCTTTTTTTCCTCTGCTTTGTTGAATGGAATACTTAAAGATTTTGAAATAGCCTCGGTTATATCAGCTCCCCCACGAGGAATGGTATGAAAACTCTTTACAATGCCAAATTCGATCAATGATAATTTTGTGCGTGATGCACCAAAATCGATAACAAGGACGAGAGACAACTCGTGTTCGAGATTTGATCTCATTGAAGAAAAAATCTCAATTTCAAAAAAACCAACACTTAAATCGGACTGTTTTACTATTTCTCTGTATTTTGATATCGCATCATTTTGAATAGCCACTACAAGCACTTCTTTTTTTTGTGGTGGCAAGCTTTGTAAATCTGGATTATTTGCTTCCTCAAAAGAAGCTTCTTTCCTTGGTATTAAAAACCAATCAAGAGAAACTTCTGTAATGGGTACTGGAATATATTTGCGAGCTTCTGTTGGAATAATTGATGGAATCTCTCCTTCTTTGATTTGAGGAGGAAGTTCAACCGTAAAAATCAAGCTCGACTGCACTGGCAGAGAAACAGCCGCAGACTTCGTGGCAACACCGGATTGTTTTACTACTTCTTTTATGGCAGAAGCTATCTTGTCGGCTGGAAGATTTGTAACCCTCCCTATCTCTATGTCGGCATAAGGTCCAAGCGAAATCATCCCATATGTTTCTAGGACTACTTTCCCTTTTTTTCTCTTTATTTCTACGACTTTTATAGAAGAAGAACCGATATCTATGCCTACGGCGCTATCTCCCGTCGCACTCTCAAATATTTTCACATTTGAAAGTTTTAAATTTGAAAATATGTTTTTAAACGGATTATCCATTTTAATCTATGATAAAATACCCCTTAAGTATAACATATATGAGCTTTTTAAACACTATATTAAACATCATTTTCCCTGTGAATTGTATTCGTTGTGGTAAAAATAACACAGAATTGTGTATAAAATGTCTATCTTCTTTTGAAGAAGCCGAGCGTGAAAGCGCAGAATGGATATTTCCTTTGTATGACTATCGTAACCCATCCATAAAGAAAGCCATTTGGCTTTTAAAATACAAAAGCAAAAAAGGATTTGCAAAAATTTTTGCGGAAATAATGTACGGGAGAATAATAGAGGAACTCTCTGATTTTTCGAGATTTAATAATTTTCAAAAACCTATTTTAATACCTATTCCACTATCAAAAAGACGTATGCATGAAAGAGGCTTCAACCAAGCCACCTTGATTTGTAATGAATTAATAAAATTAGACAAAAGTCATTCTAGCGATACAGACAGGAATTTTACATTAGAAAAAAATATTCTAATAAAAACAAAAGACAAAGAACATCAAGCCCGCATAGAAGACAGAAAGAGAAGACTGAAGAATATCGTCGGTTCTTTTTCTGTAAAAAATATTGAATTTATTAAAAATAGAAATATTATTTTGATTGACGATGTCACCACCACCGGAGCCACACTGGGAGAAGCAAGGAAAACTCTACGTCAAGCTGGCGCCAAGAAAATAATCGCCTTCACTGTCGCACATTAAAAAACTTGCTATAATGGGCATGTGAAATTAAAACATTGCAAAGATTGTGAACCAGCACAAGAAATACATTGGGTAGCCTATATGACAGTAGTTATGGGTTTGATAAGTGAACCTTTTTTTAATTTTATGGAAATGCTTTTTAAAAACACAGCAGAAGCCATATCTCAAAAAATTTCAATCCCCTTTTTCAAACTAATGACTTTCTTAAAACTTGGACATTATACCTACGAACCAACTGAAAAAAATTCTTGGCGAGCTAGATGTTTCTGGGAAGAAGCAAAAAAACGCAAAATAAAAATGAAGGAATTTCACTTAGGACCAATCTGTGATATTTATGTAGCAGAATATAATAGCAAAACCATAACATTTGATGGACTACCAAGACCCGGTACGGGAGAATCCGAATCTTTAAAGTGGATGGACAATAAGGGAACAATGAAAACAAAATTCAAAAAAGAAGGCATCCCTGTAGCAGATGGTGGAGTAGCATTCAACAAAAATCAGGCTCTGAAAATTTTCAACAACATAAAAAAACCAGTGATAACAAAACCAAACTTAGGGTCAAGAAGTAGGCATACAACAATACACATAAATACAGAAAAAGATTTATTGCATGCTTTTAAAAAAGCTAAAAAGCTGTCTCCTTTTATTGTCATTGAGCAGGAATTGAAGGGAAATCTTTTTCGTGGAACTTTGGTTGGAGAAAAATTGGTCGGAGTTATAGAGCGCGACGCACCTAGAGTCACGGGCGATGGACTTCGTTCGCTATATGAACTTTTAGAAGAAGAAAATAAAAGACCAGAAAGAAGCGGTCCACTTTATCACAAAATAACAATAGACAAAGATGTGAGTATTGAACTAGAAAGACAAAATATCGGAATGAGTGACATACCAGAGAAAGGACAAATTATAACATTTTCCCAAAAAACGAGCCGTGGTTGTGGTGGAACAACAACAGAAGTAACAGACATAACCCATCCTGATAATATAAAAATGTTAGAACATATAGGATCTTTCCTAAAAGATCCACTCGTTGGAGTTGATTTTATAATGGAAGACATAACAAAATCATGGAAGGAACAAGAAAATTGTGGAGTAATAGAATGCAATAGTCTTCCTTTTATAGACCTTCACCACTATCCTCTTTTTGGTAAGCCAAACAACGTAGCAGCAAAGCTTTGGGATTTAGTAACGCCCGAATCAAAGATCAAATAAAATTAATATTTTCTTATTTTTTCTATAGTCATATGTGTTTCGTATCTGAATGCATCCGGATCTACTTTTAAATGTGAAACCCGTTTTTCTTGCAAAACAAAATTCCCAAGAAATTTTAAAAAGTCTTCTCTTCTTTCTTCCTCTCCTTTTTCCCTAAAATGAGCAATCGGACGCGCCTCAGGAGTGTACTCAAAATGCCCTCTTATTTCGCCATCTTCAAACACGCGTAAATGATATTGGTGGTGAAAATCAACTAATTTTCTCCAACCTAAAACTTGCCCTTTGTCTACCCATGCAACAAGATTATTCCCAAAATTCCATTTTTCGTCCAAATGTTTTTTTAGATCTTCTAGTGTTTTAGAAGAATCAAGCCACCCTAGATGATACCTCTGTCTCTCGCTAGAATGCTTTATAATACCTAATCGTAAAAGCTTTCTCTGAGTAGGCACAAAAAATTTGTATATTGCCTTCCATATTTTATGTTTTATTTTGTCTAAAAAGTTCACCGCCTTATGATAACATAAATTATTTTGATAATTAAATAAATAAAGCTATAATTTTACAATATGAAAACAAAAAAAATAACAGTTATCGGAAACGGACAGATAGGTCAAGCAATTGTATTTTTATTAAATAAAAATACAGAGAAAAACACAATAGAAATTTATGATAAAGATAATTTAAAAAACGAAAGCAAGAAAACTTTAAAAGATTGCCTTGTTGATACTGATTTTGTGTTCTTGTGCGTACCTTCTTGGCATTTGACAGAAACCTTAATGGAAATCAAAAATGACATAAAACCAGAAACAATTTTAATATCTTTATCCAAAGGTATGGATGTGTCTCTGATAAAAAGCGTTGATGAGCTAATAGAAAAAAATATAAAGAAAGCAAGATACGCTTTGCTTTCAGGACCAATGTTTGCAAAAGAAATATTGGCAGATAAAATGAGCTTCGCTGTGCTTGCGTCAAAAGACAAACAAGTTTTTAAAAAAGTTTCAAACCTTTTTGGAAACACAAAACTGAAACTCGAATATTCAAAAAAAGTTCATTCTGTCGCGATGTCAGCTGTTTTGAAAAATATTTATACCCTCGCCATAAGCATCATAGATAGTTCGCTCGACGACAACAACATAAAAGGATATCTATCAGTAAAAGCATTAAAAGAAATGGAACAAATTATGATAATGTTGAGATTAGATAAAAAAATACTTTTTGGAACTTCTGGACTAGGTGACTTCGTTGCAACAGTCTCGAGTGAGCACTCTCAAAACAGAAAGGTTGGGACGGACATTTCAACTAAGGGCAATACTTCCTTAAAGAGTGAAGGACTAGTATCTTTGCCTCCACTTATTTCAAAAATAGGTAAAAAATACAAAAAACTCCCGATGCTGTGCCTACTAGAAAAAATTATCTCAGAAAAAAAAGCTCCGAAAATGGAAATAGAAAACTTTATTAAAAATATTTAAAAAAATATCAAAATGATCCATATTTTTGTAAAACCAAAAACTACTAATATTTGGCAAGCCACATGGAACATCGTTAAAACTAAATGGTATTTCTGGGCACCGTTATTGCTTGTCTTTATTTTGGGACCCCTGGCTATCGCTATCCCTTCTATATATTTTATTGCAACGCTAAACAAAACCAGATCATTTTTCTGGAAAGAATTTGCGGATTTAAATGGTTGGCAATATAACGACAGTATACAATCTGAAACATTTAATCTGGCATATAACAACACAAACGGAGAGTCTGGTGTAATGTTTAAAGAAGGAAATACAAGAAATATATCTAACGAAATCCGTGGTTTTTTCGAAGATAGACCTTTTAGAATTTTTTGTTATCAATTTTCTATTGGTTCAGATAAAAACAGAAGAACATTTTGTTATACTGTCTTTGCTTTTAAACTTAACGGCTCCTTCCCTCATATTTATCTCAACAATAAAAGTAATTCTTGGAGTATAAATACAGGAGAAAAGATTCCTCTTCCTGTAGAATTTGAAAATAAATTTTCTCTATCAGCACCAAAAGAATATGAAATCGAAGCTTTGGAAATATTTACCCCAGATATTTTGGCAAGCTTGCTGAACAAGGGATTTTTATATGATGTCGAGTTCGTCAACCAAGAAATTTTAGTTTTCGCTGATGGACAGATTAATAATTTTGAACAACTGGAAACAAGATTTAATAAAGCATTAGAATTAAAAGATCTAATGTTTGAAAAATTGGATAAATTTAAATTCGAAAAAATTGGCGATATCCCAGCAACTTTAAAGTAAACAACTACTGCGGAGATCTTGGTACGAAGTTGAAACTAGTTTAAAGATTTAAGATATTCATCTATTTCTTTATAGTTTTTAAAAACTTTAGTTTTGTTAGAATTATTTTTAACGAACCTTCTAAGCTCAGGGCCCTTAATGAGGGTTCTGCGAATCATGTGATAAATAAATTTTATGTTTCCTAACGTTGTATATTCTTTATATCTATTTTTATCTTTAGATATAAACGCTCTTTTAAGATGATTCCATAAACGACGTGAAAACGAAATGTCTAAAAACAATATGACATCTGCACGCTCTGAAATAATAGTCTGAACTCTTGGATACCATCCATCAGACACCCAATCATCTTGTTTTATAAAATTTTCTACGTTTTCTTTAATATAAAATCTAACTTTTTCTAAACCTTCAGAGTCATTTTGTTTTAATTTATGTCCCTTGGCCTCTACCCACAATCTATCTATTTGAAGATATGGAATGTTCAGCTTTTTACTTACATTGTGAGCAAGAGTACTCTTACCACCGCCCGCCTGACCAATTATTGAAATCCGCATATTTTTATTATATCAAATCTTTCACGAATTTGCGGTGTTTGTTGGACAAAGTTCGAATGTTTTTCGAGCAAAATCCAAATGATTAAAAATACTAATGCGGACGAGGCAAGGCGAAACTATTTGTCTGGGGGAATGGATTCGCCTTGCCTCGGCTGATTTCCCGCCCGCAAGAGGGGTCTGGGGAGGAATGCGGGCGGGATTTCGGCGGAATTCTAATTTTTTTTCGGAAATGCTTTTGAACATATGCTAATTATAGTATGTAGCACTAAAATTAGCAATCTAATATACTAAAGTTATCACTTTCTATAAATTATGAGTAAAACAACACTACAAAAATTTGGAGATAAGGTTAGAGAGGAAAGACACAAACTTGGTCTTTCTCAAGAAGAGCTCGCTTCGCGAGCTGGTGTTCATCGTACCTATATCGGAATGATTGAGCGTGCAGAAAAAAATATAACACTCGAAAACATAGAAAAAATTGCCTCTGCTTTAAAAATTACATTGCCAGATATATTTAAAGACTAATTATGGATATTCACCAAATATTACTACAAATAAAAACTGATTTTGATCGTGCTATCACAACTGCACGTTTTAATGGCAATACTTATGCAAATGGGAATAAAGCCAAGGAAGCACTAATTCGTTCACAAAAAATAATTAACTTAATACACGAATTTGTAAAAAACGATTTTGTTAATTGTGGTGTTCCTCCGCAAATGATATTTCCTCCTGTTGGTAGCTCAAATCCCGAAATAAAAATCAAAGGATTTTTAAAATCCAAGAATCAAGATGTAACAATAATTCCTACTGAAAGTCAGGTTGTTTTATCTGATACTGATTCAATAGACAATGAAAAAATTCTTAGTGTAAATATCAGAAGTCAATTAAGTAGTTTAGCAAAAAATATTGATACTCTTTACGAAAGAACTTTTGCGGAAGCTTTAAATTTACATTTAAGCTATCCCCGTCAGTGCCTTGGGGAGGTTTATTTAATTCCGACACATGAATATGATGACAAAGCAATGTTGCGAAATCAGGTTGTTTATAAATCTGTATCAAAAATCGAAAACTATATAAAGATGTTCCAAGCCATCAACAACAGACTTGATACTGACAAAGACGGTTATAAATATGAAAGAGTTTGCCTTTTAATTGTAGATTTTAGACAAGAAAATCCTAAGTTATATGAAACTATCGAGGATTTAAAAAATGATGGTTTGGTGCCACAGGATTCTACTGTAACATTGGAAAATCTAACATCGAATAATCTTGCAAACGACTTACTCTCAGCTTATAGAAGTAGATTTGGACAAGATTCTATTTCCTAAATATTCACATCATATTTTTTGATCAAAAAGTTGTTTATTTCTGTTTTATCTTCCTCTTTTTCTAAAAACTTTATTTCTTTTTCTGTAAAATTTGGAATTCCAAACAATTCAATAAAGTTTTTTTGATAGCAGGGATATCCGCCCTCAATCGAAACGCTAGTTCTTTTTATGTAATAATCCATTACACAAGAATTTAATATTTTCCCAAGAACATTTAAATTTAATTTTTGATCAGGTTTTGAAAAAAGATCTTGCTTGTTTATTAAATAGATAGCATATCCGTTACAAAACAAAGCATTATCATCTTGTTCAAGCAAAAATCTCGGCTCCGCACTAAAAGTGGGGGTTAATAATTTTTCCCCAAAAAAATTCAATCCCTGTGTTCTTGCATATGCGTACCAAGTTGGATATTCAATATTTCCTTTATCTCTAGTCTCTAATTCTGATTTAGCTATTAGCAAATAGTTATAGCAATACGGAAATGATTTTTTAAACTGTTCCTCTTTTATTATCTCAACTTTTCCATTATTTTTTTGATAAGGGAAAATTATTCTACGGGAATTATTGTTTAATTCATCTTGTACTCTAAAATCAGAAATTTTTGCAATTGGTTTAGTCGCTTCTTTTTCAATTTTATATTTTTCTCCATTGTAATCTTTGAAATAAAACCCATTTTCTGCGTTTTTTCCGTCTATAAAATATACAGAATCCTTACAAGTTGCAATTCCAACCCTAATATCTACAACATTGCCTAATTTTTCTCCGATTGTTTCAATTTTTTTAATGTTTATCTGATCTTCTTGCTTTAGCAATCTCCACTTCTTATTATTTAGATCCTTAAAAAACATTTTAGAAAACTTTAGTTTTTCTAATTTATTTAATGTTTCGTAATGATCAACTCTTTCATAGTCAAAATAATTTTTAGTACTCCACTTTAAAAAGGTTATGCATGTATATGTCTGAGCTTCAAAGAGCTTTAAATGATTAAAATCTAAAATTTTATCTATCAGCTTATTTGATTCCAAATAATCCCTTAACGGAACCGCGGCAAGAGAAGTAAAATAATTGTTCGGTGTAATGTAAGCCAAAACACCGTCCTTTTTCATTATTTTTATTCCTAATTCAAAAAAAGCAAAATATAAATTGAAATTCCCAGTATTCAGTGTTTTCCAGTCTGTGTTTAGTTTTTTTCTTAAATCATTATCTAAATCTTGAAATTTAACATAAGGAGGGTTACCAATTACAACATCGAATTGAGTGTTGAATATTTTAACCCAATCATCAGACAAGCTATCTCCCGTTTTTAGATTAAATTTAATTTCCTTTTTGTCTTCCTTGTTATTTAATGCAAGTAGTGTTAATAGAATTTTAGCTCTTTGTACGCTGTAATCAGCAATATCAACACCAAACAAATTATCCTCAATGGTATCAATTACTGGTTTATTAAATTTTTGAGAAATGAATTTTGTTACAGAAATCAAGAAAGCACCACATCCACAACTTGGATCGCATATTTTTTGTTTTGAATCTTTTACAGTTTCGGAAACAATATAATCGGTAACTAACTTAGGCGTAAAAAAGGCACCATTAATTTTTTTGTCTTTATTTGGTACTAGTAGTTCAAAGATATTTACAAAATCAGCAATTTCTTTTGATCGAAACACTTCTGTTAGTTCTTGTTTTGCTAAAGTAACTTCGTTAGAAGAATTATCGAGTATTTTTTTTATTAAAATATTATTTTTTACAGCTATATTATTTT
>JBAXPX010000012.1:0-24670 GCA_037132055.1 bacterium
ATGCTTTTATGAGAGATTTTGGTATTTGCCGTATTTGTTTTAGAGAATTAGCAAACGAAGGAATGTTGCCAGGAGTAAGAAAATCTAGTTGGTAATTAAACAAACTCACTATAAATATTTTAAATTATATGGATTCAATTTCAAACATGATAATAATGATAAAGAATGCTAGCCTTGTAGGAAAGCAGTCTGTTTCTATGCCATATTCTAAAATCAAAAATGCGATAGCATTGTGTCTTAAAAAAGAAGGTTTTATTTCTGATGTTTCTAAGAAAGTTAAAAACGGAGAAACCATACTTGAGATAGGTTTGATTTATATAAATGATAAACCAAAAATTCAAGAAGTGGATAGAATTTCCAAGCAATCTAGGCGAGTTTATTTTGGAATGAAAGACATTCATTCAGTAAGAAATGGTTCTGGGCTTCTTGTTCTTTCTACTCCAAAAGGTATTTTATCAGGTAAAGAAGCAAGAAAAGAACAAGTCGGAGGAGAAGCTTTATTTAAAGTTTGGTAATTCGCTTATATTCATATAATCAATTAATTTTATGTCACGAATAGGTAAACAAGAAATACAAATACCAAAAGGAGTCAAAGTCACAAAAAGTGGAGAGGTTTTGACTGTAGTTGGTCCAAAAGGTACGCTTACGAAGAATTTTCGTGATGATATATCAATAAATATTGCAGAAAATCTGATAATTCTAAATGCAAAGAGAAATGATAAGTTTTCTAAATCTCTTTGGGGTACTTATGCTTCTCATATTAAAAATATGATCAAAGGAGTAGAAGTTCCATATCAAAAGAAATTAATTTTAGAAGGAGTTGGATTTAAATCTGAAGTAAAAGGAAAAGAGTTTGTTTTTGCACTTGGTTTTTCTCACCCAGTAGTAATAAAAATACCAGAAGGTATTACAGCGACAGCAGAAAAAAACAATATTACAATTACAGGAATTGACAAGGAATTAGTCGGGAGTTTTACAGCAGCAGTAAGGGCGCTAAAGAAACCAGAACCATATAAAGGTAAAGGAATGCGTTATGAAGATGAAGTTATAAGACGTAAACAAGGTAAGAAAACAGCATAATAATATCTTCTAGAATAAAAATAAAATGAACAAAAAACAAGACAAAAGAATAAGACTAAAAAGAAAGATTAGAGAAAAAATTACTGGAACCAAAGAACGTCCTAGACTTTCTGTTTTTCGCTCAAATAAATTTATCTATGCTCAAGTTATAGACGATCTTTCTAATAAAACATTAGCACAAGCAAGCGATGTTAAAATAACTAAAGGAACAAAAACAGAAAGAGCAAAAGAAGTCGGGAAGATAATAAGTGAGGTTTGCTTAAAAGCAAAGATCAATAAAGTGGTTTTTGATAGAAATGGATTTAAATATACAGGACGTATAAAAATGGTTGCAGATGAAGCAAGAGCTAATGGATTGAAATTTTAATTTAAACAAAGAATATGGAAAAAACAAATGACAAAAAAAATAGTGGCCACAGATCTTCATCTTTTGGAAGACCAAAACCCGAATTTGACCAAAAGATAGTAGATATTCGCAGAGTTACTCGTGTTGTTGCAGGAGGACGCAGATTCTCCTTTTCCGTAGTACTAGTAGCTGGAGACAAGAAGGGGGGAGTAGGATTGGGTCTCGGAAAAGCAGGAGACACATCTTTGGCGATAAACAAAGCGCTTAGAAATGCTAAAAAAAATATGGTTAGATTGAAACTTACAAAGACTATGTCAATTCCACACGAAATTTCTGCAAATTATTCAAGCTCATCTGTTGTGATTTTCCCAAACAAAGGACGTGGATTAGTCGCTGGGTCTGTTTTACGTGATATTGCAAAACTTGCTGGAATAAAAGACATAACAGGAAAAATTTTATCTGGCAGTAAAAATAAATTAAATAATTCTAAGGCAGTTATGCAGGCATTTTCACAAATTTCAACAAAATTCACAAAACAACCTATCGAAACAGTAGTAGTAGCTGGAAAAGAAGAAGTAGTAGATAAACCACAATAATATTATGCAAATACATAACCTAAAAAGACAACATAAAAATAAAAAGGATCGCATAGTTGGTCGTGGAGGTAAACACGCTAAAACGTCTGGTCGTGGAGGCAAAGGGCAGACAGCTCGTGCTGGTAACAAGCGCAGACCAGAACTTTGTGATATTATTAAGAAACTACCAAAGAATCGCGGATATCAGTTTAAATCTTTTCAAATAAAACCAGTATGTATTTCTCTTGATAAACTCGCTTTAGTTTTTCCTAAAGGTGGGGTAGTAAGTCCAGATAGTTTACTTAAACTAAAAGTAATCAAGAAAAAGAAGGGTTGGCTTCCAGAGGTTAAGATTCTAAATGGTAGTACAGATTTCAATATAAAAATTCAAGTTTCCGAGTGTTTAGTTTCTAGTGTGGTTAAGGATAAAATTCTAAAAGCAGGAGGAGAGGTGAGTCTTGATAAGATAAAAAATCATTCAGACAAAGAAGGGGTAAAGAAGAATACTAGCAAAGAGGTTGTAAGTAAATAAAATAATATGCAAAATTTTTGGAGTAAAATGAAGTTAGCTTGGACAGATTCTTCTTTAAGAAAAAAGATATTATTTGTCTTTGGTGCTTTAATTGTATTTCGATTACTTTCTGCTATTCCAATACCTGGGATAGATACTGTCGAGCTCAATCGTTTTTTGGCCAATAACCAATTTTTTGGTATTTTAAATATTTTTTCTGGTGGTGGACTTTCCAATCTTTCTATAATAATGCTTGGAGTTGGCCCATATATTACTGGATCTATCATAATGCAATTATTGACCATAATGGTGCCTGCTCTAAAGAAAATGTATAGTGAAGAAGGAGAAGCTGGAAAGAAAAAATTTACACAATATTCTAGGCTTTTAACTGTTCCACTTGCTGCTATTCAAGGTTTTTCTCTTTTAGCAATTCTCGAGAGTCAGAAAATTTTAGTCAATCTAACAGTTTTTAATAGAATTACGAACCTTATCATAGTTATAGCAGGAGCGCTGTTTATAATGTGGATAGGTGAGCTTATGACAGAATTTGGCATCGGGAACGGAGTATCGCTTTTGATTTTTGCTGGTATCGTTTCTAGACTTCCAGCAGAAATCAGCCAATTGCTTTTCACTTTTGATGTTTCGCAAATACCATTATTTATTATGTTTATCGTAGTGGGTGTTATTGTTATTGCTGGGGTTGTGGTTGTGACGGAGGCAGAAAGGCCTATTCCTGTTACTTATGCAAAACGTGTAAGGGGAATGAAAATGTACGGTGGAGGATCGACATATCTTCCTCTCCGAGTAAACCAAGCTGGAGTTATCCCTATAATCTTTGCGCTTTCAATTTTACTTTTTCCTCAAATGATTGGAAACTTCTTAGCAAGTTCTACAAATACAATCGTTTCAAAAATTTCACACGTTCTTGTGTCATTTTCGCAGACAAGTTTGCTTTATGGAATTCTATATTTCGTGTTAGTTTTCTTGTTTACATATTTTTATACAGCTGTAACCTTCGACCCAGAATCTTTGTCTACAAATTTACAAAAGAATGGTGCATTTATTCCTGGTATTCGCCCTGGAGCATCTACTTCGGTTTATATTTCAAAAGTTTTAAATCGTGTTACTATGGTTGGTGCTGTATTCTTGGGTATCATTGCAGTTCTTCCTCTTATAATGCGAGCAGCTACTGGTATAACAGCGCTTGCTCTAGGTGGTACGGCACTCCTTATCGTTGTTTCAGTTGTTCTTGATCTAATCAAAAAAATCGACGCTCAAATCTCAATGCGAGAATATTAATTTTCAGCAATCCATTTTTTATATTCAGAAACAATTATTTCAACAACCCGTCCTAGGTTGTTTTTGTTTGTATCTATAACTAAGTTGAATTGTTTTTTGTCAGTATTATCTATTTTGTATAAATCCCAATATCTTTTTTGTTCACTTAGAAAACGCTCGGTCATCTTTTTTAGAATTTCTTCGCTTGTTTTGGCTTTTTCACTCTGTTCTCGTAGTTTGTTCTCCTTTATGCTATTTAAAATTCTTTCCTTTGCTATGTTGGGAGGCAAGTCCAAGTAAACTTTAAATGAATCAGGTATCCAATGATAAGCGGTACGTGAATCAATTACAATTTTATTCCCATTATTCAAGTCTCGTAGTTTTTGGTCTGTCATTTCATCTATTTTCAGGTCGGTCTCAGCTTTCTTGTTGGTTTCTGTGACCGACAAACCTAACTCTAATCCTACCTGACGAAAAAAATCCCCAGAAGAAAAATGTTTAAGGTTTAAAGCTTGCGCTACTTCTTTTGCAGTGCTTGATTTTCCACTTCCCAAGCCCCCACAAATAGTAATTATCTCTTTTTTCATATACTCATTAAAGCATTTTTATCTCCCCCTTGCCAAGGGGGAGTGCCCAAAGGGCGAGGGGGTAATTTAAAATTACCACCCCAAACCCCCTCCTTGATTAAGGAGGGGAGCTTAAAATCTGTCTTGATATTTAGGTCTAAATTTTGTATTCTTAAAGAATGGAAATACAAACATTTATGTTTTTTGGACAAGTTGGTTCAGGAAAAGGAACCCAGATAAAGTTACTTGTAGATCTTTTAAAATCTAAAGATGGCAAAGAATGTGTATATGCTGGAACGGGGGATGGTTTTAGAAAATTATTGGGAACTGAGAATTATACAGCGAGTCTTGTAAAAGACTCATTGTTGCGAGGAGAACTTCAGCCAGATTTTTTAACTACTGCGATCTTTACCAACATACTTATTAGTTCTTTAAATAAAGATGTACATTTATTTTCGGACGGATATCCGAGGACAATTTCTCAATCAGAAAGTTTCGAAGCAATGATGAAATTTTACAAAAGAGAAAAAATAAAGATCATTTATATTGAATTATCAGAGGAAGAAGCAACAAAAAGAAATTTATTACGAGCGCGAGCTGATGATACTGAAGAAGGTTTGCGAAGAAGATTTAATGAATACAAAAACAATGTACTTCCGGCGATGAACTATTTCAAAGAAAAAGAAGGTTATGAAATTTATACCATAAACGGAGAACAATCCATTGAAAATGTGCACAAAGATATTATTAAGGCTTTAAATTTTTAACAAATTATGGATGAAACTATTGTCATATCACTCGGTGGTTCGCTCATTATTCCGGATCAAATTGATACGGATTTTTTGAAAGAATTTAAGGAACTGATTCTTTCACAGGTTGAGCAAGGAAAAAAATTTGCTATTGTTACGGGTGGAGGGAAATTGTGTCGTAGATATAACGATGGATTGAAACATATAATAGATTCTTCAAACGAAGAACTTGATTGGCTTGGAATAGCTACTACAAGATTAAATGCTGAATTTGTTCGGATTATTTTTGGTGACAAAGCATTTGATAAAATAATAATGAATCCAGAAGTTATACCGGATATGAATAAACCTATTATTATTGGCGGAGGATGGAAGCTGGGGAACAGTAGTGATATGGCGGCGGTTTTTTTAGCAAAAAATACTGGAGCTAAAAAAATAATAAATCTTTCAAATACAGATTATGTTTATGATTCCGATCCAAAAATAAATCCCGAAGCCAAAAAAATTGAAAAAATATCTTGGCAAGATTACAGAAAATTAATTCCACGTGATTGGAATCCAGGACTTAATTCTCCTTTTGATCCAATTGCTTCAAAAATGGCAGAAGAGGAGGGAATAGAAGTGATAATAATGAATGGCAAACCGATTGATAATTTAAGGAAGTGTTTGGATGGGGAACAGTTTTTAGGGACTATTATTTCTTGAGAATGTAACTTTTTTCGGTACAGATTTTTTGAAGCTTAAAAAATCCTGAAATTCTCGGCTCGTCAGCCTCGAAACCCCTACAAAAGCTATGTTCTCAAAAAAATTAAAAATATGATAATTATAAAAACACCAGAAGAAATAGAAACAATAAGAGAAGGGGGAAAACGCCTCGCTACTGTTTTGTATAAAGTTAAGGAAATTGTAAAACCAGGAATTTCTACTTTTGAATTAGACAAATATGCAGAAAAATTAATCAAAGACATGGGAGACATGCCCGCATTTTTAAATTATAAACCTGATGGTGCAGATACGGCATATCCCGCGTCTTTGTGTGTTTCGGTAAACGAGGAGGTTGTTCATGGTATTCCTAGTAAAGATAGAATTTTAAAAGAAGGGGACATAGTTTCACTTGATCTTGGTCTTAAACACAAGAATCTTTTTACTGATATGGCCATAACTGTACCAGTGGGGGAAATTAGCACTTCTTCAAAGAAATTATTGGAAATTACAGAAAAATCTTTGATGGTAGGTATAAGTGCGGCACGGGAGGGTAATAGAATAGGAGACATAAGTCATGCTATTGAAAGTTTTGTTCGCCCGTACAGATACGGTATTGTAGAAATTTTAGCTGGACATGGTGTAGGCAGGGCTATTCATGAGGATCCATATATTCCTAATTTTGGAAAACCGAATACAGGAGCAAAATTAATTCCTGGTATGATTATAGCGATAGAACCTATGATAAATAGTGGCACAAAGAATGTAACATTAGATAAAGATGGCTGGACTTTTCGCACTGCCGACAGGAAAAAAAGTGCTCACTTTGAACATACAATTTTGATTACTGATAGTGAGCCAGAGATTTTGACTAAAATTTAAAAAGCTAGAATAAAAATAGTCTTTGAAAAGTGCCTAAACTTTTATTTTTGTTGTATAATTAAAGCATGGAACCTTCTTTTTTAAAGGAAATGCCAAAATTTAAAACTCCTGTAGAAGAGCTTGATTATTTACGAGCTCATGTAGCAAAAAAAGAACAAGAACTTATTGAGAAGGGGCATTTTGAACATGCACAAGAAGTTGCAAAAAATGTTATTAAAGAATACAAAGAAATACCAGCAAAAGAAATAATTCATAGAGATAATTTATTAAGCAAAAAAGAATCAGAGGGAATTGTCTTAAAACTAAAACCAGAGGTTCATGATGTCATTATGGAAGAACTTTTAGGTGTAGTAATAACAAAAGGAATAAGAAACGCTATTTCTGTCGTAGAAACTATGAATAATCCTCACATGGACGATGATTTTCACAGACTTCTTGTTCAATATCTAAAAACGGGGCAAATATTACCAGATATCAAGGAAGGTACTCCACTTTATAAATCTCTCAACATGACTCTCTTTGAGATTACACTCCCGCCACCAGAAGACGAAGGAGACCAACAAAAAGGATTTAAAGAATTTATAAGTGCGATGGAGCAGTTTTATGCAGGCATGCATTCTATCTCAGAAGGGAATAACAATGAAAAAGAAAATTATTTTACTTTAGAAGTAGCATTGAGTAATGGCAGTGATCAAGTTGTCATATATGCTGCAATACCAAATAGATTTGTTTCTCTTTTTGAAAAACAGATTCTGGCTTTTTATCACGATGCAAAGATTAGAGAAGTTCAAAATGACTATAATATTTTTAATGAAAAAGGAGGTTCTGTGGGGGCATATGCTGATCTTTCAGAGCGTGGGGTTTTGCCAATAAAGACTTACGACAACATAGAGCACGATCCGATGAATATGATATTGAATGTATTTTCTAAACTAAAAACAGAAGGAGAAGGTGCTGCAATACAGTTTGTAATTGCGCCTGCCGGAAATAAATTCATAGATGAGTTTCATTTCATATTAGATGATGTGAAAGATGGTATGTCAGTCAAATATGCGGCTGATAATTTTTATAAATTCAATAAAGCATTCTTAAAAGTCTCAAAGGAACTTATTTTTGGTGTAGAAAAAAAAGAAGAAAAGAAAGAAAAATACATAAAAGGCAGGGCTTCTGTGGACGAAGGAGCTGTAGAAAAAATAGGCAATAAAATAAAAAGTACTATCATGAAAGCCAATATTCGCGTTATTGCTTCTGCAGACACCAAAGAACGTGCCAATGCAATTCTTAAAGAAATAGAGTCTTCTTTTAACCAATTTACAGAAGCAGCAAGTAACTCTATCTCTTTTGAAGATGTGTCGGGTGGCGATCTCAAGAAGCTTTTCCATGATTTTTCTTATAGAACTTTTTCAAATAGCAATATATTGCCAATGAACTTGAAGGAACTTTCATCGGTTTTTCATTTTCCTGTTGGAATTTCCGGACAATCTCAACTGAAAGAGGCAAAAGCTGGCATCGCAGCAGCCCCTATCGAAATGGGAGATGAGGGAGTTTTATTAGGTATAAATAATTATCGCGGGAAAGAAACTGAAGTTAGAATAAAAAAAGAAGACAGACTCAGACACTTTTACGTAGTAGGTCAAACGGGTACTGGTAAAACAAATATTTTACTCAACATGATTACTCAGGATATAAAAAACGGAGATGGTTGTTGTTATATAGATCCACATGGAACCGACATACAGACCATCCTTTCTCGTGTCCCAAGAGAACGTATTGATGATGTTATCTATTTTGATCCTGCTTATACTCCTCGTCCTATGGGGCTAAATATGCTTGAATTTGACCCAAAATATCCAGAGCAAAAGACTTTTGTTGTGAATGAACTTATGGGAATTTTTAATAAATTATTCGATATGAAAACTTCTGGTGGTCCGATGTTTGAGCAGTATTTTAAAAACAGTGCTTTCCTTATAATGGAAGATCCAGAATCAGGTTGTACTTTACTTGAGATATCTAGAGTGTTGGCCGACAAGGAATTTCGTGATATGAAACTTTCCAAATGTAAAAATCCTATAATAAAACAATTTTGGATTTCTGCAGAACAAACAACAGGAGAACAGTCGCTTGCAAACTTTGTGCCCTATATTACATCTAAATTTGATAACTTTATTTCAAATGACATTATGCGTCCAGTAGTACTACAAGAGCGTTCAGTATTTAACTTCCGAGAGATTATGGATAATAAAAAAATCTTACTCGTAAATCTTTCTAAAGGACGACTTGGGGAAATGAATGCAAATCTAATTGGGCTTGTCCTTGTCGGGAAAATCCAGATGGCAGCACTATCTCGCGTAGATATGTTTGGGCAAAAAATGAATGATTTTTATTTATATATAGATGAATTTCAAAATGTTACCACGGATTCTATCGCTTCTATTTTGTCTGAAGCTAGAAAATATAGATTGTCTCTAAATATTGCGCATCAATATATATCTCAACTAGAAGAGGGGATCAAAAATGCTGTTTTTGGCAACGTGGGCTCAATGGCAGTATTTAGGGTAAGTAGTGAAGATGCAGAATTTTTGGAGAAAAGATTTCAGCCGACATTTAAAGCAGTAGATATAATGAAGCTCGATAATTATAATGCTTACATCAGCATGCTTGTAAATGGACAACCAACCAAGCCGTTCAATATATCCACAGTTCCTCCAGAGAGAGGCAATCCAGAATTTGTGGACGACTTGAAACAGCTTTCATATTTAAAATATGGCCGCGATCGCGAAGAAATAGAATCCGAAATCATGGCAAAATATGAAAAGAAAAAGGCATAAATTATGGAAAACGAGGAAAAGATTTTAGAATTTGGGATAAAAAGAGAAAATGAAGAGCGGCGAGATGGTGGTTGCGCGGTAGTTTTTGATCCAAAAACGCAAAAATACGCAGTATATATAAATTTAAAAAATGGATTATTTGGTCTATTTGGTGGTGGTTTTGATAAAGATGAAAAAGAAGAAGACGGGGTATTTAGGGAAGTAATCGAAGAAAGTGGATTAACTAATTTTTTATATACTGAAAAAATAGGCAAAATATTAACTCACTACTATAATTCTAATAAAAATGTAAATAGAATTGCTTTTGCTATTTGTTTTTTAATTATTTTAGAAAATAATAATTTACAACCAACTAAATTAGAAGAACATGAAAAATTTGAATTGCTTTGGACCACCAAAGAAAAAATTTTATCTAATTGGAAATCTAGAAATAAGAACAAAGATTATGACCATTGGATTTATTTTTTAGAAAAAGCAGTTAAAAGAGTAAAAGAACTAGGTTATGATACGACAAACACAATTGCATGAGAAAAACACCTCGGTTGTCTTATTGTGATATAATATAAACTGGAGTATAAACATTCTTTTGAAATAAAAGGAGGGGTTATGGAAGAAAAAATTGAAGTAGGTAAGTTTTGTTCTCTGGAACAACTTGCCAAAGCAGGTTACAAAAAGAATGATCATGGAATCGGTTCAGATGAGATTTATATTTTTAGTAACGGACATATTTCATGGTTGTTTAGAAATTTATTTACAGGAATTGTAGATAATATCGTAACCAATTACAATTAGGAGATATTTTTATTAAATGAAATAATCTCCTAATTTTTTTTAAATACGAGTTGTATTTGAAATTTAAAAGAAATTCTGATAAGATGCTTGTATTATTAATTAAACTTTTTAAAAAATGAAACATCCAAAAGAAGAACAAACATACGTAATGATAAAGCCAGATGGAGTCCGAAAGGGGCTAATAGGTGAAATAATCAAACGTTTCGAACAACGTGATTTGAAAATAGTAGCACTCGAAATGTCACAACCATTATTTGAACAAATGGACGACCATTATCCAAAGAAGGAAGAATGGATTACTCGTTTAGGAGAAAAAACAAAAGCCACCTATGAAAAATATGGGTATGATTTAATTACAGATTTTGGTACAAACGATACTTCTAAAATTGGTCCCGAGGTTCGTAAGTGGGTAATAGATTTTATGATGAGTGCGCCGGTTGTAAAAATGGTTGTCCAAGGAGTACATGCTGTTGACGTTGTTAGAAAAATTGCAGGGGATACGATGCCTTACAAGGCAGACATGGGTACAATTCGTGGAGATTTTTCTATTGATTCTCCTGCACTTGCCAATAAGGAAAAAAGATCAGTAATGAATATTGTGCATTGTTCAGAAACCCCCGAAGAAGCAGCTCATGAAATAAAACATTGGTTTGGAAATTCTCCAGTTTTTACTTATAAACGTTTTGGAGTAGATGAGTAAAAAAGTCAAACTTGTTTTTGTCTAAATTCTGTGTTTTTTTGAAAATTTTTGTTGCAAAAAATTATAGATAGGATAAACTTTTAGTAGGGTTATTTCCAATTATTACCTAGAACAATAATTTTTGGGAATCCCGATCATGATTAGCCTTGGCTTCTCGTGTCCGATACCCACCTAGCTTTAAGCTACGGTAATACATTGGAAATAGCCCTAAGAAAGATTCCGCTAATATGCAGATTTTTTCTTAAAATTTTTTATAATGAGAATTATGTTTAAGCTACGAAATAAGATATAATACAGAAATGCAAAACACTGCAAGAATAACTTTTTATGGAGGCACAGGCTCGGTGACAGGAGCTAATTTTCTTTTAGAAGCGGACGGTAAAAAGATTTTAATTGATTGTGGGCTTACACAAGGATTCAAAATAGCTGATGATGTGAACTGGGATCCATTTCCCTATGATGCAAAAGACATAGACATGGTTTTTATTACCCATGCACACGTGGATCATCTAGGAAGAGTTCCTAAGTTGATAAATGAGGGTTTTAGAGGTCATATATATTCAACTGAACCAACGAAAGCCATAGCTGAACCAATACTTGAGGACACGGGGGTTATTCTTTCCAAAAATAGAGAATTTGATTTAGAAAAAGTTTATTCTCCAGAAAACTTAAAGCTTGTGTTTTCGCTTTGGCAAGGGCTTCCTTACAAGCAGAAATTAAAAATAACGGACAATTTAGAAGTTTCTTTTCGTGATGCTGGGCACATACTAGGATCTGCTATGGTTGAGTTTGTTTTTAATGGCAAAAAAATTCTTTTTACAGGAGATTTGGGCAACAGTCCTTCACCACTTATGCCTGATACTGAAAAGGTAATGGATGTTGATTATTTAATAATGGAAAGTGTATATGGAGATAGAAATCACGAATCAAGATCAGACAGAAGAAAATCTTTAGAAGCCGTGATTGAAGATAACTACAACAGAAAAGGAACTTTGATTATCCCTACTTTTTCTCTAGAACGTTCTCAAGAACTTTTATTTGAACTCGATGAGCTTGTAGAAAATAATCGCATACCCACCATGCCGATATTTTTTGACTCACCGCTTGCGATTCGTATAACAGAAATTTTCAAGCATTTTAAGAATT
This sequence comes from bacterium, assembly GCA_037132055.1. GTDB lineage: Bacteria > Patescibacteriota > Minisyncoccia > Phycocordibacterales > UBA9973 > UBA9973. The sequence continues at coordinate 12,156 of JBAXPX010000012.1, forward strand.
ACTTTAATGAAAATGCTCAAAAAGCCATATCAGAAGGGGAACACATATTTGATTTTTCAGGCCTTCATTCAACACTAAGATCTGAAGAATCGAAAGTCATAAGCACTGTTCCTAATCCAAAAATAGTTATTGCTGGTTCTGGTATGTCTGCAGGAGGACGTATCGTACATCATGAAAAACATTATTTACCGGACCCAAACAATACGATATTACTCATGGGATATCAATCCGTGGGAACGCCAGGACGTTTAATCCAAGAAGGGGTAAAAACTGTATATATTGCAGGAGAATATATCGCTGTGAGGGCACATGTCGTCACGATCTCCGGATATTCAGGGCATAAAGATTCTGATGGTTTAATAAGCTTTGTGGAAGACACAGCAGAAACACTAAAAAGAGTTTTTGTTGTAATGGGGGAGCCCAAGTCCTCTCTATTTTTAGTTCAAAAAATAAGAGACAATCTTGGTATAGAAGCGCATGCTCCAGAAAAAGGAGACAGTGTTTCCATAGATTGTTAATTAATGTATAATAAAATTATGGATGTAACAGCACAAAATTTTTATGAAAAACACGGACATCAGCAGATAAAGATCTGTGTGTCTGGGGCCGCTGAAACGGGACATTGCGGAATGGGGGCACTTGAAAAAGCAAAAGAGCTTGGAAGAGAAATTGCACGTCAGGGAGCAATAATCATTACCGGAGCAACAACAGGGTTTCCTCTTTGGGCGGCAATGGGAGCAAAAGAAGTAGGTGGATTATCTATTGGATTTTCTCCGGCGGCTTCTGAAAAAGAACATGTAGAGGTTTATAAATTACCACTTGATTACATGGATTTGATTGTTTACACGGGGTTTGGTTATCCTGGCAGAGATTTGCTTCTTACCCGTTGTGCTGATGCCGTCGTTTGTGGTTGCGGACGTATTGGTACGATACATGAATTTACTATTGCTTTTGAAGACGATAAAGTCATTGGTATTTTTGAAGGACCTTGGGAAATGGGAGATGAATTAAAAGGAATTTTAGAAAAGTCACATCGTCCAAATGCAAAGGTTGTCACAGGGGAAGATCCAAAAAAAATTATAACAGATGTTATTGATACTGTTAAAAAGTACAAGATAGAGGAATATAAAATTAGTTAGTTTTTCTTAAAAATAATTCCGTGAGCATTTTTCGATTTTTTCTTTATATATTTGCAGTCATAGGACTTTTTTTTGTATCAGTCTTTTTTGCTATGCAATTCGGGTGGTTAAACGTTAAAGGGTCGGTATCCGAGAGGAATTCCTATTTTAATGTAAATGAAAATTTAAATTTAAATACAATCAATACAAACGAAGTAGCACCTAGTTGGAAAGATACAAGTGAATGGAAATTACTTAAAGAAGTTTTTACTCGTGATCAAATTGTCATAAATAATGCAGCGAAGAACGCAGGAATTTCTCCTAGGTTGATATTGGGAGGTGTAATGGGGGAGCAACTAAGATTTTTTTCTAATAGGAGAGAATCTTTTAAAAATTATTTTGAACCGATGAAAGTTTTAGCGACACTTTCTAAGTTTTCTTTTGGAATAGCAGGATTAAAACCACAAACTGTGAGTTTGATTGACGCGCATTTAAAAGATTCTAAATCAGTTTTTTATCTTGGTTCTGGCATGGAACATGTTACAGACTATAAAGATGGCGTGAACATTGATTCAGAAATAATGAATCGTATTACGAATGTAAAAGATCCATATTATTCTTACTTATATGTTGGGCTTTTTATGAGGCAGGTGATAGCTCAATGGCAAAAAGCTGGATATGACATAAGCAACAGACCAGAGGTAATTACGACACTTTACAATCTTGGTTTTAATAGATCCATTCCAAAAGCTGATGCCCGAGCCGGTGGGGCAGTTATAAATGTCGGTGGCAAAGAATATACTTTTGGAGATCTAGGATATGAGTTTTATTATTCTGATGAGCTTTTAGATATTTTTCCAAGATAATAAATATTTAAAAAATCCTCCATATGGAGGATTTTTTAATTTAGTTTTATTTTAAACTTGTGAGAAGGTTTGCGAAAGTTTTTGGATTATTTTCAGCTAAATCTGCGAGGATTTTTCTGTCGAGTTCAATTTTGTTTTTCTTTAAAGCCCCGATCAATTTTGAGTAAGTCATTCCTAACTCTCTTCCGCCTGCATTTATTTTTATATTCCAAAGTGTTCTGTTGTGTGATTTTTTGTCTTTTCTGTGAGCGAAGGAATAATTTCCAGCATGAAGCAATGCTTCTTTTGCTTGACGTTCCTTAGTACTGCGACCGTGACGCATTCCTTTGGTCTGTTTTAATATACTCCTTCTTCTCTTTAATGCATGTACTCCCTTTTTTACTCTTGTCATTGTATTTTTTTCTAATTTATAATTAAATGGCTAAAACTTTTTTTATAAAAAGTTCGCCCGTCTTAGGCTTAAGCCTAAGAGAAGGGTAATAAGTGACTTTTTGGTTTGTTTTTTATAACGAAAGCATTTCCTTTACGACCAGCTAGTTGTGTATTTCTTGATTGTTTTGCATTGAAATGGTTAAAACCCGGTTTTCGAGCAATAACCTTTCCATTTTTTGTCAATTTTAATCTTTTTGCGTATGATTTATTTGTTTTCATAAATTTTATTTTATCTCGCTCGTTGGTTTATTGCCGAGAGCTTTTTCTATTGTTATAAACAAACCCTTGGGACCTCTTTTGTAAGAGTCCGATACTTTATAATTTTCTGTGATTAAATGAAGTACTCTATCCAATCTTTCTCTTAGAAACTTGTCATCCATATACTTTGCACGTCCAGCAAGGAAGAGTTCTATTTTAATTCTGTGCCCTTCCTTCAGCCACTTTGAGGCAGTTTTTGCTTTTAGTTCTAAGTCGTGATCTCCAGTACCTATTTTGATCTGGATTGATTTTGTTTCAGTTGGCTTTGCGCCAGCTTTTGCTTTTTTGAGCTTTTTACTTGCTTCGTATTGGTACTTACCGAAATCCATTATCTTTGCAATTGGAGGATTGGAATTTGGTGATATCTCAATAAGATCCAACCCCTTACTTTCTGCAAGTTTCAATGCATCTTTTATGCTCAAAACACCGAGATTTTGGTTTTCGCTATCAATAACCCTTAGTTCATTAGCTCGTATTTGGTTGTTTATTCTTTCTCGCAATTGTTCTAAATACTACTTTAACTTTGTAGATTCTATCTTATTATTGCCCCAAAGTCAACTTAACTTTATTAAACAAGGATTCTATGCGATTGGCGGTTTTTGCCTCTCCGATTATACGAATTATTGGTTCAGTATTAGAAGGGCGGATGTGGATCCATGAATAATCAGTCCAATCAAAACGCACCCCATCTTTGGTGTTTATAGAAGCATCATGAAATTCATTTTTTAATTTCCAATACGGCTGTATTAGGTCTTTGGAAAAAACAATTTTATCTTTTTTCATTATGTATTTTGGCAAATTATCAGTGATTTCGGATACTGTTTTTGATTCTCTCGCCATGAGTTCGAGTATTAAGCCCATTCCAGTGATACTGTCTCTGCAAGGGTGAACTTTCGCATAAATGACTCCACCATTACCTTCACCACCGATTACTGCATTTTCTTCTAACATTTTTTCTACTACATTGGCTTCACCTATTTTTGTTCTAAAGATTTCTCTTTCATAACTGTTTGCGATGTCTTCACAAATCCTCGAAGTAGACATGTTTACTACTACATCACTTTTTTCTTTTGAAAGTACGTTTTTTACAGCTAGTGCTAAGGTGTATTCTTCACTTAAAACTTCTCCTTTTTCATTTATTATCACAAGCCGGTCAGCATCTGGATCTTGAGCAAAACCAATATTTGAATTACTTTTTAAAACTGCCTCTCCGATATCTTTTAAATTTTTTAAAATTGGTTCTGGCTCGTGAGCAAATTCACCATTTTGTTCTCCATTTATTACAAAAACTTCACAGCCCAATTCTTTTAGAAATTCTTGTGCGATTATGCTTCCAGCGCTATTTATAGGGTCGAGTGCAACTTTGAAATTTTTACTTTTAATAAGATCTACATCAATATTTTTCAATATTTCTGATATGTGTATTTCTATAAATTTTTTATTATCTACCTCTTCATTTTTTGTTTCATTATTTTCATCGTATTTTTTCTCTTCTTCAGTTAAATTTTCTTTTATTTTTTCTATTTCTTCTATTTCTTTTTGTGTGGCAAAGAGTCCAGTATTTAGTACGAACTTCAAGCCATTGTATTCTTTAGGATTATGAGATGCAGTTATTATTATTCCCCCTAGGTTGGATAGTTTTTTAACCAAAAGGAGTACAGATGGAGTAGGAATAATGCCAATGTATTTTGCTTCTAGTTCTTCTTTTTTTAGCGCGGATTCTATAGCGTTTAAAATATTTATTCCAGTTTTTCGTGCATCTCTGCCGATCAGTATTGTTTTACTTTCGTTTGTATTATTTTCCTTTATCATTCTTGCAAATGAAAGAGCATACTCAAATGCGATTGATTCATCTAAATCTTTTTCCCAGATTCCTCTATATCCAGAAACTGTCAGTTTTGGTTTTGTCTCCATGCCATTTATTATATGCTAATATATGTCTATGGCAAATTATGCAGAAAGTAGAAAGGCGCATTTTAATTATGAAATTTTAGAAAAATACGAAACAGGTATCGAGCTTTTGGGTACTGAAGTAAAATCTGTCAGAGCGGGGAAGATGTCACTAGAAGGTGCGTTTGTGGTTATTCGAGGGGGTGAAGCGTTTCTCATTAATTCTAATATTCCTCCCTTTCAAATAAAAAATGCACCAAAGGATTATGATCCGATACGAAACAGAAAACTTTTATTAACTAAGAAAGAAATAAACGAGTTGGGAAGCAATGAGAAAAATAAGAGTTTGACAATTATACCTATTTCAGTGTATAATAAAAATAGAAAAATTAAAGTGCAAATCGCTTTAGTAAAAGGAAAGAAAACTCGCGACAAACGTGAGAATATAAAAAAACGAGAAACTGATCGCGAGATAAGAAGGGAATACAAAGAACGTTGAAAACAGAATAGATTTTTTGTCCCTCGCTATAAATAGCTCGGGACCCAAAATTTATGAAATAAATTTTGGGGATGCAAGGCATAGACATCAGGCCTATTATTATTGATGCATGTCGAGAATGAGCGCAATCTCGTGAAAATTCGCTCAAATGTTAATTGCAAAATTAGCTTCTAAGGCACGAGCAATCGTATCTCCATACTTCGGTATGAACACTTTTGCTTTTGCTACAGCTACCGCGTAAGCGCCAGCTGTTGTCTTTCTCATAGACTTCCGATATATGAGGTAAGGCATAATATTATCGGGATAGGGGAAATAGATTCTCGGATTTCTCCCGAAACAAAGGGAATCGATTGAAAAATATTTCGTTCGCTTAATAGTTTTTCAATTTAAAACAAAAAGCGCAATAAACATGTAGATTTCTTTATAATAACCTTTTGCACACGGGTTCAATTCCCGTCATCTCCACCACAGTTGACAAATACACTCCATTATGCTATAATGGACTAAGTTAGGTAAGTTCATTTAGTTTCATTTAAAAAATAAGTACTATGAAAACAGTCGTTGTGATTTTTTTTATTTTCTTTTTTAATAAAGCAATTCACTTTTTATGTTTTTTGTGCTATGTTCTATAGATGGATTTTAATTTTTTAAACAAAAAGAACCTAGAAAAAAAGGTTAAAAAGACAATGAAGGGGCCAAATTTTTCTGGAAGTATTTTGGGTGCGGTTATGATTTTTATGTTGATCACGGCACTTTATTTAGTTATTTCCGGAATGCCAAAGGCTGCTCCAGAGATACCTATTTCGGATCTTGCAAAGAGTGTCAGCGCTGGAGATGTGAAAAAAATTGTTGTTGAAGGTGGGGATCTTACGATTACTTTTAAAGATGATCAAATAAAAAAAGCAAAAAAAGAAGTTGAGACTTCTCTTTCTCAAACACTTTCGAATTATGGTGTAAAGCCAGAATCTTTAGCGAATACTGTAATTGAAATAAAAAACGAAACTGGATTTTGGTATTGGGTTGTGAATCTTTTGCCATTTTTGATACCGATTATTTTTATAGTATTTTTCTTTTGGTATATTTCGCGCCAAGTAAAAGGAGCGGGTATGCAAGCATTTACTTTTGGCCAATCAAAAGCTCGGATTACTGATCCAAATGATAAAAATAATAAAGTCACATTTAAAGACGTGGCTGGCTGTAAAGAAGCTAAAGAAGAATTGAAAGAAATTGTAGATTTTCTAAAAAGCCCAAAAAAGTTTTTAGATATTGGAGCAAGAATTCCAAAAGGAGTTATCCTGACTGGTGCTCCAGGTACGGGTAAAACATTACTTGCAAGGGCTGTCGCAGGGGAAGCCTCAGTGCCATTTTTTCATTTATCAGGATCTGAGTTCGTTGAGATGTTTGTCGGGGTTGGTGCATCTCGAGTGAGAGACTTATTTAAAATGGCCAAAAAAGCAGCTCCTTCCATAATATTCGTAGATGAAATAGACGCGATAGGGCGCACAAGAGGTGGGGGTTTTGGCGGAGGCAATGACGAAAGAGAACAGACCCTAAACCAGATTTTAGTTGAAATGGATGGCTTTGAGCCAAATGATAAAGTTATCGTCATGGCGGCAACCAATAGACCAGATGTGCTTGATCCAGCACTTATCCGCCCAGGACGTTTTGATCGAAAAGTTATTCTTGATTTACCAGATAGAGCTGACAGAGAAGAGATTTTAAAAATTCATGCACAGAAGAAACCTCTAGCAGAAGATATTAATTTAAAACTAATCGCAGAGCGCACTCCTGGTTTTTCTGGTGCCGATTTGTATTCTCTTATGAACGAAGGAGCTATTCTTGCAGCACGCGAAAATCGCAAAAAAGTTTTTCAATTTGATTTGATTCGAGCAATTGAAAAAGTAATGCTTGGACCAGAACGAAAAAGTCATTTACTTTCAACCAAAGAAAAAGAAATTACTGCATATCATGAGGCAGGACATGCGCTTGTGGCTTCGGTATTGCCCAATGCAGATCCAGTGCATAAAGTTTCTATCGTGGCTCGAGGAAATGCCGGGGGATATACTTTGAAATTGCCTCTTGAAGAAAGACGCTTGCAATCCAAAAAAGAATTTATAGATGACATTGCAATGTCTCTTGGTGGATATGTGGCTGAGCAGATGATTTTCGGAGATATTACAACTGGCCCTTCGAGTGATTTACAAGTGGCTACAAATTTAGCTCGGGCTATGGTGACACGTTGGGGAATGTCGGATGTTATTGGACCTGTGTCTTTTGCAGAAGATGGTGGAAAAGCTGGCTGGGGGGAATCACTTGAAAAAGCTTATTCAGAAACTGTGGCAACCAAAATTGATTCTGAAGTTTCAAGAATTATAAACGATGGAATAGAGTCAGCAAAAAAAGTTTTAGCAGAACATAAAAAAGCACTTGATGCTATTGCCAAGAAACTTATTGAAGTTGAAACTTTAGAACAAGAAGAATATGAAAAATTAATAGTTGCACATGGAATAATACCAAAGAAGCTTGAAACAGAAAAAGTTGTTTAATCTGTTTGTATAAAAATACGAACTAGGGTATAATTACTTGGTAATTAGTATTTAATGGTTCGTATTTTTATATGGCAAGAAAATTAGACAAACAAAAGGCTGTAACTATGAGAAAAAAAGGTATGAGTTATAGCCAAATAAAAGAGGAATTGAAAGTTAGTAAAAGCACATTGAGTGGATGGCTTTCTGATATGCCGTTATCTGAAAAACGTATAAGAGAGCTACAAGCTGATAGTCCAGTACGGATTGAACGATATAGAAATACTATGCGAGCCAAGAAAGATGCTCGTTTAGATGAAGTTTATGAAAAAGTTTGCAAAGATATAGGGGTGCTCTCAAAAAGAGATTTGTTTTTAACAGGATTGTTTTTATATTGGGGAGAGGGGACAAAAGCACAAAATTCTTTAGTTGCTCTAACAAACACAAATCCGAGTATGCTTAAGTTTTTCATAAAATGGCTAAAATTATTTGGAATAGAAAATAAAGATTTGAAGGTAAAATTGCATTTGTATTCTGATATGAACATAAAAAAGGCTCTTGATTTTTGGTCAAAAGAGCTTAATATACCAAAAGACCAATTTCATAAGCCTTATATAAAAAAGACAGATTCAAGATCTATTACATATAAAAATGGCTTTGGAAAAGGGACTTGCAGTGTTATATTAGGAAGTAGAGATTTATGGGAATACATAATAATGGCGATTAAGTATATGGAAGAAAAATCTTAATAGTTATGGGCGTATAGCTCAGTTGGTAGAGCGGTCGTCTTATACACGACTGGCCGTAGGTTCGAGTCCTACTACGCCCACAAAATGAATATATTAGATGAAGTTCGATCCATGATGATATTTTCTAAGGTAATGTATTAGTTAATTTTTATTCAAAATGGAATTCCGAAACTTTTTCTCTAACTTTATTTTTTAGCATAGGGTATTTTAAAAGTTCTGGGTCTTCTGAAATTAAACGAATTGCTTCAGTTCGAGCTGCTTCCACCATTTTTAAATTTTTGATTGCTTCCATGCCGAGGTCGGTGATGCCCCATTGTTTTGTGCCACCTAGTTCTCCAGCGCCACGAAGAGTAAGATCAAGTTCTGCCAACTCGAAACCATTCTTGGCAGTAATTAGTGCTTTAAGTCGCTGAACGGTTTTATTCTTTGCATCCTTGTCCGGCGAAGCCTTGGCGGAGTCGGAGGCGAAAACATAACAATATGCTTGATGATTGCTACGAATCACTCGTCCGCGGAGTTGATGAAGTTGAGCGAGGCCGAACCTTTCTGCTCCCTCGATTATTATTATTGTGGCGTTCGGAACATTTACTCCAACTTCAACAACAGATGTGGCACAAAGAATATTTATTTTCCCTTCGGTAAAATTTTTCATAACTTCTTCTTTTTTCTGTTTGCTCATTTTGGAATGCAACACTCCAATTTCATATTCACGGAATACTTCTTTTTTCAAACGCTTTGCTTCGGCTACAGCAGACTTCGCCTGCACAGCCATTTCTTTTGCTGGATCTGGTTCGTCTATTCTTGGACAAATAACATAAAGCTGTCTACCTTTTTTTAATTCTTCGCGGACTTTTTCGTAAGTCTCAGTGCGTTTATTTGGAGTAATTATTTCTGTAATAATTGGTTTCCTACCAAGGGGCATTTCTTCAAGTAATGATAAATCTAAGTCCCCATATATAGTAAGGGCAAGTGTGCGGGGAATAGGGGTAGCTGTCATCGAAAGTAAATGAGGAGCAATCTTGTCTTTTCTGACTAATTTTTGTCTTTGAGCGGTTCCGAATCTATGTTGTTCGTCTATTACAACTAAAGCCAAGTTTTTAAATTTAACAGTTTTTTGGATTAATGCATGTGTACCAATTAAAATGGGGATTTCGCCATTAGCGGCCCATTTTAAAAGTTGCGCGCGAGAAATATCGGTCCAACCAGATGGGTTTACTTTTGATGGGAATTTTCGACAACCAGATCCTGTAATGAGTCCGATATTGGTTGGGAGGCTTGCCCCGCCTTGGCGGGGTGAATTGAAATATTGGATAAAAGATTCAAAGTGTTGAGTTGCTAAAATTTCTGTCGGGGCCATATATGCAACCTGTAAATTTTGTGAAATTTGCAGGTTGTCCCGAGTATTGGCGAGGGATTTTTTTTGATTAACTACTGTATATGCTGCTGTGGCTGCCACTGCTGTTTTCCCAGATCCCACATCTCCCTCAAGGAGTCTAGACATTGGAAAAGTTTTTGCCATATCAGAAAGCGTAGTTTCTATTGATTTTATTTGAGAATTGGTTGGAGTAAAAGGGAAACATTTTAGAAATTCATCTGTTTCTTTTTTAGCAGGTGATATTTGAAAAGATTTATTATGTCTCCATTCTGTTTTATCGTGTTGGCGTTCTAATTGAATACAAAAAACTTCTTCAAATGCGAATCTTTTTCTGGCTGCTTCTGCGTCGCGAGCGTTTTTTGGTTTGTGAATCCAGATGAGTGCGGTTTTTAATGTTGGCAAATTATATTTTTTTAAAATGTCGTTTGGTACATAATCCTCAATATTTTCTAAAGTTTTATCTTTTAATATTTTTTCGATTGCATGATAAAACCATTTGGATGTTATGCCGCGTGTCTCATGATATATAGGGTAAGAAAATCCACTATTGTTTATGCTGCTTTTATTAAAAAGGGTATCATGAGAATCAATTGGCAAGTCACTAGTTTTTTCAAATTCTGGGTTGGCAAGGTATATGCCATATTTACTTTCCGTAACTTTTCCAGTTAATTTTACGTTTTCTCCTTCGTGAAGCATTTTTGCCAAATATGCTTGATTGAACCAAGTTATTTTTATTTTTCCAGAAAGATCTTCTATTTGACCTTCAGCCATTGGTACTTTCCCATGATAGCTTTTTTTTGTTTTTAATTTAGATACTTTCCCATAAACAGTTGCAATTTCTCCAGGAATTAAATCCGCTATTTGTTTTACTTGGCTTATGTCGCTATATCTCGTAGGGAAGTAAAATAACATATCATAAACAGAAAAAAGGCCAAGTTTCCTTAATGCCTTTTTTTGATTTTCATCTAGTCTAAATTTTAGTTCAAGCTTGTCGCTTAGTTCCATTTGCTATCCTATCAATTCCTTAACCTTTTTTGAGATTTCATCCAAAGTGAAATTTGACTTTATCATAAATTCGCTAATGCCGAGCTTTGTAGCACGAGATACATCTTTTTCTTCAGAAAGATTTGAAAAGACAATAACTGGTATACTTTGGAATATTTTATTTTGTCGTACTTTTTCTAATATTGTAAAACCGTCTACGTCTGGCAGAAGCAAGTCGAGCAGAATAAGGTCAATCTTGTCTTTGCCTTCCATGAGCTTGAATGCTTCGACGCTATTTGAAGCTGTTAAAATATTGTAACCTTCCTTTTTTAATTTAGTAGCTTCGAGTCCTTGTAAAAAATTATCGTCTTCAATTATAAGTATTGTTTTTGGCATGTTGTTATTATACTACACTAGACAAAACTAGTGCAACTTACTTGACCCCTTTATAAATTGGGACCGTAAAGAAGAACGTTGTACCTTCGCCCTCATTACTTTCAAACCATATTTTACCCCCATGATCCTCGACTATCTTTTTTGTAGTAAAAAGACCTATTCCTGAGCCGACAGCTTCTTTTTTCTGGGCGGTTACGTCTCGATAGAATTTTTCAAAGATCCTTTTTTTACCTTCTTCGGAAATCCCGATACCTATATCTTTTATAGAAACTTCTATAAAAGAATCTTTTTCCCTTAAAGCTATAAAAACTTTTCCATATGGATTACTATATTTTATAGAATTTTCAAAAAGATTTTGTAATACTATGCGGAATTTTTCTTTATCCGCTTTGACTGTGGGTAGTCGCATTTCTGGTTTTAAAAATATTATTTCTATTTTGTGTGCGAGAGCTTCTCCAGAGAAGTCAAAGACAGAGCTGTCAATGAGCTCAATGATGTCTGTTTCTGCAAAGGAATATTTTTTTTCGACGACATCTTCTATTTTATTTGCTTGTAGGAGCTCACTCACTACTCCTATGGCTCGATCATTGTCTTCGTAAGCTCTTCGCATCAAGTTTTCTTGTTCTGCGGTTAGTTTTCCTAAATCTCCGTCTGTGAACATTTTTAAAATCCACTTGATTGCCGAGAGGGAGGTTCTGATCTGATGTGCGCTGATAGAGACTATGTCAGATTTGATGGATTGACGTTTTAGCAACTTTTCGTTTTCTTCTTGTAGTGTTTTTATGTCTATTTGTTTTTCTGGTTCCATATAAATATTATAACACCAAATATCTAAAAAGTTAGGCTCTTATTAATTCAAAATCATCTTTGAATATAAATTTTTTTACACCCCCTTCTTGTAAAATATAACCGTCGTCTCTTTCTAGATTGTAAAGAGGTCTTTTCTCTATCTTTCCGTTTATCTCATATTTATGATCAATAATTTCTTTAATTTTCCACGTTCTTCCCTGATATTTCACAGATGAACCCTCATTTATTTCATTAGTATTTAAAGATTCTTTATCTTTAAAAATAAAACCACCATTGACTCTTTCTGTAAAACCCAACTGAGACAATTTAAACCAAAGATCACGGCCTGGTCCATATTGTGCTTTAGACGAACACAAGGTTATTCCATTTTCAGCTAATCTCTTTCCCAGCTCAAGATAAATAGGAACACCGATGCCTTTATTTTGAGTAGGATCTTTTTTCCTTATAAACATAACTTCAGCAGAATTACCATCAATTACAATAACGAATTCTTCAAAATCAATTTTTTTACTATCTGAAAAAACTTCTAATTGTCCACCTCCTTTTTTTATAATTTCATCTATGTTTGGTAAAGAAATATTATATTTTTCTATATCACCTTCCTTTTTATTAT
>JBAXPX010000013.1:0-23905 GCA_037132055.1 bacterium
CCTATACCATGTCCGTAGGATTTTTGTTCATAGTTTTTGCTTCTATTTTGATTTTTTGGATTAAAGTAAATTCAAAAAAAATGAAAAAAGAAGTTTTGACAAAAGAAGATTTTTTACATGGGCCATATAAATATACAAGCATTCCAAATCATTGGGGAATTTTTATACTAATATTAGGGTTTGGAATTATGGTCAATGCTGTCTTTATGATTGTTCTTACAACTTTTTCTTTTTTTTTAACATTGCCTGTTTTTTTAAAAATGCAGGAGACAGTACTTTCGGAGAAATACGGTACCCCATACACAGAATATAGGAAAATAGTTAAGTTTTAAATTATGATATACCTTTTTGCTGGTGATGATGTAAAAAACAAACATGCCAATTATGAAAAATTTCTCAAATCTATACCAAAAGATGCTGAGACTTTTTTTATAAACAAAAATGATTTTAATCCAACCCAAGCAATGAGCTTGTATTCAGGAGAAAGCTTGTTTTCTAAGAAATGCATAGTTGTGTTTTTAAATGTTTTAGAAAACGAAGACATAAAAGATTTTGTTTTAGACAAATTGGAATCTATGGGAAAATCCAAGAACCTTTTTATTTTTTTGGAAGGAAGTTTAAACAAAACAATAACCGATGTTTTTAAAAAATCTAGAGCTGAATTAAATATTTTTGAACAGCCGAAAGAAAAAAAAGAAAGATACAATAATTTTTTATTAGCATATGATCTTGAAAGGCGAGATAAATTGAATTTATGGATTCACTTTAGACAAGCAATAGATCTAGGGGTAGGGATGGAAGAACTCGTTGGGGTGCTTTTCTGGAAAGCTAAAGATATGATGTTAAAAAAGAATTTTAGTAAATTTAAAGAGGAAGAATTAAAGAGTTTTGCTGAAAAATTATCATACTTATTGCCAGAAGCAAGAAAGAAGGACTTGGACGCAGAAGTTCGTTTTGAGGAGTTTCTACTTGAAGCTTTCTAAAAATCTGTTATTATCAAACATATCCGCCAGTAGCTCAGTCGTAGCGGCTTCGACTGACTACTCATGAAAAGTTATTAAAACCGCGTAGTTAATTAACCGCCCGTAGCTCAGTCGGTAGAGCAGCTCCCTTTTAAGGAGATGGTCGTAGGTTCGATTCCTACCGGGCGGACAATGACAAAAAACTCAGTTTTAATTCTTCATGATATTAGAAGCACGCAAAATGTTGGCGCCATGTTTCGTACGGCTGATGCGGCGGGAATGAATAAGATTTATTTGACTGGTTATACTCCTGCACCACTAGATAGGTTTGGTAAAAAAAGAGGGGACATTGCAAAAGCATCACTTGGGGCAGAGGAATTTGTTTCATGGGAAAGTAGAAAAAGCCTAACGAGTTTGCTCATTAAACTAAAAAAAGAGGAGTACCAAATCATCGCCATAGAACAAGCAAAAAACTCGATTAATTATAAAAAGGTAAAACTACAAAATAAAAATGCTTTTATAATGGGCACAGAGGTTACAGGAATTCCCAAAAGTATTTTAAATAAATGTGACATTATAGCTGAAATACCGATGAAAGGAAAAAAAGAATCACTCAATGTGTCTGTCGCTTGTGGAATTGCTCTGTTTAGAATTTTAAATGTTTAATTTTGATGTACGGAACAGAAGTGCGCGGAGCGGCCACCAACTTTTATTCTTTTAATTATGCCAGAACATTTTGGTTTTTTACATTTTTCTCCCGTTTTTCTGTAAACATTATGGTGTAATTGAAATTTTCCTGGTAACCCATGGATATTTCTATAGTCAGACATTGAATCACCTCCTAAGGTTATTCCTTTACTCAAAGATTTCTTCATTGAAATAAATATTTTTTTGAATTCACGATCTTTTATTTTGGAAACCATTCTTTCTGGGTGTATTCCAGAAAGCCAAAGAATTTCATCAGAATAAATGTTGCCAATACCTGAAATTACACTTTGATCCATTAAGACACTCTTTATTTTTCCTTTTGGTTTTTGTGCCAATCTTTCTTTAAATTTTTTAAAATCAAAATTTTTATCAAGTGGTTCAGGACCCAGGCCTCTTAGGTGCTTAGAGGTGCTGGTTTCTTTTGTTTTAATCAAGGTAATTTTTCCAAATTTACGTGCATCAGAAAAAGTTAAACTTTTTTTGTTCGACAGGGTAAACACAACATGGACGAATCTATTATATGGATCTTTCAGTGGGCCGGCCTTGTCTGGGACCCATCTATTTTCCTTTTTTAAAAATTTGTATTTTCCATACAGTAAATGCCCAGTCATCTTCATGTGAATTAAAATAGTTTTGTCCCCGGAGACATTTATTAATATATTTTTAGCACGTCTTTCTACTGATAAGATTTTTCTGCCAGCTATTTCTTTTTTAAATAAGTTAAAATATGACAGATTTGCCACTGTGTCATTTTTGCGTTTGTCTTTTGTGTCTAGGTCTGTCCATACTTTAATGATTTTTAAACCCAAAACGTGTTTTTTTAGGCCTTTTGTTGTTGTCTCTACCTCTGGGAGCTCTGGCATTTTTCTATTTTCCTAAAAATCTCAAAGCTTCACGAATCTTTGCATTGGTGTCTGCCTCAGGTGAAATTTTTTTGAGTGCGTCACGAGCCTGTATCTGTGAATAACCCAAAGATTTAAGCGCTTCAAGAACGTCGAGTTCATTTTGCAGAGATTCTCCTTCTTTTGTTTCTCCTATTTTATCTCTAAGTTCGAGGACAATTTTTTCTGCAGTTTTTTTACCAATGCCAGAAATTTTTGTAAGATAGGTAACATCGCTCGAGCTGATTGCCTTTTTAAGAGTTTCAAGTGACGCTATTCCCAATATTGTTAATGCTCCTTTTGGTCCAATTCCAGAAATATTTATTAGCATTTCAAAAAATACCAATTCCTCCCTATTCAAAAACCCATAAAGATCCAAGATATCTTCTCTTACATGAAGATGTGTCCATACAAAAGCATCAGCCCCAGTTGAAATCTTTGATATTGTGTCTTGAGATACATTTATTTTATAGCCAACCCCATTAGTTTCAACTATTAGGAACTTATCTGTTTTTAGTGTTATTTTTCCTCTTATGTTTCCTATCATTCTATTATAATACCACAAGTAATATCGTATTACTTATGGGCCGTGATTTGCGTTTTTGTGTTCTTTTTGATATGTTTAACATATGCCAATAATACAATCAGCAAAAAAGGCGGTTCGAGGTTCTCTTAGAAAAAAGGCCGTTAACGACAACAGAAAACGAGCGATGAAGGAAATAATAAAGAAAATTGAAAAAACTTCAAAGGTAGATAAAGCTGGCGCTACAAAAATGCTAAGTTCTGCCTATCAGGCCATAGATAAGGCTGCAAAAAAGGGGGTGATAAAGAAAAACAACGCGGCTCGCAAGAAAGCTCGACTTTCAAGACTCGTTAAATAGTTTTTACAAAAAAATCCAGACAAACTGGATTTTTTTGCTATAATATAGCCATGTCTCATCTTTTAGAATTTTATGGAACTGAATGTCCGCATTGTGTTGTAATGCATGATTTGGTCGTGCGTCTAGAAAAGGAAGAAGGGATAAAAATTGAAGCAATAGAAGTGTGGCACAATAAAGAAAATGAAAAGCGTTTACTTGAAATAGATAAAGATATGTGTGGAGGAGTACCATTTTTTTATAACACAAAAACAAAGAAATTTATTTGTGGAGATGGAAGTTATGAAGAACTAAAAGATTGGGCACTGGGTAAATAATTTTTTGAATGTCTATAATTAAAGTTGAAAATTTAACAAAAAAGTTTAAAGATTTCACGGCAGTAGATGATATTTCTTTTTCTGTTGAAAAAGGAGAAATTTTTGCTTTTTTGGGACCAAATGGTGCAGGGAAATCTACAACAATAAAAATGTTAACAACCCTTCTTTCTCCGACTTCTGGTTCTTTGATATTAGATGAACATAATGTAGAAAAAGAGCCGAATGGAGTTAGGCATTCATTTGGTATTGTCTTCCAAGATCCTAGTCTAGATGATGAACTTACGGCTTATGAGAATATGGAAATCCATGCAGTTTTATATGGTGTTGCAAAAAAAGTTCGCAGAGAAAGAATAAAACAATTATTAGAATTTGTTGAACTTTGGGATAGAAGAGATAATTTGGTAAAAGAATTTTCAGGTGGCATGAAACGCAGGCTTGAGATTGCTCGTGGACTACTACACCATCCGAAAGTTTTATTTTTAGACGAACCGACACTTGGTCTTGATCCACAAACACGCAATCACATGTGGGAATATTTAAGTAAATTAAACAAAGAAGAAGGTATTACAGTATTTTTTACAACCCATTATATAGAAGAAGCAGAACGTATTGCAGATCGTATTGCCATCATTGATCATGGCACTATTGTTGCTTCTGGAACAGCAAGTCAATTAAAAACACAAACAGAAACAGATTCTCTTGAGGAGGCTTTTTTGAAATTAACAGGCAAAACCATAAGACAAGAAGAAGTAAGTACGGTAGACGCTATGCGTATGCGCCACAGAGCATGGAGTAGAAAATAAATATATGAATATAATTTATATTTTATGGTTAAGACAACTAAAAAGATATCTTCGTTCAAAATCTAGAGTGTTTGGTTCTTTAGCTCAGCCATTGTTTTTTTTGCTGGCACTTGGTTTTGGTTTTGGGCCGGTTTTTTCTAAAGCAGGTCAGGGGAATTATATAGAATTTTTAGTTCCGGGTATTATCAGCATGACTATCATTTTTACTTCTATTTTTTCCGGGATGGAAATTATTTGGGATAAACAGTTCGGCTTTTTAAAAGAGACATTAGTCGCTCCGGTTTCACGTTTTAATATTATGATTGGACGTACTTTAGGAGGAGCAACGATTGCAACCATGCAAGGCACCCTAGTTTTATTTTTATCTTTGATTGCTGGATTCAGACCAGTTTCTTGGGGGCTTGTCCCAATTGCTATTCTTGTGATGTTTCTATCTTCACTACTCTTTACCGCACTAGGGACCGCTATCGCCTCAAAACTGGACGATATGCAAGGTTTTCAGATGATAATGAACTTCTTAGTAATGCCTCTCTTTTTTCTCTCGGGCGCGATTTTCCCATTAGATCGCACAACTATTCTTGGCGCTATCGCTTCTTTTGACCCCTTGTCATATACCGTAGATGCCCTCCGACACCTACTCACCAATGTTCACTTTTTCACTCTGGCCCGTGATTTGTCTATTTTATCTATCTTGACAGTTGTTTTTCTTCTCGTAGGTAGTTATTTTTTCTCCAAAGTGCAGATTTAAATTATTCCATTCCAAATTAATTCGAACATCTCTTTTTGAAGCTCAATGATGCTTTTATTTTCAATCACAATTGCAACGAGCGGTTCGTGTAGTTGAAACATTACAAGTTTATGAGGAGTTACAACAAGATCTACATGAAATTCAGAATTCTTTGGAAGAATTTTTATTTCTTCATTAAAATTTCTTTCTGTTTGTTTTCTTTTTTGAGCTACATCTCCTTCAGTAAATAATAATTTTGTTTCAATTCCCATTTTACTACGGGTTTCAACATGGTTTTTAAGAAAAAATTCTTCATCAAGCTCTTGCCATTCTTTTATATTTGAAATAGCATAATAAAATTCGTGTATTTTTAAATCCTTGAGTAAATCATCATAAATATTTTTAATAGCAGTAAGCCCACTATAAAACTTGATTGAACTTTCTGTTCCTTTTAAGTGGTATAGCCCTTCAAGTTCTGGCAACATTTTGGAAAGCAATACTTTCTTGGCTTCTAAGGAATTTTCTAATCGTTCTGGGTGTTCAGCTGAATAAAGAGTTTTAAAACCATGGATTTCTTTTTTCATTAGACCTTTTCTCTCGAGGGAATCTATTATTTCATATATTGTTGTTCTTTTTACTTCCGAAAGCTTAGAAAGTTTTAAAACCGTAGTTCCTCCAAGTGAAAGGGAAGCAAGATAAACTCTTGCCTCGTTTTCTTCTAGGCCTAGTTCTTTAATGGAATTAAGTAATTTTTCGTTTTTTATCATAATTTGTCGACAAATATGACAGATTGTCAAATACGTGAGATAATATATCTAGAAAATGTTCATTGAATTTGCCAACCAGTTTAATAACCGTTAAGGACGGGAAAGCTATCAATTGATGGCGCTGGATAAGATATATGAGTCAAGAGGAAAAATATGTAGGGAATGATCTTTATCAAATAGTATGGGTTGGTAATTCTGGGGTTGAATGTAGGGCCGTAGATTGGGTACGTAGTCAAGGCTATACTGTTGAATACAATCATTCAGAATATTTTCAAGAGAGCATGAACTGGGAAGCGGTCGTAAGATATAAGAAGCCGTATGGATCGTCACACCAGTCATCATCACACAAACCTCTTTTCTGGAGAGGGGGAAGATAAAAGGAAACGGGCGAGCCTAACAAAAAATCGCCCTCATTATTTAGCCCATAAGTTGTCGCTTGTGGATTAATTGTGAGATAATATTAATTATGGAAAATCAAACAAAAAATTGTCAGAAGTGTAAGAAGGAATTTGTTGTTGAAGAAGAAGATTTAAAATTCTATGGGAAAATAGGAGTTCCAGCACCTACTTGGTGTCCAGATTGTAGATTACAAAGACGATTGTCTTTTCGTAATGAAAGAACATTTTACAAGCGTCCATGTGAACTTTGCAAGGCCGATACTCTTTCGAGATTTGATCCAGAAAAAGGGATAGTAAATTACTGTGAAGAATGTTGGTGGAGTGACAAATGGGATCCAATGAATTTTGGATTAGAGGTTGATTTTTCAAAACCATTTTTTGAACAATTTGGAGAGTTGATAAAAAAAGTTCCACAATTTAATTTGATAACACTATACAAGACTCTTGTTAATAGCAATTTTACAAACATGAATCATTATTTGAAAAATTGCTATTATATTTTTAATTCTGACTATGATGAAAAATGTAGTTATGGTGAAGAGATGGAACATTGCACTGATTGCGTAGATGTAACGATGGGTGAAAGCACACAACTTGCCTACGAGTCTATTAATTGTATAAAGTGTTACGAGATTTACTATTCAGTAGATTGTGAAAGTTCTCACGATATATGGTTTTCAAAAAATCTTGCAGGGTGCTCCAATTGTTTTGGTTGTATAAATCTAAGAGGTCAGCAATATTGTATTTTTAACGAGAAATATACAAGAGAAGAGTACCTAAAAAAATTAGAGGAATTTGACTTGGGATCACATGAGACAGTTCAAAAAATAAAAAAAGAAGCTGTAGAGTTTTGGCTTAAATTCCCCAATAAATATATGCACGGAATTCAGAATTTGGATTCTACGGGGGACTATGTTAATAATTCAAAATATACAAAAAATTCATTTATAGCAACTGGATCAGAATATTGCAAATATTGTATGTGGTTGATTGTTAAAAACAATAAAGAGTGTTATGACTTTACACAATTTGGTGAGAATACTGAGCAAGTTTATGAATCTTTATGTTGTGGAAAAAATATAAATAAAGTGATTGGAAGTATCAATGCAGTAGAAGGAAGGGAAATAAGTTATTCCATGTATTGTTATAACAATAACAGTAATTTATTTGGCTGTATTAGTTTAAAAAATAGTAAATATTGTATTTTAAACAAACAGTATACAAAAGAAGAGTATGAAGAGTTAGTTCCAAGAATTATCAAACACATGAATGATATGCCTTATGTTGATAAAAACGGGCGTACTTACGTATATGGTGATTTTTTCCCAACTGAAATCTCTCAGTTTTCTTATAATGAAACTTCAGCCCAGGAATTTTTTCCACTCGATAAAATTGAAGCCAACGACGCAGGTTTTTCATGGAAAGAGCCCAAAGAAAAAAATTATAAAATTACTATAAAGCCGGAAAATTTGCCGGATAATATTAAAGATGTAAATGACGATATTACTTCCCAAATAATTGGCTGTGCCCACAAAGGAGAATGCAGAGAACAATGTACAACAGCTTTCAGAATCATAGAATCTGAATTTAATTTTTATAAATCACAGAATTTACCTCTTCCAAGGTTGTGCCCAAATTGTAGACACTATCAGAGAGTTTTAAATAGAAATCCAAACAAACTCTATCCTAGAACTTGCATGTGCGAACAAAAAAACCATTTACATGGAGAAGAAAAATGTGATGTTTTATTTCAAACAAGCTATTCTCCTGAAAGACCTGAAATAGTTTATTGTGAAAAGTGTTATCATCAAGAAGTGTATTAAAAACCCCAAAATTTATATTGCAAAGAACACTATTTGCAAACAGTGATATAAAAATATTTTTTGAAATAAAAATCCCCAGAAAGTTTTTAATTTTCCGGGGAAACTGTTACTTCTTAGCTTTCTTTTTTTGGTTTTCAACAATTTTTTGCTGAAGCAAGATCTTTTTAATAAAACTTTGTTTAAAGACAATAGCCAGGTCAGCATGGCTTGACCAGCCGGGTTCGTCCTCAAATGCCATAAACATAGGAAAATCATTAGTTCCATTAAACTTATAGCATACGATAAATGTTTCCCCTTCTTCGTCGGCTACCATAGTGCCAAAGAAGTTTGTGGTTTCCAGTTTGAATCCTTTTTTCCACAAGTAGTTTCCAAGAACGTTCATCAGTTTACTTAAGTTTTTGTTATCTTTTAAAATAGCCCTGGCGTGGAAGAAATCAAGTGGTACATATCCTAAAGAATTTATATGTTCAGAAAACTCTGTGCCACTGATTTTGTCTCTGGGGCATTCAACCATCTCGATGTCTTTAAGGGTGAAATGATTTATTCCCCAAGAAACTGTGTTTTGTGAGGAAATGTTAAATTTTCCATACCTTTTTTCGAATTCCATCGAAAAAGAAACCGGAGCTTGCCTGTTTACCGTGATTTTCTCGTTCATCGTTTTTTGTTTTTAGGTTTTTGTACTCTGTTTAGTACACAATACATCATTTTTTTAGGATAGTCAAATTTTTTATTTTATTCCCATACTACCCAAAAAAGTTTCGAGTTCTTTGCCTTTGATTTCTCGAGAGGTGTTTAGGGCTAATTTCCCTAATTCGATATTTATAATACGGATTCTTTTTAGATCTGCAATTTCTTGAAAGAGATTGGAACACATTCGGCGAATTTGGTGTTTCTTGCCTTCAGATAGAATTATCTTAAAGGTATTTTCATTAATTACTTGCACTTTACATTTTTTAGTAACATATCCTTCAATATTTACTCCTGCCTCCATTTTTTGTTTAAAATTGGAACGGAGCTTATTGGAAGTTTTTACAATGTATTCTTTCTCGTGAATATATTTTGGATTTAGAAGTAGATCAGTTATGCGTCCATCGTTGGTGAGAATTATAAGTCCATGAGAATCTTTATCTAAACGCCCAACAGGGAACACGTCTTTTACAGAAATGTCTGGAGTTTCAAGCCCCTTTGGTTTATTGTATGCGTAATAAACATAATTTTTGATATTATTTTTTCCGCGTACTTCTACTTTATCATCCTCGTTTACCTTACTGCCAAGCACGGCACGCTTTCCATTTATAAAAACATCACCTTTAGCAACCAGAACATCTGCCCCATCGCGGGTAGCGATTTTCTGATGTGCCAAGTATTTATTTATCCGCATAGGGTAGTCTCCCATTAATTTTTATTGTACTCTAGTTGGTGTATTTGGTCTAATTGAGATACTTTGGGCACTAACACTACCATCAGGGTTTGCAGTCCCTTGTATGGTTACATTTGTTCCTACCACTAAATCATTACTTGTTCCGGGTATAGTTTTTGATACTGTGGTTGTATTTGTATATAGAACTATCTTTGAACCAGTGCCCGTGTTAGATATTCCTGTTGTATTTGGGTCACTGGGCATACTTAATTGCACAGTAATACTATTTGCATCTTTTGCTATTATTTGACCAAAAACATTTCCTCCAAAACCCCTTCCACCTCTTCCTTGTCCAAACTGACTATTTTGTCCACCTTGTCTGGGATTATTTGCTAGAGAATTGGTTGTATTTTTTGATCCTGAATATGTTGTTCCAACATAAAAAGAAATTAGTGCTAAAATTACAAAACCCGCTATTAAAATTATATTTTTTTTGTTTTTCATATTTTTTTATTTTTTAAAACTAATAATTTTGACCTTTACTAACAATTTTATTCATACCTCAATGCATCAATCGGATTAAGTGACGCTGCGTGTCTCGCAGGGTAGTAACCAAAAACTATACCGATAACAGTCGAGACACCAAAGGCCAGAAGTACCGAAGAAATGGAAACTTGCGCTTGTAATATTCCAAGGGTACTGACACCAAAGGATATAAGCCAACCAAGGATTACTCCTATTGCTCCACCCGTAAATGTTAGAATTACTGCTTCAACTAAAAATTGAGTATTTATATCTTTTCTTTTTGCTCCTATTGCTTTACGTAGTCCTATTTCTCTTGTGCGTTCTGTTACTGTGGTTAACATCATATTCATAATTCCAATTCCACCAACGAGGAGGGATATACCTGCTACTGCTGCGAGTAGGGCGGTAAAAGTGCCAGTTACACTTGATGCTGTAGCTATGATGTCTGCTTGATTCATTGTACTAAAATCTGCTTTTGTAGGATCAGTAATATTGTGACGAGTGAGAAGTAGGGTCGTGATGTCTGTTTGCACTTGGGTAGAAAAGCTTGAATCTTGAGCCGATACATCTATTTCACTTAGATATTTATTTCCAGAAAGATATCTTTGCGCAGTTGTATATGGGATAAAAATTGTATCATCAGCATTTCCAAAACCACTACCACCCTTGGATACCGTTATTCCTATGATTTGATATTCGCTTCCAGCGATACGAATTTTTTGACCAACTACCCCTGTTGCTCCAACTCCGAATAAATCATCGCGCGTTGTTGGTCCCAACACTGCAACCTTTGAACCACTTAATACATTTTGTGAGGAAATAAAAACTCCCTCATCAATAGAAACATTACGAACGGTAGAATATGATGGTTCAGTTCCAACTATTGTTGTATTTGTATTTGTTCCAGTTGCTACAACTTGTTTGCGTGTTGAAACTACTCTTACGACACCAGCGACGTTTGATACTTCTGATTGTATTGCATCAGCGTCTGCCACCGTGAGTGATTGAGCACCACCACGTCCAGCAGAGGGTCCACCACCAAAAGATCTTTGAGCTCCTGGTGTTACCATAATTAAATTTGATCCAATAGATTCTATTCTTGCAGAGATAGAATTTTGTGCCCCTTGACCTATTGCAGTCATTGCTATGACTGAGGCTATTCCTATAATGATACCCAACATTGTAAGTCCTGTTCTAACTTTGTTTGATGACAACGATGAATATGTTTCTTTTAAAATATCTTCTATTTTCATAATTTTAGTGTTTTTTTATTATAGTTTTTTCATGACCAGTTGAATCTTCAACGAGTATTCCATCTTTAATAAATAATATTCTATCGGCATGTAATGCTATATCTTGTTCGTGAGTTATTAACACTATGGTTCTACCGTGTTTTTTGTTTAGTTCTTGAAATGTTCCCAGTACGACTTCACTAGTTTTTGAATCTAAATTACCAGTGGGTTCGTCAGCCAGTATGAGTGACGGATTGTTTACTAATGCTCTTGCTATGGCAACACGTTGTATTTGTCCACCAGAGAGTTGGTTTGATAGGTGTGAAAAATGTTGTTCATCTAACCCTGCTAATTTTAAAGCCTCATGTGCCCTTTTTGTGCGTTCTGTTTTAGCCACCCCTTCATAGATTAATGGTAGCATTACGTTACGTAAGACCGTTGTTCTTGGAAGTAAATTAAAAGACTGGAAAACAAAACCAATTTTATCTTTTCGAATATCTGCTAGCTGGTCGTCTGACAAAGTTGAAACGTCTTTGTCATCTAAAAAATATGTTCCACTTGTTGGCTTATCAAGTGCTCCCAGTATATGCATCAATGTGGATTTTCCAGAACCAGATGGGCCCATTATTGCTATAAACTCTCCATCTTCTATCTTAAAAGAGATGCCATTTAAGGCATTGAATTCTATGTCGCCTGTTTTATATACTTTTGTAATGTTTTTTAATTCGATCATTTTTTTAGTTTCCTCTTAGTGTAGTGATCCTCCGATACTAGCCCCACCTCTGTTTCCACCTACCGTATTTAGTAAGCTAGGAGTGGACGTAGTAGAGGTTGATCCAGCAATTGTTTTTGTTACAACGATATCTCCTTCGTTTAATCCAGAAGTTATTTCAACTAAAGTATCACTAGAAAGTCCAGTTGTGACCGTGACATTTGTGGGTGGTATTATTGAAGGTGATCCTTGTACTCCAAGAGCTGCCTTTGGTAATGCGGTGGTAAAAGTTTGTACATAGCTTGTTCCATTTTGACTTTTTACAGCAGCTCCGGGGACAGTCAAAATATTTTGTTTTATGTTTGTGATAATTGCTGCACTTGTGCTCATTCCAGGCTTTACTCGTGTGTCGTTTGTATCAAAACTTATTTTTACATTGTAATTTACAACACCCTGTGAGACTGTTCCTATTGAATCAATTTCTTCTACTCTGCCTGTAATAGTAAGATCTGGGATTGCGTCAAAAGTGAGAGTAGCTTTTTGTCCGAGTTTTATTTTTGCAATATCAACTTCATTTAATGGAATTGTAGCAAGTTTTTTTGAAGTAATAATTGTAGCTAGAATTGTTCCTGATCCTGCGTTGTCACCCAAGTTAACAGGAACAGATGCTATTGTTCCACTAAATGGAGCGACAATATTATATTTTGACAGGGCATCTTTTGCGTCAGCGAGCGCGTTTTCTTTTTGTTGTACAGAGAGGGTAGAGGATTTAATGTCTATGTCGCTATTTTGGAAAGCATCCTTGCTTGTTTTTATGCTTGTCTTAATTGAAAGAAGGTCAAGTAGATGAGAATTTGTTTGAGAGGTATAACTACTGAGCGTTGCTTTGTGCGTTGCTATAAAAGATGGAATGTCAAAATTGTATCTTTGCATTGAATCGTTAACAAAGTCTATATAGTTATTGGAAGTTTTGATGGCGTCAGATATAAGTTTGGTTGTATCATAGGTTTGCGAGATTAAAGCTTCAATTTCTTGATTACTGGAAGTTCTTGAAGTATTTTTATATGTATTGAAGTTTAAATCATAAGCTGCACGTGCGATATTATAAGCATTAGTAACACTATCCCTGTAGGAGATAGCCTTGTCTCTGTCTGGTTGCCCAACCGATTCAGAATATATGTTTATATAATTTCTACCACTTGCGTTAGCTTTAAAAAATAAATTATCTAATCCAGTTATAATTGTAGGTAAATCTAAGAATGTATTAGAAACAGTGTTAAATCCATCATCGTAGGCCTTGGATAAATCAGCACTTAGGTTTTCTGTTGAATCTTGGAGTTTTAGTTTTTCCAAAGATAAATTTGCATTGTCTAAGTTCATTTGTGCATCACGTATGGTTTTCAGTGCGTCGGTGTCATCAAGAGTAAAAAGAATTTTACCACTTGAAACATAGTCTCCAGGATTAACATTTATGGCTTTTATCGTACCACTTACTTCTGGTTGTATGTTTACTTGGTTTGAAGCCGATACTTGTCCACTTCCAGTGACAGAAGAGATAATCGTTCCAAGTGATGCTGTGGTTGTTATATATCTGGTTTCGCCAGTTGTGCTTGTTGCTTTTGTGTACCACCAATATCCGGCAAATATTAATATTATTAATATAAATATACTTAGTTTTTTATGATTTACAACATAAGATTTTGTTTTATTGAGGAAGTTTTTCATTTGAATTTAAGTTTAGATTATTTAATAATTCAGGCCTTGGCATAACTCGAATGAACTTTGCTTCTATTTGGCCAGATGTGTTTGGTGATCCTATTGCAACAACAAAATCATCAGTTTTCAAATCTGTTTTTTGTATATTCACCATCATTTTCTGTATTCTTGTGTCATTTTTTATTAGAATAACTTTTTCTGTGCCATTTTTGTCTTGCACTATGATTGTTGGTAATTCTACTTTTATTATTTTCCCAGTTGAGCCATGGGCATTCGGAAAATTGTCTCCTCTAAAACCAAAACGTCCACCCATCATTCCTTCATCACCCATCATTCCAAAGTTTCTTTGATAATTGTCTCCCCATGCGCGGCCAAAAGATGCTTTGTGAAATCCTACCGATACTCCACAGTAAAAAACTATCATCACAACCAACGCAAAGCCAATGCCATACAAAACACCGACAGATACCTTCGATTCAAACATTTTTAATATTTTTTCTTTTATTTTTGTCATAATTTTAAATTAATATGATAATACTGATTGATTTTTAATGATTTGTTTTGTCACATATTTAGCGGATAAAAACAAAATGAAAATCAAGAAAAGGGTATAAATAATAGCCATCACAGGGAGTGATTCGGCCATAGAAAGGGTTAATTCCTTCCAATACGATGTGATTTCGCCATTACTTGAGAACATTAAAGCTAAATATTCGTAAAATCCTGATTTAGAGAATTCATTAGCCAAAGCGATAAAAGTAGGCACTAATCCTACAAGAGACAGTGCTCCAAATATCGAAAAAGTCCAGATTTTTAAATAAGTAATTTTTTTATTATAAATAATTATTTTTTGCCAAGTATCTTGGGCCAAATTTGCATTTGGCTCATGCTTTGCGTTTTGGAAAACGGTTTTTATTTTTTTATTCATACATATATGTATACGTATGAAATATGTGTTTTGGTGCAATTAGCCCTGAAACATTTCTTTGTCTTTTTTAAACAAGAAAATAGAGATATCAAAAATAGCATAAGTTATAAAGAAGGCAGCCAACACGTCTATAGAATAATGTAGATGCCCTAATAGCACGACAGTACCAAACAAAACTGAAGCTGAAAGAAAGATGTACCTTAAAGATTTTTCTTGCCAAAAAATCAAAGCCATTAAAAATGGTAGTCCTGTATGTCCCGAGAAAAACAAATCTCCACCAAATGTAAATTTATTGAAGAAATTTCCACTAGTGACTATGGCTTGAGTGGGGAATGGTCCTAGATGAGTCAAACTTATGAAGATCGATCTTATGACAGTAAAGAGAGCTATGTTTTTTATAATAAAAGGAATCTTTTGTGGATTGTAAAGAAATAACACCGTTACGAAAGAGAATAATACTATCGGACCATAAATGAAAATCATATCGACATCAAAAACAGGAATATTGCTGAGGATTATGTCAGTAACAGGGAGACTTGCTTTTTCTGTGGCATAAGTACCTGCGAAAAAATTTATTATTAAGCTTAAAAAAAGGAAAAGAAAAGAAATTACAAGAGATTTAATAAATTCTTTGTTGTGTAAAACGAGTTTCCATTTTTGTTTCCAGATTTGCATAAATTAAGTCTACTCTTTAATAACAACATTATCAATAAGTTTGTTCTTTTACAAAATCGTCAATGATTTTTTTGATTTCATCAAAATGGTTTATTACGATTATGTGGTCAGCGTTTTCTAGAATTTTTATTTTTGCATTAGAAATTTTTTTGGACATTTCAATAGAATTTTTTACAGGGAAGATGCTATCATTTTTGCCGTGCACAATTAATATTGGTATTTTTATATTTTCAACTTCTTTTCTTCTGTCGTATCCAGAAAAATTCTTTACGCAATACAGATAATTAGATACTCCAGTATTTCTTAGGTCTGCAATTGATCTTTTTATATCCCAATCCCCGGAATTCGGGTATTTAGAATAATCAACATGACCTCCTAATCTTGGTTTTTTTATTTTGTTTTCTATTGATTTTACTAAATATAACAAAGGTTTATTGATAACAACTTTTAACCACTCATTTTTCGTATTTATGTTTGGACTTAACAACACAGCCCCTAGTACTTTTCTTTGGTATTTAAGTAAAAAATCTAATACTATTAGAGAACCCATTGAATGAGAGATCAAAATAAAATTTTTTATTTTTAAAAATTTTATTAAGGCATTCAGATCTTCAACAAAATTTTCTATTGAATAGTCTTCGTAGTTTTTGTATACACGAGATTTTCCATGACCTCTTAGGTCAAAACTTAATAAATTATATTTATTCAAGAATTCCTTTTCGTGTTTTACCCAAGCCGAAGAGCTGCCATATACTCCATGTACGAAAACCAGAGTTGGTCTGTTTGGTTTAAAATCATTTATTCTATAATAAAGCCCCTTCTCTTCAAAAAAAAATTCCTTCATTATTTTTCTAAGGTTAAATAATATACTTCTTCTAATTTATCAGCACTTTTTTTTATGTCATAGTTCTTACTTTTTTCTAAACTGATTTGTCCCATTTTTTCTCTTAGATTTTTGTCTAGAATTAATCTTAGGGCTTTTTCTGCTAAATCTTCATGATTTTTGGTTTCAAAAAGGAAACCATTACCATCCACAAAAAATCTAGAAGCACTCATTTCTGAATCAGAAATAATTATTGGTTTACCACAAGCTTTTGCTTCAAGTACTGCCATTCCTTCAAGTTCAGCGAGAGAAGGAAGGATAAAAATATCGCTTGCATTATAGGCCAAGATTTTGTCTTTGTCGCTAACTAGCCCTAAAAAAGTTGTATATTTTTCTACTGCAAGATCACGAACTAATTTTTCTAGTTTTACTTTTGATATTCCACCACCTACTATCATTATGTGTGTGTTTGGGTGTTTTTTTATTATGTGTGGAGTGGCTCTGATAAGAGTTTCTACCGATTTTTCTGGGAATAACCGTCCAACAAAAAGTAATTTTACTGTATCTTTAGGTATGTTATATCTTTCATGAAAATCCTCAACGGGAGTAGGCTTAAATTCTTCTATGTTTATGCCATTGCTTATGACGTGTGATATCTGCTCCTTTTTGCTTAATTTTTTTAATAAGTCTCTAGCCATTTCTGATGGGTATATCAATGATTCGGCTTTTCCGTATGTCCATGCTAAATATGAGTTCCATATTTTATTCATCATCGGCTGTAGTATTTTTGGTACGTCCATGAAAAGGTTTTCTGGTTGTGAATGAGAGTGAGCAACTATTTTAATGCCAAGGGCACGGGCAGCTTGTATTGCAATTATGGATCCAGACATAGGTAAAATAATATGCACTATGTCAATTTTTTCTTTTTTGAATAAATTTTTTAGTTCTTTCACGGTTGGAAAGGCGAGAGCCCATCCGCCAGATCTTACAAGGGGGATGCTTCGAAATCTATATGTTTTTATTCCACCATGAAGACCACTTTTTTTATGTTCTTTTAGGCGAGCTCCTATAAAAATGACATTATGTCCTCTCTCTTTTAATAATTTTGCGAATCGTAGAGTCGAAACTACTACTCCAGATTTGTTATTACCTATTGGATCGCAAATCATCGCAATATTTAGTTTTTTTCTGTTAGATTTTTTGTCTTCCATAGTACTAGTTGGTGGATGGATAAATATTTTTAAGCTTTTTTAATTTACGATTTCTTTTTATTATATAAAATATTATTAATCCGATTGACAGTATGGCTATTCCACTTATAGTTTTTGTATAATTGTCTAAATAAGTTGCGATTTGGTTGTAAGCATGTCCAAAGAAAAATCCTATCGCAAGAAGTGCTCCAAATTGCAAAATATCTGTGGCGAGACAAATTTTAATGTACTTTAAATATGGTATTTTTAAAATACCTGCTGCCATTAACCCACTTATTCCTACGCCGTGAACAAATTTGGAAGTTACTATAGCCTTGTTGCTGTTTTTTGTAAAATATATTTTTGCGTTTTCGAGCTTTTCTTCAGTTACTCCAAGTCGAAGTATCCATTTTGCAACTGATTTACTACCAAATCTACCTATAAAATAAAATATTGAATCGGAGATCAGGTCTCCTAGAATTATTATAGGATAAGCTATAAAAAAATTGAATATTCCAGAGGAGATCAGAAAACCGCTTATGATTGTGGCAAAAGGACCTTCAATTACGACAACAGGTAAAAGAATTAGGTATTTATACTTGATAAGTAAAGCTAAAATTGTGGCCATTTGGATTTAATTCGAGAAGTTTATTATAGCATTTTCCTTAATTTAATGATTGCTCGGAAGTGATTGCTTTTTACTGTGTTTAGCGGCTTCTTCAACACTTTGCTTATTTCTTCAAAAGTCATTTCTTCTTGATAATGCAAAGTCAAGATAGTTTTATATTCAATTGAAAGTTTTTCTAATAAATTATTTAAAAAATCTTTGTCTTGTAGTTTTTGTAAGGCCTCATCTGGAAGAAGCTCTTCGTCTTTTATGGTTTCAGAGAAAGTACTGTTTTCATCTTCATTTTCTAAGTAACTAAAATTTATCGACCTCCTTTTTCTCATAAAATCCAGTGCAGTATTTTTTGCAATAATAAAAATCCAAGTTTTGAAACTTGATTTTTTAAAATCAAAATTATCAATTTTTTTCCAAATTTTTATAAAAATTTCTTGTACTATGTCTGGGGCAAAATCTTTACCAACTAATCTCGCTGTGAAGTTAAAAAGGGAAGGAGTGTATTTGTTTATTAGTTCCTTAAATACTTCTTTGTCTCCGTTTTTATAGAGGTTAATTATTTCTTCGTCGGTTCTTGCAGAGGCCATAATTTAAATATAACACAAATGAGATAGACTTTTTATCAAAAAATGATAGGATTTTCATGTGATGCTCTCGTCGTTCAATGGATAGGACGTAACTTTGCGGAAGTTATGATGCAGGTTCGATTCCTGCCGGGAGCACAATTTATTACAATAAGGAAAGATTCCTGCCGGGAGCACTTTAAAATCCCACGGAGTCCATTATCTTTTCCGAAACATGTTCTTTCATTTCTTCTACTTCTACTTCATTTTCAATCATTTTATTTTTTATTTCTTGTGCCATGGAATATTCGATAGGTATAGAAATTATAGGCATAATTAATCTTTCTGATTTTATAAAAAGAGTAGGTGGCGTTTCTTTTTGTACCCAAAAAGATCTTATTTTTTTATAAGGGAAAATACGATTTCTTATTTTTAATCCTTTTTCGTTTAATTCGTAATAGACTAGGTCAGGTTTTTTTATTGCAAAAAGTCCAAGCAAAAATCCACTTAAGATTATAAATATAGCAAAGAAAAAATTACCAAATATTATAGAGGCAGTAGATGCTGCGATCACAATCACGCCCAATGCCCAAAACCAGTCATTGCTTCTTTCTTTTTCGTTATACTCTGGGAATGACCATTCAATTTTTCCATGTTCGTTCACTTGATAATTATATCAAAAATTAAAACATATAACTAACAAATATTTAAATTATAAAAAAATAACACCTCAAAAAGGTATTATTTTACAAGCGGAGGCGGTGAGATTCGAACTCACGGACCCCGTTAAGAGTCTCTTGTTTTCAAGACAAGTGCCTTCAACCACTCAGCCACGCCTCCTTATATATAATAGACATTACTTCATTTTCATGTTTTTTTCAAGTTTTGGAAATTAAAAAACAAAAACACCCCCGACAACCGGGGGTGTTTTTAATCTGATAATTATTTTTTTGACGATAGTATATTAAGTAAAGTTCTTTTTATGTCTGACCACTTTTTCTTAGCAACTACGAAAATGTAGATTATCTCTACAATTCCAAAAGTATTTAAGATAACAAGTGCGATGAACCAGCCCTTGTGATTGTTTTTCACTGCTGTCCACAATGCAAAAATTTTCCAAGGCAATGTCCAAAGAACTAAAATTAATAAAACCATTGGGTTCTCGTTTATAAATGGGCTCATGGTTAAATAATATCAGAAAAACGTTTTTTATGCTAGTATCAATACATGAGAATTCTTGGTGTGGATTATGGGACAAAACGAATTGGGCTTGCAATATCAGACGAAAATAGAACTTTGGCCTTCCCCAAGCAGATAGTTTTAAATGATGCGAACACCTTTAGGATTATTGGTGAAATTTTAAAAAAAGATAACATTTCAGAAATAGTAGTTGGTGAATCGGTGGATTTTTCAGGTAAGTTAAACGTTTTATCTGGCAGAATTGAAACCTTTATTTTAGACCTCAAGGAAAAATTTAAATTACCAATTCATAAACAAAAAGAGTTTTTAACGTCAGTTGAAGCTCGTAAATCAAAAGATAGCAAAAAAAATTTTAATCAATTACAATCACACAGTAGATTAAAACAAAAAAAATCTGGTCGTATAGATGCATCAGCGGCAGCGTTAATTTTACAAAGGTATTTAGATAAAGTAAATCATAAAAAATGATAAACATAGAAGAATTTAAAAAAATTGATATTATGGTTGGTCAAATTTTAAGTGTGGAAAAAATTCCAGAGACAGATAAATTATTAAGATTATCAGTAGATTTAGCGGAAGAAAAACCAAGACAAATAATTTCTGGAATTGCTCCTTATTTCCCTGAAATATCAGTTTTGGTTGGAAAGAAATGTATGTTTGTCGCAAATCTAGAATCTAGAGTGATACGTGGTTTTGAAAGTCAGGGGATGATACTTGCTGTTTCCACAGAGGACGGAAAATTTTCATTATTAACACCGAATGATGACATTCCTGTTGGTACAAAAGCAAGATAGATTTAAATATTAAAATGCATTTTTTTGAAATCATACCTTTAATACAGACGATAGGACTCATTGGGGTTTTTGCTTTTATTTTTGCTGAATCCGGATTATTTTTTGGTTTTTTCTTGCCAGGTGACTCTCTTTTATTTACTGCTGGTATTTTAGCTGGGGCAGGGCATTTTAATTTATTTCTGTTATTTTTTGGGTCTTTTGTGATGGCAGTATTAGGGGACTCATTTGGCTATTGGTTTGGCAAGAAAATTGGCCCAAAAATATTCTCTAAACCGAATTCTTTTTTTTGGAATAAAAAAAACATAGAAAAGACATCAACCTTCTTTGAACGACACGGAAACAAAGCAATAACCTTGGCTCGATTTGTTCCAATAGTTCGTACCTTTACTCCAATAATGGCAGGAGTTGGGAGTATGAAATACAAAGTCTTTTTATTTTGGAATATTTTGGGAGCAATACTTTGGACCGGAAGTATGGTTTTTTCTGGGTATTTTTTAGGGAATTATATTAAAAACATAGATAAATATATATTACCGATAGTTTTTGTAATAATTGTTATTTCTTTAATGCCGATTTTGATGCAAGTGCTTCGTGGCAGAAAGAAATCAAAAAATGAGGATAAAAACAATAGCGATAAAGAGTCAGATATCGTATAATATTAACAATGTTTAGAAATTTACATAATAGATTTTTCCCAGTACCAGAATTTCTTTCTAGTCCTTCTTTTGGGCTAGATATTTCAGAAGAATCCATTAAGTTTACAGAACTTATCATGACAAGGGAAGGAATAAGACTTGGACGGTATGGAGAGCGCGGAGTTCCTGCTGGGGTTATTGAGTCTGGGAAAATAAAAAATATAAAAAAGATGGAGGAGATCCTAGTTTCTTTAAAAAGAGACGAAAAAATAAAATCAGTACGTGTATCTTTACCAGAAGAACAAGTTTATTTATTTAGAGTTAAGTTAGACAAAGAAGGGTTAGATGATGTTAGAGAAGGCATCGAACTCTCTTTAGAAGAACATATCCCTATTCCAGCGCAAGATGTTATATTTGATTATGAAATCTTGAATGAAGACAGTAGGAGTCTATATATTCAAGTTGCAGTTATTCCCAAAAATGTTATTGAAGATTATCTTTTAGTTTTTAAGAATTCCGGAATGTCAGTATTATTTTTTGAGCTTGAAGCTCAGGCTATCGCTCGAGCTGTTATAAAAAAGGGGGATTTAGAGACTTATATGATTGTTGATTTTGGGAAGAAGCGTACTGGTATTTCTATCGTATCTAAGGGGGTTCTCATGTTTACTTCCACTATAGACGTAGGAGGAGTTGTTTTGTCGAATGTAATTCAAAAAAGTTTCAAAATAAGTTTTGAAGAAGCGGAAAAAATGAAACAAAAATATGGACTTGGTCGTGATTCTGAGAATAAAGAAATGTTTTCTGTTCTTTTAAATGGAGTCTCGGTTTTGCGTGATGAGATATCTAGGCATCTTTTGTTTTGGCATACAAACAAAGAAGAAGACGGAAAAGAGCATCCATCAATAAAAAAAATAATCTTATGTGGTGGTGATTCAAATTTGATAGGATTTCCTGATTATCTTTCCGTGAGTATGAAAATAAAAGTTGATACTGCAAACGTTTGGATAAATATAAGTAATGCGGAGAAGTATATCCCAGAAATGAATTTTGAACAATCGCTTTCATATTCGACAGCCATAGGTCTTGCATTAGGAGATTTTGAAAAATGATAAATTTAATTCCAATTGAAGAAAAGAAAAAAATAGTAAATAATTTTTATTATAGACTTGTTGTAGTTGCATTTATTGCCTTGGGGATTTCTATACTAGTTGCTTCGTTTGCTATTTTGCCATCGTATTTTCTTTCTTCTGTAAAGAAAAACATTGTTAACCAAAAATTAGAAATGCAAAAATCAGAGCCGATTCCAAAATTAGACGAACAGACTGTTGCTGTTTTAAATAATTTGAATTCCAAGCTGGACTTAGTTGAAAAAATCAAAGAAAACAGATATTTGATTTCTGAAAAAGTAATAAAAGAGGTTGTTTCAAGAAAAATTCCTGGTATTGAAATCACTCATATTTTTTATGAAAATAGTCCAATTAATGGTAAAAAAATTAGTATAAGTGGTTTAGCTTCGAGTCGAGAGAGATTACTTTTGTTTCGTCAGTCTTTTGAAAATTATACTATTTTTAAAAAAGTTGATCTGCCAATTTCGAATTTTGTTAAGGGGTCGAATATTCAATTTAATTTAAATTTAACTCCTTTATAAAAATCTTTGTTTTTATCAAATAATATGAAAAACAATTTACAAAAAATACTGCCAATACTTTCTATCGTTTTCCTTGTTTTTTGTTGTTTTATTTTTATTTTTTTGTATAAAGAAATAAATTTTAACAAAAAGGCATTTGAAGAAAACGAAACAAAATGGCAACAAGAAACAGAGAGGAGAGAAGGAATAAAATTATTGAATAGTTCTATATCAAAAATAGAAAAAGAGAAAAGTCTTTTAGAGAGTCATTTTGCCCAGAGTTCAAACATTGTGCCATTTTTAGACACAATAGAGGCTCTTGGGAATAAAGTTGGCGCAAAAACAGAAGTCATGTTGGTTGATGTTCCTGTAGAAAGTAAAAATTTAAACATAAACATGAAAGCGTCTGGTAGTTTTGAAGAAATTTATAAATTCATAACACTCTTAGAAAATTCTCCGTACGAGCTTGAGTTTATTTCAATTGATGTCCAAAAACAAGGTGCAATAGATACATCTACTAAAAACAATAAAAAAACAGATTGGGAAGCGGATTTAAAAATGAAACTTTTAAGTTTTATACAATAGATAAAAATTATGGATATAAATTTTTTAAAACCGAAAAAGAATTTTACCAAAAAAGAATATCAGGTTAATTTTGATATTTATTGGAAAGTTATTATTTTTGTATTTTTCATTATAATAATCTCTTCCTTTTTTTATGGTTTTTCATTTTTTGTGGAAATAAATAAAGATTTTGTTTCTTCTAATATCACCACTAATGTTCAGGTTGAACAAAACAGAAAAGTCAGGTTAGATAAAATTTTAGAATATTTTAAAGAACGAGAAAAAAAATCAGAAAAAATAATAAATTCTTCTTCACCGGTCGTTGACCCTTCCATTTAAAAATGCTAATTTAAATAATGTTCCGTTATTGCGGATTTGGTTAGTTGTTCAAAGAAAATTTGCGCGGTTAGCTCAGTTGGTAGAGCAACCCGTTTACACCGGGAAGGTCGTAGGTTCGAGTCCTACACCGCGCACA
>JBAXPX010000014.1:0-23814 GCA_037132055.1 bacterium
CTATATAGGAATGGGAAGATTTATTGAAGAAATAAATGGGATAAGAATGACAAAAGAAAAATATTGGATTTATTATGTAAATAACAAAAAAGCAAACATTGGTATCTCAAATTATAAGATTAACCCGGGAGACAAAATATCCTGGAAATACGAGTCCCAATACTAGAGCAGAGCTCAGATTCGGACGATAAAGTAATATACTAAAATGAAAAACATCAAAAAATTTTTACTTGTTATCATAGTTTTATTTTTATCAACTACAGGAATAGTAAAAGCAGAACAAACTGATGTAAATTTAACAATCAGAGATGGAGATATAATAGTTTTTAACGGCGCAGTCCCTTTAGAACCAGCTGGTATTATAAATCTAAATGACACTAGTGGAATACCTCATCCCATCGATGCAAACAGCGTTTTGTCTCTCATAAACGATGCAGATCAATTAAGCTCTGATTTTAGTATTTCTAATTTAATTTATTACGATTCTTTCGGCTCTTTTTATTTAAAATGTATAACAGGAACGAGCACTGGAGAAAAATGCGACAATTGGCAATACGCAGTAAATGACACCACCCCAACGCTTGGTATGGACAAAAATATTCTAACCGGGGGTGAAAGTGTTTATCTTTACTTTGGACAAAATCATAAAATAACTCTGAGTTCAAATTCGATTACAACAAGAGACATTTTGACGGCGACCACAGAAAATTATCACTACCAAGACAACACATGGATACCACTTACTGGGATTACTGTTGGAATAACACAGACAAATCCAGATAATCCTTTTAGCCCGACAGAAATACAAACAGCCCCTGCTGATGCAAGTGGAAAAGCGATTTTTACTGAAATCCCAGTAGGAACATACAATGTCGGAATAAAAGAAGATTTCTATTTCCCAACTGAAACACTGACAGTAGAGACTGCGCCAGTAATAATCAGCGGCGGAGGTGGAAGTGGTGTGTGGTATTCTGCAGCTCCTACATCAAAACCAATTTTTGATATCAAAAAAGCTTTTGAGTATATATCTTCACAACAAAAAGAAGATGGATCTTTCGGGGAAGATTTGTATACCGATTGGATTGCTGTTTCACTCGGATCTGTAGAAAACGAAAATATAAAAATAAATTCTATCCTGAAACTTATAAAATACTTTGGAGAATCAAAGGGGGGAGAATTATCTTTAACTGATTACGAAAGACACTCGATGGCGTTGATGACATTGGGATTGAATCCGTATAATGCAAATGGAGTAAATTATATAGAAAAAGTAACTGCCAGTTTTGATGGAAAACAACTTGGGGATAAAGAAATGATCAATGATGATATTTTCGCATTGATAGTTTTACAAAATGCTGGGTTTACAAAAGATGAGGAAATTATCAAAAATACTATGAATTTTATTCTTTCACAACAAAAAGAAGATGGCTCCTGGAACAACAGTGTTGATATGACCAGTGCTGCGATACAGTCGATCGTCCCCTTTGCTGGAGAAAATTTTCTTTTGCGAGCAAAAGAATATTTAAAACAAAACCAAAAAGACGATGGAGGCTTTGGAAACGTTTCTGCCACTGCTTGGGCGATAGGAGGGATCGTTGCGCTTGGTGAAAAACCAGAAGATTGGATAATCAAAAATCCCGCCGATGGCGGGACAAGCACTCCACTTGATTATTTAGCAACAAATCAAGACACGGATGGTGGAATAAAAAATACTGACATTCAAAGTAAAGTCTGGGAAACAGCGTATACCATTTCTGCCTTGTCAAGAAAAACTTGGAATCAAACAATGCAAAAGTTTGATAAGCCAGTAATTCCAACACCCGAAAAAATCGAAAATTCAACTTCCACAACAAAAATACAAGAAAATACTGATCAAAAAATCATAAAACCTAAAATAATTAAAAAAGTACAAAAATTAACAAAAGAAAATACAACAACCTCTGTTGTGGTAAATAACAACACCGTAAAGGGTACAACTGAAATAAAAAAAGAAAATTGGTGGAAAATTTTAGTAAATATAATTTTTGGATTCTAATCATTTTACTATTACAAAAAATCCTAGCAGTACTGCTGTGATATTTAATATCGCATGTGTAATAGAAATTAAAACAAGGTTCGGATATTTGATGTATAGCCAAGCAAAGAAAACTCCTGAGAAGAATGCGAGCGGCAATCCAATGCCCCAATTGGGGTATATTATATGTATTAATGTAAATAAAATAGCATTAAAAAATATTATAAAAAATTCATTTTTATAAATCATTTTTAATCTAGGGATAAGAAAAGAGCGAAAAGCAAATTCCTGGAATACAGAAATAGGTATAAAAAAAGCAAAAGTTTTAATAAAAAATATTCTTGATTCGATGTCGGGAGCATTCGTTTCGTGGTGAATAAAAAAAAGAATCAATACTCCCAAGACAGCAAAAGATGCATAAAAAGGTATGGCCTTTTTGTAGTTATGATGATGTAGCCCAAGATCTTCAAAACTCCAGTTCTCACGACTTATAATTCCATAAATCATTAGAGAACATATCGCAAGCAGAACCATTCTCCAGCTCACGGGCAAGATATTAAAATAAATCAAAAAAACCGGCAAAATAAAAATCAAGAATATCTGCACCAACATTAATCTTTTTGACGGTATGTTTGTCATAATGTAAATTAATTTATAAACTGTACATCCCCTACCCCGATAGTTCCATTATTAAAATCCTGATAAATTTTCTCTGGTAATATTTTTATATTTTCATTTTTCCCAACCCATAAAATTTCAAAAATTTCATCTTTTTGTATATTTAATTTTGCAATATCTAAATAATCAGCCCCATTTTTTATCTCAAAAAAGAATTCAAAAAAGTTTGTTCCATCTGGATTCTCAAAGCTATTTACATATAAAAGTTTCCCTACTTCTGGAATTACTCCGAATTCTTCTTTCATTTCTCTTCCAATGCATTCGATTGGACTTTCTAGAAACTCTAAATGTCCACCTGGAAACGCATAAAAACCTGAATTTTCTCTATGTTTAACAACAAAGATTTTATCTTCATGCAAAATAATCCCTCTACATTTTATAACTGCTGTATTTTTTAGTTCCATAAATTTATTTTTTCATATTATTTATCCATTTTTTTCTTCCATTTGGTCGATTAAATTTTTTCTTATTTCCATCAATAATTTACCTAAGTTATTTTCCCCAACCCCCTTTTCCTTTGGGTCATTTTTATTTACTCCCCAAAATACATCTCCCCAATAATTTGTTTCTTCTAAATACTTATCTCCTGTTTCCAACAATTTAACATAATTTTCTGCGTTCAAATTTTTATCAAACTTTTGCTCAAGTAAATTTTTCATTATTCCCAATTTAATCTTATCCCATTCTTCAATTGAATATCCATTTATAATATTATCTCTAATAAAAATTATTGCTTCCTTTGGAGAACAACTTTTCAAAAAATCTCTCGATTCTTTTTTGTATTTAGCCGCCTGATAAGCATTTTCTGTAGTAGAATATTCTTCATTATCCAAAAATACTTTTGCAGGCCAAAAATTACTCAAAAATCGATATTCACCAAAAAAACCTTTTATTTCTTTCTCGTTGTGAGAAACAATCTCCTTCCATTGACCTCTTTTGAATTCAGTACCGAATTTTAAACCTTGTTCATCATATAAAATTTTTCTTTCTGGTTTTTCCATAAATTTATTCTAACATTTTTAGCCATTTTTTTCTTTAATTTTATTAGCTTTATCACCACTAGCATATCCTGCCTTTTTAGCCTCAACCAAAAACTCACAAAGTTGTTTTATGTTAATCATATTTTTATATTTAATTCCTCTAATTCTTCTTTTAATTTTTGATTAGTAGTAAATAAAATAGGAGTATACCCTATATTTTCTGCTCCTTCTAATGACCGTTCCGTATCATCTATAAATACAACTTCATCATTTTTTACCCCAAGCTTATCAAATAAAATCTGAAAAATCTCAGGAGAAGGTTTTTGATGACCAACTTCAGCAGAAATTATTACTTCATCAAATAAATTAATTATATTTTGATTTACAAGCCTCTGCCTCAGTTCAGTAACATTATTACTTAATAAAGCAATTTTATAATTGTTATCTCTTAAACTTTTTATCATTTTTATGAGCTCAAGATTTACTTTTCTTGTTTTCCCATCTTCTTTTACTAAATTCTGGATATGCAATATTTGAGCATCTGTTGCTCCAATTTTTTGGGCTGTAAGAGTAGCGATTTCTTTCCAACTTTTATTACCAACATTGGATAAATGATTAAGAGTATAAT
This sequence comes from bacterium, assembly GCA_037132055.1. Taxonomy (GTDB): domain Bacteria; phylum Patescibacteriota; class Minisyncoccia; order Phycocordibacterales; family UBA9973; genus UBA9973. The sequence goes on from JBAXPX010000014.1 coordinate 4,301, forward strand.
AAACGCTTTGCCAATCATTTTTAGTTATATGTAAATAGTTTGCTATTTCTTGTATTATATCTCCATCTTTTATTTCTACGACTCCCCCATAATCAAATACAATTGCTTTTAACATAAATTTATACTAGCATTTTTTACCTTTTAAGCTATTCCTCAAAATATCAAGGACTCCCCTTGATATTTTAGTACTCTTTAATTTTTCCAGCTTCAATTTCTATTTTTTCTGCTTTGCGGAGTTTTTTGAGCGTCTTTTTTGGAGCAATATCGTAATGTTTAATTTTATCTAGTTTTTTGTCAATTTTCCATAAATCTTTTTCGCTCGTTTCCCATCCTTTTTCAAAAACATTCAAATCAAGCGGTTCGGAATATTTTCGCAAAGTTTTCAATCCATTATCTAAAAAATATTCGTGAAAATAAGACATTACAAGTTCGCGCACATTTTTATACACTGGCTCCCTGTATCGGAGCACTGCATGATTTGTCTTAGAAAGTGCACCCCACAAGCCATCTTCTTTGAATAGAGCTATTACATGGTCAAAATCATTTTTGGTGGTCTTTAAATGGAGAATTAAGGGCTTATATCCATGAAGCGAGAGAAGATATGCACCCAAAAGAGCACCCTCAAAGCAATGAGCTTTCTTTTCCCTTATTACTCGAATAGGAGATTTTATTGTGTCCTTTCCATCTTCTTCAAAATTAAACAAAAGCCCATTCAAAAAATCCTGCACCTTTCCGGGTGTATCCAATTTTTTTATTAGAGTTATCTCTTTTTCGGTAAATTTCAACATATGCCCACTTTTTAGAATATAGTTCTGTGAATATCTAAACCTATTTTCTACAAACCAAGCCCACCTAGAGTGTTTGTATAATTACTCAAGAATGTCGGAATCATAAAAACCAGCCCAATCATAGGCAACACAATGGCAATTATTGTAACCCAGAGAATCACCTGAAAATATTTTCTAGTTTTTTCTACCGATTTATAAATTGCATCTATTTTTATACCTTGCTCTTCTATTTTCTTTTTTAATTCTTCATTATCCATATATATGTATTATATTACTTATTGACTAAAATACCAAAACTATAATATACTAAACAAATCAATAAATTATTATTTTAATAATCAATTAAATTATGGATGAAAATGAAGAAATAAACGAAGAAGAGACAAGTAAAGAAACTGATTTTATATGTCCAATGTGTGGAATGCGCCAATACAGCGATACTTGCCAAAACTGTGGCATAGAAATAAAAGAGGAGGAAAAAGAAAAAACAAAAGACGATGACGATGAATACGATTGGCGAGAACGAAGATAAGTTTTTTTACTTGAAAGTATTTTTCTTTCTAATAAACAAATACATAAGAATAACTAACAGAAGAGAATAGTTTATAATCATAAACCACGTATTGCTCCAAATTATTCCATACGGAAAATGGTAATCAGAAATAGGGAAAAGAAATGGAGTAGGGAAAAATTGTAAACTATGTGAAGGTATGTCTAAAATTATATGCAACAGCCAACCTAACATAACGAGTTTTGGTTTTTTAAATATTAACCAAACAATACCAAAAACTATCAAAAATATTATAATGCTATGACTATATTGATAAAGATAAGAGGCTAAGTTAAAAGTCGGGTCACCAGCAGATAAGTGTGGCCCATGGTGAGAAATTTCTGAAATACTTTTTCCACCCAAAACGACTAAAACTGTTGACCACATAGTAGGTACACCAAAAGCAAAAATGTCCGGGAAAATACTCCAAAAGGCTGACCAATAGATCGAAATCTTTGGTTTTTCTTTTTTTTCTAAAGAATCATTCAGTTTTTTTGCACCGGCACTAGCCCATAGTGCGTGAGCAAAGATATCCATATCTGATCACTAAGTTTTATATTATTAATAGGATCCAATATTATTCACTAATATTAGACTTCTCTTTGAGAATCTCTGATTTTTTAGGCATAACAATTGCCATCAAAATATAAGCGAATACCCCTGGGAAAAATGCGGTGAAAACACTAAGAAAGATATAAGCCACACGGAGAATCACTGGATCAACATCAAAGTATTCTCCAAATCCACCCATAACTCCAAAAACTACTTTATTGGTATTACTTCTATATAATTTTTTATTAACTATTTTCATAAATTTATAATTAAATTATTGCGGCAAGACACAAGATGTTTTTTCTGCGAGAGTCGAAAGTGGAATTTCTCCATTTAACATAGAACCATCAGCAAAAATCCACGTAGGATAGCCCTCAATTTTCTTGTCTTTGCAAATTTGTGTTTGCCCTTGACCATCAGGAGTAGAACATTCCACATATGGTAAAAGTTTTTCTGATGACCCAAAGAGTTTCTTCTCAGCCTGACAGTGTACACACCAAAAAGCTCCATAAAATACGGCCCCCTTGTCTTTAAGACAAGTCGCAAAAGTATCATATTTACCAGGAGCAACTGGGCGAGACCCCTGAATCATGAAAGTAACAATAGCACTTAAGACTAAAACAATAACTATAATAAAAAAGATTGTTTGTTGTGTAATTTTCATAGTTTATAAATTATAACATAATAAAAAGCGACCGCAATTAATAATAGCTCTATTAAATTCTATATTTTATAGGTGATATTATTCAAATTTTATATCAAATGGATACATGCCCATACCACATGTACCCTTTAATATTCCCTCTTTTTGAATACCTATATCTATGTCTGTCGTACCAAACATTGGTAAGTTCTTGCTAATATTCATGCTTGGTATTCTGACAGAAGAAGAACAATCAAAAGTACCATTTGTATTTATCCTCAAGATTGTAGGAATCCCTACTTTGGCAATGCTGTGGACTGGACGATATCCCCCCTTTGCAGTAATTTCAATAATTTGTTTTCCATCTACAACGGAAACATTGTTTAAGTTTTCTTCAATTATATTTTCCTGATTTATATTCCCTGCTTTCACGTTTGAAGATAATCTGTCGGTAAAGTATAATGCACCAAAAATAAAAACAGCTACGAGAAAAATCGAGGCTATTATAAAAATATTTGATTTAATTGCTTCTAACATAAAGTTTAAAAATTAAAAATCGGTGGTAAAATATTAATCACGACCAGTGCATTAATTAAATTAAAAATAGCAAACAAAATAACAATTAGTCCCGCAACTTTAAAGAAAACGCCAGCTTTTGAGTTTTTGCTTATAGACAAAGAACTAAATGACAAAAGCGCTAATACTGGAAATGTGCCTAAGGCAAAAGAAAGCATTGTCAAAGCTCCAGTCATGAAGTTACCAGTAGAAAGTGAGTATATTTGCATCGATTGAGTAAAACCACAAGGTAAAAAAAAGGTAGCGACCCCAACAAGAAGTGGAGTAAGAGTATGGTTCAATTTAGATACCCCCATAGCATGACGCGATAAAAATTTTGGCATACCAAGTTGAAATCTTTTTGCCCAAGGAAAAACATCCAGTAAATTTATTCCCAAAATAAGCATAACAATCGCAACTAGAGAACCCAAAATGAATGTCCCATATGCGTTCAGTTGAAAAGCTGAACCAATGGCACCTATTACTCCCCCTAATATAAAAAAGGAAACTATCCTACCAATATGAAACATTGTTGCTGGTTTAAATTTACCTGCCCCTCGAAGCCCTGGCGAAGTGAGGTCACCTTCTTTGGCAAAACTTGCAGACATAGATAACAACAATCCCCCAACCACGGCCATACAAGAAGAAAGCGAAGCTATAATGCCTATCACAAAGGCTGTACCATAAGAAACCTTATTTACATTTACTAGGTTGACCAATCCAATTTTTTGTAAAAGTACATAAATCACCAAAAACAAAATCGTAACAGGAATTGCAATTTTGAATTCTCCCCATTTTGCTTTTTTCTCAATTTTCTCTACTGAAAGTGTATACCCATGAGGATGAAGAATAGATGAAATTTCTTCTGCTACTTGTTCGGGAGTTCTATTACCAAAATCTCCTGTCACTTCGACTAAGTTTGATTTCAAACTTGCTTTTACGTCACTAATATAGGGCAATTCTTTCAATTCGCTTTCAGTAAGTAACACGCAAGACTTGCAGTGCATGCCATGAATATGAAATTTGTAAGTTTTTTGTTCCATAAATATTTTTATTATCTTAACATATTAAAAATAATTCTTATAATCTTTTTGCTTTAATTCGCAAAGAATTTGATACGACTGACAAACTTGATAATGCCATAGCAAGGCCTGCAAAAATTGGATTTAGCAACCAACCAAAAATCGGATAAAAAAGTCCTGCTGCAAGTGGTATCCCTATGATGTTATAAAAGAAAGCCCAGAAAAGATTTTGTTTTATCCCTCGCATCGTTATTTTAGACAGTCTCACTGCTTTTACAAGTTTTGAGATATCTCCGTGGAGGAGTGTTATCCCTGCAGATTCTATCGCTACGTCTGTACCCGTTCCCATCGCTATACCCACATCAGCTTGTGCAAGTGCTGGAGCATCGTTTACACCATCTCCTGCCATAGCCACGATATGTCCTTGTGATTGTAATTCCTTTATTTTTATTAATTTATCTTGTGGCAACACGTGTGCCATAACTTCATCGATTGAAACTTGAGATGCAACGTATCTCGCTGTTTTTTCATCATCCCCTGTAATCATTATTACCTTTATTCCAAGTTTGTGTAAATCTAGAACTGTTTTTTTAGATTCTGATTTTACTTCGTCTGCAACCATCACAAAACCTAGTACCTCCCGCTTTGTTGCGACAAACACTGGAGTTTTTCCTTGAGAAGTGTACTGCTCAACAATAGTAGAATCAAAATTAATACCTAATTCTTGTATGAGTTTTACACTGCCAACATAATATTCCACGTTTGCCACAGTTCCTTTCAAACCTTTTCCTTCTATGTTTGTAAAATCTAAAACTTCTTCTAAAGATATATCATTTTCCTTTCCAAAGTTCACAATAGCGTGTGCAATGGGATGCTCTGATTTATTTTCTAATGTTGTAATTATAGACAAAAATTCATTGTCGTTAAGATTAGAAAAATTCTTAATATCTACAAGTGTTGGTTTCCCTTTAGTTATTGTTCCTGTTTTATCTACGATAACTGTATCTACTTTATGAAGTTTTTGAAGTGTGGCAGCATCTTTTACTAAAATTCCCTCGCGAGCCCCCTTACCTACTCCCACAATAATAGCAGTTGGTGTCGCAAGCCCTAGGGCACATGGGCAAGCGATTACAAGCACTCCTACAAATGACATAAGTCCATATGATAGTGCCTGCGGACCAGTACCAAATATTAACCATGCGAGAAGTGTAACAAAAGCTATCCCAAGTACAATCGGTACAAAAATACTAGATATCTTATCCGCCAATGCTTGAATTGGAGCTTTAGATCCTTGCGCTTCTTCCACCATTTTTATAATTTGCGCAAGTAGAGTTTCGTTCCCTACTTTCGTTGCTTTAAAGTTAAAAGTTCCAGTTGTGTTTATCGTACCAGCAGCCACAGTATCACCGACAATTTTATGTACCGGCATTGGTTCTCCCGAAATCATTGACTCATCTACATATGAGCTCCCCTCTACAATAATTCCATCAACTGGAATTTTTGATCCTGGTTTTACAATAATAATATCTCCATGCACAACTTCATTCACAGGAATTTCAATTTCCGCCCCACCCCGCACAACTTTCGCCGTTTTCGCCCCCAGATTTAAAAGTTTTTCTATTGCATCACCAGTTTTTATTTTTGATTTCAATTCCAAATATTTTCCAAGGGCAATAAAAGCTATAACAATAATTGTCACGTCATAATATGTAACCGCAATATTGGGAAAATTTTTAAGTATAGTTTCTTGGAATGCACTTACAATAAAACTATAGGTGAAAGCAACACTTGTACCTATCCCTATTAAAGTATCCATATTTGCTTTACCGTAACGAAAAAAACGTAATACCCCCAAAAGATATGGCTTACCTATCACAAAAAGAATATAGAGAGCCAACATCGGCATCAAGTGATGAATGAATTCTTGTGAGATAATTCCCATTGGTGGTAATATTTTATATTTTGAAAGAATTTCATAAAACATTACCACGGCAGAAAAAATGGCAACAGGGATAACTATGAATAGCTTGTTTTTCATATCAGAAAGTTCTGTCAATTTTTCTTTTTTCGATTGTCCGATACCTGTATGCGCTCTATGTTCGTCTTCAGTCATGTGCATACTCTCCGCATTTTCAATCATTAAGGAATAACCGAGTGGTTCGATTTTTTTTGAAAGTTTTTCTGGATTAATTTTTGATTCGTCATATGATATTTTAACTGATTCATTCCCGTAATTTGCGGACGCATTTTGCACTCCTTCGGTTTTTTTGAAAGTTTTTTCAATTATCCCCGCACAAGAAGCGCAGTGCATTCCTCTTATTTTGTAAATTTTTTCTGCCATATTTTTTATAAAATTTAAGATAATTTTTTTTATTTCCTTTTAAGTTGATAAACCTTCAACATTTCTTTCGTGACTTTTTCAGTTTGACCTTTTTTAATCTGATGCACTAGACAACTTCCTAAATGCCCCTCCATGAGCACATCTTCAATATTAGACAGAGCTTGCTTTACAGCAGATGTCTGAGTGATGATATCTATACAATAGACATCATGCTCTATCATATTTTGTAATCCCCGAACTTGTCCCTCAATTATTTTTAATCTCCTTAATAAATTTTGTTTATTTGTTTTCATAAACCTAGTTTATACCCCCTGGGGGGTATTGTCAACTATAAAAGTGGACAAGTAAATCTTAATTGAAAAATAACCCAAAATAGAGTAGTATCTAGGCGAAAGGGAGGAAAATCGTTCTTAAAAAAACAAAAGAAAGGAGGAAAATCTTGTTTAATAAGGTTATTTTTGCAATTAAAAGTATTTTTATCTTTCTTAAAGGGAAATTTGGCTTAAACGATAAATTGACTTTATATCGTCGTGTTTCCATAGAAATCTATTCTTGGCTTCTTGCTCCAATACTTTTAGGATTTTTTAGTAAAACTACCGTTGCAGTTATATTGTTTTTTATTATTGCTTCAATAGTTCTTATATTCCTAAACATATCAGGGAAGAAAGCAGAAGATGAAGGTCTATTGCTGTGGTTAGTAAGAAAAATTTTCTTTGACATAAAAATACTCATACTAATTATTCTACTCCCCTTAGAACCGTTCTTGTCTGTTGTTTATTTTAGAGATAATTTCTACCAGGGAAATAATCTATGTAGTAAAAAAATTTTGATAGTAGTGATGATAATAATAAATTCAGCTATCGCTAGCTACATTTGGATAACTCTCATGCAAGAAACAGGGCTTGGAAGAATAATGCGAGAAAAACTATTTACCTTTATTGGTTTTGTAATTTAAAAAGAGAGTTTTCGTTTAAGAAAATTCTCTTTTTTTATTAATTTAAAAGTTATATCCTTCCCCAGTGAGCTTCTGTCTCTTTTCTAGTTCTTCTAAATGTTGTTTTTTCTCTTTTTCAAATTCACCCGGCATTAAACCATAATTCTCAAGCATTTTTGCGGCATGTTTTGCTCCTAGATAGTGTGGCATTATGACAAAAGAAGCTCCTTTTTTGTAAAACTCCTGAGAATCTTTTATGTTGTGAGAAATTACTATTATGACACCACTCGAATTATGATTCCTATAATATGACACCAATTTCAAATTAGTTTTAAAATCAGGTATAGTAGACACTATTGCTTTTGCTTTTGTAAAACCAACTTCTTCTAAGAAATTCATATCCTCTGCGTCACCAAAGCAATATGGTATATTGTTTTTTTCTAATTTATTTATAGACCGAGGATCAAAATCTACAACAAAATACTTGTGGTTCATTTTTTGGGCAATAGTCACAAAATCATAACCCACACGATCATATCCAAAAATAATTAAATCGCATTCTTTGTCTTTTTTTTCTTTTTCTTCTCCTCTATTTTTACGAATCTCTATAAAATTCAATAATCTTTGTAATTTGGGATAAATTTTATCAGCATATAAAATCAAGTAAGTAGAACCAGGAATAGTTATAATACCAACCAATGTAATCAGAGAAACAACTTCTCTGTTCAAGTGTCCGAAACTCATGCCTAGTGCCACTAGAATCAAAGAGAATTCACTAATTTGAGCGACAGTAAGACCAGTTAAAAAACTGGTACGGTTCTTGTAACCAAGCAAGTTCACAAGGAAAATAACAATTAGTGGTTTTAGTAATAAAACAAAAATAGAGAGAATGATCGCTGGGACAATAATTTTGCCAATATCAGCAAAGATCATTTGTGATCCTAACATCACAAAAAATAGAAGAATGAAGAAATCCCTGAGTGGTTTCATGCGAGAAGCCATCTCTTGAGAAAATTTAAAAGAAGACAAAGCAACTCCAGCAGCCAAAGCCCCTATCTCTATAGAAAAACCTAGAACATAAAAAGTTGCCGCAAGCCCAAGACCCCAGGAGATAGAAAAAAGGAAAAGTAATTCTTGAGAATTTGCTAAAAATGGTGAGATCTTTGGTAATATATATTTACTAATAAGATATATCGCTAAAAAGAATGCAATACCTTTTGCAAGAAGTAGTATGGAAAAAATAAATGTGTTCCCCTCTGTAAAATTTGCTTTCCCAATAATTGAAATAACTAAAAGAACTATCGTCGCAAAAATATCTTGAACTAAAAGAAACCCTGTCGATATCTTGCCATACAGTTTATCTAAATCTCCTTTATCAGAAAGGAGTTTTAAAATTATAATGGTACTACTAAAAGTAAGAGCTAGCGCACCATAAAGAGAAACAACGTTACTAAACCCTAAAGAGTGCATTATAAAAAACCCAGCGACAGAAGTGATAAAAATCTGCCCAAGCCCTGTGATTATCGAAACCTTGCCTACTTCTCGTATGACATATGGCTTTAAATTAAGCCCAATAATAAAAAGAAGAATAGTAATACCAAACTTTGAGAAAAGTTCTACGTATTCAGTAGACTGGGTAAAATTTAAAAAATATGGACCAACAATAATACCACTTAAAATATAACCGACGATAAGTGGCTGTTTTAGAAAACGCATAATAAAAGAAATAACCGTAGCAAAAAGAATGATAAGCCCAATTTCTATAAAGATATGCATTTTAAAATTATATCAAAAAAAGGTCTTTTTGTCTTTGTTATTGATATTGTATATAAATAGGCCGTGGGGTTAATTTCAATAATTGTTCAGGCGACATAAGTATTGTTTTTGGTTCTAAGATATCATTCTTGTAAAACAATTTAAACCCAGTAAATTGAACAGGCTCTTTGTAAATAAATTGTTTATAGGTATTTATTTTTTTATCTGCCCCTCCCCATCCATCCATATGCATTAAAATTTGCACTTCTGGCAATGGTTTTATTTTATCGTAATTTGTAACCATCTTTTGTGTATATCTATGAATAATTAGAATCTTCGGAGTTAAATTATTTTCTCTAACAATTTTTGCCAAATAATCTGCAGCGTAATTTATGTCTGCCGCATCAAACGTTCCTACTATTTTTCCAGGCCTTACTCCTGTCTTCATAGAAAATTCTGGATCAATTCCTAAATGTACCTGTGGCATTTTAAAATATTTTTCAAGTAAAGGTATTTCAGTTTGTAAATCACTGAAACCTACTTGTAAATCAAGAAAAACAATTCCATTTACTTTTTCTGCTATTTTTATTACTTTGTCTATTTCACTGTCCGGCATACGAGCTCTGTATTTTCCGTCTTTGCCAGCACTTCCTTGTGCCACAACTGCAATATAATGAAGTGCTGGTATTACTGGAGTTTCCGGATCTGCATCAGTCCATTTTTTCACTTCTATCATCAATCTTTCCAACATTTCATTTTCCGGATATTCTCCCAAAACTCCCATTTTTGTAGAATATAAATTTCCATAATAAGCGACAACTCTTTTAAATGGTAATATCGCTCCGGCATTTGGATATACAGCATTTACTGGCCAAAGACTTGGCTCTATGACAACTTGCTCTTGTGGTTTTACTTTAGAATCTGGGGGGTTATTTATACTATTTTTTATATCATTTTCGTTTAGAGGTGGAGCTGTATTTTCTTTAATATTTGCTAGTTTTTTTAGTCTCAAATCATAATCCGCTTTGTCTAATGGAGGAATAATTGGAATGGGTGGCAATTTTTCTTTTTCACTATTAATATTATTTATCCAATTTTCCCTGTTATAAGAAATATTTTTAGCATCAAAAAATCCTATTCCAAGAAGAAACATAAAAACTAACAAAAATATTAAACTCACTAAAAACCAAAAAGAAATACGTTTAAGTATTTTTTTTATTCTCGGTACGGCTTCTTTTTCCATTATGCATCAGTATAACAAATCTAAAGTTTTTTTGCTCCTTCTTTACCTTCAAATACAATATCCCCCAATTTTTTCCTATCACTTGGTTTTTCTCGTTCCCTTAGATATTCTGGTAAATCCTCAATCTTCCCATGTTTACCTACTGCTATCATGAGCTCAATATTGTAGTCATCAGATATGTTCAATTCTTTCCTAAGTAAGGGAGCATCATAACCAGCCATTGGATGAATAACTAAATTCATTTTTGTGCCTTGCAATGCTAAATTCTCCCATGCAGCTCCCGTGTCTAACGAAGGAGTAGGGTTCAGTTTTCCGTCATCAGATGTTCTTTTGGAAAGACCTATCAGTAATGCTCCAGCCCTTTTACACCAAGTTTGATTCCCCTCCAACAAAAAAGATAAAAATAAATTGAAATCTACTGTATCAGATGTTGCATATAAAAACCTCCATGGTTGATTATTAGAGGCAGAAGGTGCCCAGCGCGCTGCTTCAAATAATGTCATTAATTCTTCTTTTTTGACAACTTCTCCGGACATCGCCCTAGGTGAATATCTTTCCAAAAAGACATCTTCAATGTCATATTTAGTTTTTCTGCTATTTATCGTTTTCATAATATTCTAAAAGTTTGACTCTGAAAATTTAATACTTGTTTTTGTGCACCAGAGCTCCTAAAAAACCAAAACAAACCTACCACAACAAGAGCTATAATTAAAAGATTTATAATTATTGCTAATTTCATATAATTTTACTTATTTTTATAATAAGGTATTATATCACAAAAATCTATTGCAGATTGTTGCCAATATCTTTTTTGTCAGATAAATCTTCTTTCCTTTCTCCCCACTGCCACTTTGGTTTTTCACCTTTTTTATAACAAATCAAAATAAGTATCGCTACCGAAAGAAAAATAAATAAAAGATTTTTTAACCATTCGTGGTCCATATTAGACATTGCCAATGCAAAAAATATTACCCATAGAAGTATCACTAGCCAACCTTCCCAAGTACAAGGTGTCCAACCCCAACCATATAATTTTCTTCGAAACCAAATTTTGTTTTTGTCCATATATTTTTAAAAAGGTTAATAATATACACTTAATTATACTACAATTTGATAAAAACAAGCTTTTGTATTATTGTGTAATGGTATTGCGGGTTCGTCTAATGGTAGGACACATCCCTCTGGAGGATGATATTGGGGTTCGAGTCCCTGACCCGCAGCTCGTATTTTTCCCCTTGTTTGATATAATTGCAATATATGAAAATAATATGGAATAAAGTAACAAAGTTTTCGCAAATTATAGCGATAATATTATTTGTGACTGTATTTTTTACTGGGATTTTAATCGGCAAAAAAACAGAAAGAGGAGCAATCATCGGGTGGCAAATAGCTAAAGCCAAATTTGTTTGCGCTGATAAAAAATCTATCGAAGCAACTTTTTATAAAAATTTTGTCCACATTGAGACAAATTCTTTAGGGGCATTATATCTACCACAAGCCATATCTGCATCTGGTGCTCGTTATGCAAACACCGACGAATCTATAGTTTTTTGGAATAAAGGAAACACTGCATTTATAACTGAAGGTGACCAAAATAATCCTGCCTACAAAGACTGCGTGGCTAGCCAGTAAAATACTTATTTCTTAATTTCATCCAAAAAATCTTCAACATTTAGCAAGGCAAGGCCTTGCTAAATGTATTACTTTTTGTTAGTTATACAAGCTTTTATAAAAGCAGTGAAAAGAGGATGTGGATTAAGTGGATGAGCTAAAAATTCTGGGTGGAATTGGGTACCCAAGAAGAATGGATGCTTGTTTTGTGGAAGTTCGGCAATTTCCATTAGGTGTCCATCTGGAGAACGTCCCGAAAAAACAAGCCCTTTTGATTCTAAATCACCAACATAGGCCGGATTTACTTCATAGCGATGTCTGTGTCGTTCCAATATTTCTTTCTTGTCTGCTTTTTGTGATAAATTATAAGATTTACTTGCAATAGTATCAGCGCGAATTATTGCCTTATATTCTCCCAAGCGCATGCTCCCACCATATATATTATTTTTTAACAATTCTTTTTGAGATTCCATAATATCAATCACTAAATTTTTGGAATTTGGATTTATTTCTCTAGTATTTGCATCTTTTAGTCCTAAAACATTTCTGGCATATTCTATCACCATCATTTGCATCCCATAACAAAGTCCAAAATATGGAATCTTGTTTTCACGAGCATATTTAACAGAAGAAATAAGCCCCTCTACTCCCCTTGATCCAAACCCCCCTGGGACAACTATTCCATCATACTTTTTTAATTCTTTTAGTTTAGATGGATTCTTTTCAAAATCTTCAGAATTTACCCAAGAAATCATCGCTTTTTTATTTTTCGCAAAAGCAGAATACTTTATTGCCTCAATTACAGATAAATACGAATCAGACAAAATAAAATCTCCAGTTTCAAAATATTTTCCAATCATTGCTATTTTAACTGTTTCTTTGCTGTTGTGTGAATGTTTGGCGAATGTTTTCCAAGCATGCCAAGCCTTTGCGTCTTCTTTTTTGCACGAAGTTTCAAGTAATGCACAAAGTTTATCAGATAATTTTTCTTTCTCAAAATTAATTGGTATATCATAAATACTTTCTACGTCTGGGGCTGAAATAATTCTATTTGGAAGAATATTACAAAACATTGCAATTTTTTCTTTTCTTTTCTGGTCGAGACAAGTAGCACCTCGAGCAATCAAGAAATCTGGTTGAATGCCTGAAGCATTAAGCGTCCTTACCGCGTGTTGTGTTGGTTTTGTTTTCATCTCTCCAATCTTGGAAGGAGTTGGCAGATAAGAAACCATAACAAAAATAACATCTTTCGGAAATTCTATTTTTAACATTCTAGCTGCTTCTAAAAAGAGCATGTTTTGATATTCACCAACAGTTCCACCAATCTCTATGATCACAACATCTGCACCTGCCTTACGTCCTGCTTCTTTTATACGATGAATAACCTCAAGGGGAATATGCGGAACGACTTCCACACACTTTCCTTTATATTCCAAATTACGTTCTCTCTCTATGACAGACTGGTACACTCGTCCAGTTGTCATATAATTTATTTTAGTTAATTTAATATCTAAAAATCTTTCATAATTACCCATGTCTTGGTCCGTCTCATCTCCATCTGCAAGTACGAAAACTTCACCATGTTCTGTCGGATTCATTGTCCCAGCATCAATATTTATATAAGGATCAATCTTAATAGAGGTTACAACCAGTCCACGATTTTTCAAAATAAGCCCAAGTGAAGATGAGGTTATTCCTTTCCCTACTCCAGAAATAACTCCCCCAACCACAAAAATATATTTTGTTTGCTTTTTATTCATTTAATTAGTAAAAAATTATTTATCCAAATATCTCCTGACTGCGAGAAAACTGGAAATCATTCCTAAAAATACACCTGATAATAAAATAATTATGAAAATCTGAAAAAGGTTTGATTTAAAATAATCATATACATTTAAACCTAAAAAGCCAGTCATGTTGTTCCCAAGCCATGCCGTAGCTGGCCAAAACAAAATAAGGGTTATAATAGTAGCTACTACCCCATAAATAGCCCCCTCAATCATAAACGGACCGCGTACACGCATTTTAGAAGCTCCTACCAAGCGCATGACACCTATCTCTTCTTTTGAAATAAATATAGCAAGCCTTATGGTGTTAAAAGTTATTATTATTGAAATTATTATCAAAACAAGAGTTAATAAAAATCCAAATTTTTGGGCACCAGATATCATAGAATTCAAGCGATCAATAACTAATTTATTCTGATTGTAATTTATTTTGTCTATTATTGATGAAGAACCAAGCACTAACGCATCATCTGATTTTAAAAAGTTTGAAATATTTTCATATTGAGATACTTCTTTTGCTTTTATATTTAAATACCCCCCTAGTGGATTAGTCCCTATCTCGTCTAGAGCTTGAATCGTAGGATAATCGCTTGAATGACGATCACGGAAAAGTTTTAGAGCTTCTTCGGAACTTGTATAAGAAACATTTGCAACTTCTGGTAATTTTTCTATTGAATTCTTCAAGGCAACTATTTTTTCTTCTGAAGCACCAACTGTAAAATAAATAGTAACATCAACTTTGTCTTTTATTTGATTTAATGAAAAATGAAGTATTGCCTGTAATAAAATTATCATCGTTATGACTGATAAAGTTATGGTGACCACCAAGACAGAAGCCCAGGAAATAAGCCCACTTCTTCTAAAATTTAAAATCCCTGCTCTTAAAATTCTCCTGAATCTAGTCATATTGTTTGATTATATAATATATTTACCATCTTTGTCATCCCTGACAATCTTGCCTTTTTCCATGGTTATCACTCTTTTGCCGATAGATTCGACAATGCCACGATTGTGTGTAGTTAAAATAACTGTTGTACCTAAATCATTTATTTTCTTTAAAATTTGAATTATTTCGTATGTGTTTACTGGGTCTAGATTCCCCGTTGGTTCATCGGCGATGATAACTTCTGGTTGATTTATGATAGCACGAGCGATTGAAAGCCTTTGCTGTTCACCACCAGACATTTGACTTGGAAAATGATGTATTTTTTCAGCCAGATCTACTAACTCAAGGACATGTGGAACATCGCTTGCTATCTCTTGGTTGGTTTTACCAGCAGCTTCCATGGCAAAAGCTATGTTTTCATATGCAGTTTTATTTGAAAGTAATTTAAAATCTTGGAATACAACTCCAATACGACGCCTCAATCTAGTCAAATCATTGCTTTTTAGCTTATTTACGTTAAGAGACTCAAAAAACACAGTGCCACTAGTCGGAATATCATCTGCGAGTATCATTTTTACTAAAGTTGTCTTTCCTGCCCCAGAATGCCCAACGACAGAGACGAACTCCCCAGCTGTAACCGTAAAAGTAACATCATCGAGCGCTAAAGAATTCTTATTATAGACTTTTGAAACATTATTGAAATAAATCACCTACCCATCTTATCACAAATTCTTCTCTGCTTCAATAAAAAGATCCAAGTCCCCGGACAATACTCCTTCTGTGTCTGAAGTTTCTGCATCAGTACGATGATCTTTGACCATTTTGTATGGATGAAGCACGTAGGAACGTACTTGGCTTCCCCATTCTATCTCTTTTCCAGAACTTTTTTTCATACTTTCTTCGATCGTTTTCTTTTCTTCTTCTGCTTTTTTAAAAATTTTGGCATAAAGCATGGAAAGGGCTCTCTCACGATTTTGTTCCTGTGAACGTTCTCCTGATGCATGCACTGCTATACCAGTCGAAATGTGTACTATTCTAACTGCTGTTTCTCTTTTGTTTACATTTTGCCCTCCTGGTCCCCCAGCTCGCGAAAATTCAATTTTTAGATCAGCTTCCGGAATTATAAAGTCTTTTTCCTCTAATTTAGAAAACTTCGGTAAAACCTCAACTAAAGAGAATGAAGTGTGTCTCAACTTTTTTGCATTGAATGGAGAAATCCTCACTAGTCGGTGTACTCCTGATTCGTTTTTAAGTAATCCATATGAATTTTTTCCAATTAATTCAAAAGACACATTTCTGTATCCACCATGATCGTTTTTGTGTTCGTGAATAAAAGAAATTTCCCAATTCATTTTATTTGCATACTTTATGTACATATTTAAAAGCATCGCAGAAAAATCTTCAGCATCGTCGCCTCCAGCTCCAGATATTATGGTAATAATAGCATTGCCTTTATCATATTTTCCAAAACCTTCTTTTTTATCTTTGAGTTCTGCAAGTTCTTTGAGTACAGCTTGAGCTTTTATTTTGTCAGACCAAAAATCAAAACCAATCATTTGTTTTTCTAACTCTTTTATTTTTTTATCTATTTCACTTAATTCTTCCATGAGCCATCCCCGAGGATCGAACTCGGGACCCCGTCTTTACGAAAGACGTGCTCTACCAACTGAGCTAGGATGGCAAAAGGAACAAAACCTGAGCCGTTGATCGGGATTGAACCGATGGCCTCGATATTACCAATATCGTGCTCTACCAACTGAGCTACAACGGCAAACTTTCGTAATTACCTACCAAAACAGCTATAACAGCAAAATTTCGTAATTACCTACGTGTTTTATATTAGTTTATTTTCACTTATTTTTCAACCGCACTTAAAACAACTCTAAATAAAAATACCCTCGCAAAAGCAAGGGTATAGAAAAACAAAAACATAAAATCTTTTATGTGGGATCCAAAGGATCATCTTTACAGAAAATGAACAATTGAGAGCTACTATAGTAGCGATAAGTATTGATCAGTTCATTTTTTATAGATTTACCATTTTCATCACACATAACATTCAAGGCCCTGCTACATTCATCCCCAGCATGCATGTCTGTGGGAATAATCATTGTTTCCCCTTTTTGTTGGTTGTGTTGCAAATGAAACAAAAAACTAGTTTTGAGAGAACACTCTCCGAGCCCAAGTTTTTTTGCCTCTGTGTAGATGTCTTTATATTTTACAAAATCATCCACAAAACCAAGGCTCGTGGCAGATACAGTAAATAAATAAATCTTTTCCTGGCTCTCGCAAATTGTCACTTTGGGGATAAAGCTGGTCACAATACGATCCATTTTTATTTTTTCCAAGGATTTGCTTAATTCTTCAACAGTCTTGAATCCTCCAAGCTGTATTTCCGCTAAAAACTTCATTTTTTTCATCTTAATTTCTCCTTATGTTATATTGGGTTGTTATTTATTTTAAGTACTTTCAACAAAACATTACAAAACAATTCATGTTTTGTCAAACAAAAAATCAACGAATACTACCCGTTGATTTTTTGTTTTAATACATATCTGCTAAATAAAAACAGTAAAATTAACTGGTTGTTTTTTTGTTTTTATTAATCCCAATAGTTTTTGTTACTATCTTTACTTTTTTAGCGGTTATTGTATTTGTTGTTTTGTCGAAACTTCCAATTACAATTACTTTTTGCCCTATGGCCAAATCAGAAGCAGTGGCCTTGATTCCATCTTTTGTGTACGTGGTTGAAGTATCTGTTTTCACGTCAATAGATGACGTTGTCTTTAACTTGATATTTTTCACATCAATTATAAACCCTGTATTATTTATAGATGCGATAGTTCCGACTGTATTGTTACTTTTTTTAATCTTTACATTTTTAATATTCTTGTTCTGCTTTTGATATGTTGGTTGTGAATTTTTAATCCCTAAATCCTGTGGAGTCGCCGCAAAAACTGACGATCCACCAACCAACAAAGAAAGTGCTAATGCCCCAGTCGCGATTTGTTTTTTGTATTTCATAGAAAATAAATTAATATTAATAAGTTTATAATGTTATACACTGTGACCTTTTAGTGTATAAACTTATACTACATTTATTAAATGAATTCATTATGAAGATATAGGTAAAGAAATTATCACATTCGTACCTTTATTTACTTGGCTTTTTATAGAAATCATACCTTTGTGATTTTCAACTATTTTCTTTGATAGGGTAAGTCCAAGCCCTGCACCTTCTGTGCTCCTAGATGTATCACCTCGGAAAAATGGATCGAATATTTTTTCTATAATATCTTCTTTTATTCCAACACCATTATCACTGATAGTTAAAACATATTTACTAGAAACAATTTTATCTGACACTAATATTAAACCACCTGTCGGGGTGTGTTTTATGGCATTATCTAAAATATTAAAAAACACTCGACTCAATTCTATTCCATTGCCAAAAATCTTTGCCTTAAATTCTATTTCTGTTTCAATTTTTATGTTTTTTGCATAAGCCAAGTTTTTATTTTTTTCTACTATAGTTTTTACTAATTCATCAATATAAATCGGTTCATATTTCGTCTTTATCGGCATATCATATTTTGATATATCGAGTAAATTATTGCTGAGTTTTGAAAATTCTCTCATTTCATCTAAAGTATTTTCTAGTGTTTTTTTAGCTCCTGTAAAATCTAATTTTTTGTTACTCAAGGCCACCTCAAGCCCGGAAATAACAACAGCGGTAGGAGTACGAAGCTCATGAGAAGCATCAGCGATAAACCTCTTTTGTTTTTGCATATTAAGTTTTATTGGTTCAAGAGTTTTATGAGTAAGCAAAAAGCCTATTATAATAATAAAAAATATTATAATAGCGTTTATAGTAAGAAAGCGGTTTAGTAATATATCTTGTGCATTATCTATAATAATTTGAGAAATACCTTGATCAAAACCGCCTTCTAATATGGACCGTGTTAGGTTGGAAAGAATAGTATTATATAAAACAAGACTAGAACCCCCCAAAATAATCAGAGCGGTAATAAAATAATAAAAAGTAAGTCTAAGTCGTGCTATAAAAAACTCGTCTTCCTTAGGACTTATCTTCCATTTTGTAACCAACCCCACGAATCGTTTGTATAATTTTTGCATTGTCATGAATTTTTTTTCTTAAATTCTTTATATGAACATCGACAGTGTTGCTAAACGAGGAGTCTGCAAAGTCCCATGCATGCGAATAAAGTTCGTCTCTTGTAACTACTTTATTAGTATTACGCATCAAATATTCGAGTACCATAAATTCTTTCAGTGTAAGCGAAATCGGCTTATTCTTAAAAGTTACAATCCTTGTCGCTGTATTTATGCTGATATCTTTATGATTAAGTATATCAGGAAAAGACTGTTTTGGACGTCGTAGTAGAGCATGAATGCGAGCAAGAAGTTCTTTGAAAGCAAAAGGTTTCGCTAGATAATCATCAGCTCCTGCGTCAAGCCCTATAACCTTATCATCAGTAGTATTCAACGCTGTAAGCATCAATACTGGTATAACTACCCCACTCTCTCGCCATTCTGTGCAAATAGACACACCATCCTTGCCTGGAAGCATCCTATCAAGAATCACAAGGTCATATTCGTCACGATTGATCAATATTCTACGTGAGGCAGAAAGTCCATCTTCTATCACATCGACAGCATATCCTTCCTGCATAATGCCCTGTTTTAAATTTTCTGCTAATTTTTTATTATCCTCAACAACTAATATTTTCATGCTTTTATGATAGCACTAAATAGTGAAATCTTCATGAAGATCAAAACTGGTGTTTTATATGATATAATTTAAGCATTAAAAATAATCTTTTTAT
>JBAXPX010000015.1:0-22599 GCA_037132055.1 bacterium
AAAATCTTTAGGTCAAAATTTTCTTAAATCAACTACAGTAATAAAAAAAATTGTTGGGACCGGAGAAATATCAAAAGAAGATATTGTCTTAGAGATTGGGCCAGGGAAGGGAGCTCTGACTGAAAAACTTTTGGAAAGTGCGGGGTGCGTTATTGCGGTTGAAAAAGATAAAAATCTTTTTATTCTGCTACAAGAAAGATTTAAAAAAGAAATCACTGAAAAAAAATTGATTCTCGTAGAAGATGATATTTTGGAATTCGATATAAATAAATCAAAAGAAAGAGAAAGTGTTCTCGAGCGAACCCTTGGGAGGCGCGACGGCGCCGGACAGAGGAAATTTTCAGCAGAAAATTTTCGTGGTGAGTCCGAGAATACTTTCTCTTTCTTTCTAGATTACAAAATAATCGCAAATATCCCATACAACATCACTGGCGCAATATTAAAAAAATTTTTGACAGAAAAAAATCAACCATCGATGATGGTGCTGATGGTCCAACACGAAGTAGCAAAGAGAATCATGGCTCGTGATGGCAAAGAAAGCATTCTATCAATATCAATAAAAGCATATGGTGAACCAAAATTAATAACAAAAGTTCCATCAAGATATTTTTCCCCGGAACCCAAGGTAGATTCTGCTGTAATCGCAATAAAAAACATCTCCAGAAAAATGTTTGAGGAAAACAATGTAGACGAAAACAAGTTTTGGAAAATAATTCATGCTGGTTTTGCTCATAAACGTAAAATCCTCATCTCAAATCTCAAAAAAACTCTAAAATTTGATGAAAAAACAAAAAAAATTTGTGAAAAAATGCTTGGCAACAAAAGAGCAGAAGAATTAACGCTTTCGGATTGGATTTTTCTAGCTAAAAACACGTAAAATTTGTTTTTTATTTATATATAAAATGATATAATAAAGAATGCTCAAAATATTCACGAGAGTCGGATTAGTGATGCTAATTATTTTATTTTCATTTGAGATAGTTAATGCGTATTCTGGTGCTAGCCAACTATTTGCTGGGAGAATAATAAACACAAAAGCTACTGAAATACAAAGTTTAGAAAGCGCAAACTACAAATGCAACGTCCCTGGTTCGAGTATAACCATCCGATCATATAAAGGACCGACTAGTTATGTAATCCCATCTGGAACCACTGCGAAAACTGGCACAGTCGCAAGTGGGAATTTAATAATGGGAAAATACACAAGTAGCGCTTCCACGGTAACCTGCATTTACCAAGGATATCCACCAACCACGCAAACAGTAACGTTGAGTAAAATCACGCTTTTCGGAGCATCTGGAGGAGGACGTTAATTTATTAAAAAATGAAAAAATATCTGCCTAGTGAAAAATTTATTCGTTTAATAATAGGATTCGCTGTTTTGGGAATCGTATTTCTCGTTGTTTATCTTCTTTTTTCAAGTAAAACCAACTTTTTGTCGTCAAAAAATGGTACTCTGCAGACCCAAAATCTGACAGTGAATGAGCTTATAAAAAAAGACTCAGACGGAGATGGTGTCCTTGATTGGGAAGAAGCCCTTTGGGGTACAGACCCAAACAAAGCAGCAACTTTTGACAATATTCCAGATAAAACTTACGTAGAAAACAAAAGAAAAGAATTAAAAGTAGCAAACCCTGAAGACCCTGCCACAAATACGACAAACGAAAATAATGAAACAGCAAAATTCGCAAGACAATTTTTTGCTTCAATAGCAGCAATGAAACAAAACGGAGATGTGAGTGCAGAAACAATAAACAACGTATCAAATGCATTGGGACAAAACATCATCAATCCAACCATGATAGACAAATACACCGAAGCAGATATAAAAATAGCAAAAGGTGACCTAACTCAAGATCAAGAAGATTATTATGTAAAAGCAGCAAACCTTTTTGAAAAATATAAAGCACAAGGCATAGGGGATGAGCTTGAAATCATAGGGGGTATGGCTGGAACGGGTGTCACAAACAAAGATTCCGTAGATAAATTAAACACAATAGCTACTGCTTATCAAGAATATGCGCAAAAAATGACCGTACTCCCTGTACCAGAAAGTTTAAAAACCTATCACATTCAAATAATAAATAGTTCAAACAATACAGGTATTTCTGTCAAAGATATGATCAAAATAACAGACGATCCAATCGTTGGTCTCTCTGGACTCTCTCAGTATGAAAAATATAGCCAAGATTTAATCACATCAGTAGGAAATTTAGAAACATTTTTATCAGTAAATGGTATAATTAACCAATAAATGGGATTCAAAAAATCTTTTCGAATATTTGTGTGCTCATTTACAGTTGTGAGTGTTTTACTACTGCCATTTACAAATTTGGTCAACGTGGCTCAAGCTCAAACTACCAGCTCTTCTATCTCTGGATATATCCAAGATCTAGCTCCGGTCATAACAAAACTTCCGGGATGCAAAAAGGTAATAAATTCTGGAGTAAGTGGTTTGTTTGGGGGAATAAAAAAACTATTTACTAAAAGTAGCAATACGGGCCCCGCACTGAAAGACTATGGAAATCTAAACGATCTAGTTTCTGAGTTAGGCATCATGTCAGACTCGATAAATGTCACTGACAAAAATGCAAACAAAAAGCTCGACAAAACTTTACAAAAAGTAGACACGATAATAGATAAAACAGACAAGACAAAGACCGCAGTTGAAAATCAAGACCAAAATCAAAATTGTTTAAATGCAATAGGAAAAGCTGTTGCCAAAATCCTAATAGATGAAATCACACTAAGCACGATAGAGTGGATCCAAACAGGGAATGATGGAGGCCCTTTGTTTGTACAAAATCCAAGCAAATTTTTCGAAGACATAGCCAGGGCAGAAATTCTTGGTTTTGGTTTAGAAATAGAAAATGCTGACTTATATCCATTTGCAAAAGATTTTACGCAAGGCGTCGCAAAGAGTTATCAAAAAAGCTTTGCAGACAACGCACAATATTCCTTGAACACATTAATCCAAAAACAAACTCCAGAATTTAGCGCTCAGACTTTCAACTTAGATTTCTCTATGGGGGGCTGGGGAGCATGGGATGCTATGACTCAATATCCTCAGAACAATCCACTTGGTTTTAATTTAATGGCATCAAATGAATTACAAAGACGCCTCGAGGGGACAGTGCAATCCACAGCACAACTTGCACAGAGCTCACTTCAGCAAGGAAGTGGTTTCTTGGGGAGTGAAAGATGCGCAGACCCAAAAGGAGTTACAAGAGACCAAAATCTACAATATCTTGCTAAAGACCCGAAAGGAACGAAGTGCAACAAGTGGGAATATGTAACTCCAGGCAAACTAATCGCCGAAGAATTAGTCAGCACCGTTCAGAAAAAAGACAATGCTCTTTTGAATGTGGAAACATTAAACGACGCTGTCGCTGCCGTATTGGATGCTGTCTTGAAAAGATTTACTTCTTCGTTGCAAAACGATGGGTTAGCAGATATGAATGTAGACACGACTATCACAAACTCAGGCACAGATGAATTCAACATAAGCCAAAAACGTCAAATAGAAAAAGATTTCCCTTCGTTCCAAATCGCAAACAGTAGATGGCTTTCTCAAAATCTTGGTTTTAATATTCGTACCGACCTCAGTCAAGCATTGATAGACGAACAAAGAATTTACGTAGATAAACTCACAGAACAAAACAAAGAACTACTGTCCACCGTACCAATCACTCCAGAAAATACACCAAAAAATCTTGACGGTACACCAAAACAAGGCTTCACAGGAAACTATGGATTAATACCAACCATCTACCAACTCGACTATTGTATTCCGGGCCCACACCCAGGGTGGGAACAAGAAGCACAAGATAATTTAGACAGCGCTTTAAATAAAATACCAAATACTACTGGTATGGATTTTTTACAAATTTCAGACATGACTGGGATTGGTCAAAATTCTTTTGGAGCCGGGTTATATGTCCTTCTAGGTATTTTTGGCATTGCAAGCAGCCCAGCAGAAATAGACGGATGGGCAAAATTAGCCGGCACAGGACAATCTAATTGTGGTGGTCAAACAACAATAACAGAATGTCTAAATAGAAATATCTATCAGCCAATCTTAGAAGATTTCACACATATTGGCGTAAGTAAAAATGGTGATGGTAAAGAGTTATATCAATCATACGACCTATTAAGTGGTATTTTAGAAAGAACTTTTGATGAATATGTAAATGCAATTAACAATATTTATATACCAGAAGTTCTCCCAAATGTTACAAAAACAGCAATAAGTGAGTTTGATAAAATCGATGGCTTTAAAGAAATAATAAAAGCTAACGAATCTAAAATAAACTCAATAAAAAGTTTAACGGAACTATTAACAAACATAAAAACAAAAGTTGATACATTAAATAATGATTTAGCAAACGAAGCAATAAACCAAGAAGAATATGACGGCCTTTTACAACCATATACAACTTCATTCGGTAGAATCTCGGCTGATATGGTTTCAGGAGATGACATAGCTTCCGCAGACAGTTTGTTGAAAGAAATAATTACAGAAAAAGATTACGTATACAAAGAATTACTAATAGGGACAAATGGTTGTGAAAAGGAACTCGAAAGATGGGCCGCTAATCCAGATAATTCACCAATACCTAAACAAATAAGCCCGAGTATGCAAAATAGGCCCGATTATCCTTTGCCAATTTTATACAAATATCCAGACAACCCAAGTGCAAACGGAAATAAGGGTTTTCTTTTCTACGGTGCTTATAGATCATTTATGGATTCATCTTGGTGGCCTTATACCCAAGAACGAACAAATGCGATTGACCTATGTAAATTTTATGTCAACAAAGGCTATTCTAAAAACACAATAAGTGACTGCGAGGGTGGAATTGGTGGGCCAAACTACATACACGTAAGTGATTTGCTACAGTATGAAGGTGGGCCACGATCAGGATTATTTAGAGATACTTTCGAAAAGAAATTGAAGGTTTATTAAAAAATGATTAGAAAATATTTTAAAAAAATAATAGTCGCACTAACTTTAACAACATTTTTGTTGATACCAAATTCTGTTTTTAGTATTTCAGACACTCTGACCGGACAAGCATCTGGCATTACGGACACCGAAGCTGTGCTAAATGGTTCATTAAATCCAGACGGAGTTAGAACTTCCGGATATTTCAGATATTCAACATTAGAAATTCCTCCCGTTTTTTGTAATGACATTTATGGTTCTGACATGAAATCAACTTTTGAAAAAGACATGGGCAACAATAATGTTTCTATGATATTTAATTCAAAAATATCAAAACTAGATCCTGCTACGAGGTATTATTTTTGTACTGTTGGATCAAATAGTAATGAAATAAGTTATGGCGCAGTGCATTTCTTTGATACATCACCAGGGACGGAAGAACTTCTGATAGAAACAAGAGGAGCACTCGTAGCAAGTCCTTCTGCTGCTTATTTAAACGGAAGATATACTTCTGGTGTTCAATCAAAAACATATTTTGAATATAGAAAAGTGGGAACTCAGAGCAGAGAAAATCCTTGGAGTACTGCTTATGAAACGAATCATTATGCAGGAGAAAGTGGAGATATAAATTTTCGTTTGTCTGGATTATCATCAAATACAAATTATGAATTCCGAGCAGTGATTAAAAATATTCCTGGGACACAGACAGTCGAAGGAGAAATATTGACCTTCAAAACTCAAGACGAGAGTGGCATCATCCCTGGAGTAATAGGTGGTGGGGGAGGATATATAGATCCCTGTATAAATATTGATGATCCAAATTGTAATGGGACTGGTGGGGTAAATCCTCCAGGTGGCACGGGAGACGGACACCCAGACCTTATTGCTGGCAGAGTAACTCCGTCTTATGCAATGGTAAATGCACCAACCACACTGATGGCATTAATAAAAAACCAAGGAGATGGTTCTACTTTGATTGATTTTTATAATTTCTTTCAAATATCTCTCGTAAAACCAGAAACAAACAACAACGGGAATTCTCTTTCCATGTTACCAATTTTAAATAATTTCTTTAAAACACAAGAAGCACTTGCTGATGGAAATATCATAGACCTGCCTGCCGTATTTATGTATGCACTTCCAGGCAAAGGATCTGCTGTGACAATACAAACATATACTTTTCCATCTATCGGTACATATTATGTACACGCCTGTGCTGATAAAAGATCTTCTGTGGATACGGGAGTCATCGCTGAATCGTACGAGGACAACAACTGTGGAGAATGGAATGGCATTGTCGTAAATCTAACGGGTGGCGCAAGCGGAGAATGTCCTGCCGGCTGGACGGGAGTATATCCGAATTGTACTGCGCCAGGTGGAGGAAGTGGAAATTGCCCAACTGGTTGGACTGGAGTATATCCTAACTGTACTGCGCCAGGTGGAGGAAGTGGAAATTGCCCAACTGGTTGGACTGGAGTATATCCTAACTGTACTGCGCCAGGTGGAGGAGGGGGGAATGGAAACGGAGGCGGCAATGGAAATGGCGGTGGTAACGGAAACGGAAGTGGTGGAAATGGTAATGGAAATTTAGTTATCGGACAGACAGCGACACCACCAATAGACGCTGTGGTTCACTATCGTGAAGGTATCGAAACAGTTCTTGCAAGACAAATAGTCGCAAATACACAACTAGCAAAAATATATGGATATGTAGAGGGAACTGATCCACAAGCTTTCGCTTGGTACTTGGCAGACATATTTGCAAGAATATTTGGCTATGTGAGCGACAGTGGCAAAGAGATACGCGTAAGCACTCCAGACATAGCTGCATATCAATTAGACCTTTCGGGTGGGATAATGACAATATATGAATACTACGATTCCAAAATAGTAAATATCCAAAAAATGACACCTGCACTACGAAACATTTATGGATATGAATATTATTTCAGAAAGTAGTGAGAGAAAGTTTTTTAAGTTTTTGTTTGCTGTTTTAATCAGATGAATAAACTTTTATCAAAAATTTTAATATCAGTGGTCATGATAGGCATTTTCATGTTGCCTGTTAGTGCTGGTTTAAAAATAATCGAAAAAAAAGCAATTATAACCTTTGGAACAAGCACGGCAAATGCACAGCCAGCAGGAGATCCACCAAAACCAGAATATACCACCAGTTCAGAATTTACTGCAAACCCAGAAGATATAAGCATAGGTTGTAACCTGTGGCCTGGTACTTGGTTTACAAACTGTATTGCTTTAACTATCTATTACATAATTTGGACCCCTGTTTCAATACTCACTTCTTACGCCGCACAAATACTTGATTTCTTTGTATATTACTCCACAAACAGTAATTCTTATACCGCAAGCTTTATACAAAAGGGGTGGGCCGCCGTCAGGGACATTTCAAACATTTTTTTTATTATAGCATTGTTGTATGTGGCAATAAAAACTGTCTTAGGGTTAAATGTATCTAACAATAAAAAACTTGTCGGTTACGTTATTATTGTCGCTCTTCTCATGAACTTTAGCTTATTTACAACCCAAGTCGTCATTGATGGTTCAAATATTCTAGCAAAAATTTTTTATAACAACATAAAACCAATTGGTAAAAACGGGGAAGTGGTTGAGCCTGGTGGTCAAAAATCTATTAGCGTATCTCTAGCAGAAAAAGCAATGGATCCAAAAGTAATTCTTGCTACCATACCTAATGGCATCGCAAACAATGTTGGTGTTTTTGTTTTTGTTACGTTGTTTTCTATTGTAGTACTTGGTTTTATGATTTATGTTTTTTTATCTGTGGCTTTACTCTTTGTTAGTCGTGTTGTTTCTCTTTGGATTTCAATGATTTTTTCACCAATCGCCTTCGCGTCATATGCTCTCCCGTTTAAGATTCCGGAGATGGGACACGATGAATGGTGGAATGATTTACTTAAAAACGCATTTCTTGCTCCAATATTTATTTTTTTCCTTTATATAATCTTGATGTTTACAAAAGCTTTACCTGGGGTTGGCACCGACATGCAGATCGCAAATGGGTGGTTAGACACTCTAATCAAAGGATCCATCCCTTTTGCAATTATTATAGTATTGCTTCTACAGGCGAAAAAACTAGCGACAACATATGCTGGTAAAATAGGGGCTATGGTAATAAAAGGAGCAAAAATGATTGGTGGATTTGCACTTGGTGCAGCCGCTGGTGCAACTGCTTTCGTTGGAGGCGCTGCGATAGGAGGTACTGCAGCAAAATTGTTGGGTAGCGGAATGGGACAAAAATTAATAGGCGCAGCAGAAAAGAAGGGAATGAGGGGCTTCTTTGCAAGGCAAGGATTGAAAACTTTAAATTATGGAACAAAAGCATCGTTTGATGTTAGGAAAACAGGGTTGGGCAAAGGGCTTGGAAACGTAAGCGGAATGAATTTCCAATCATCAAAACTAGTAGGGTTGGGTTCTAAAGAAGGAGGATTTAAGGGAATGCAAGACAGAAAGGCCACCAAGATAAAGAAGGAAGCAGAGATGTACAAAACAACAATGTCAGACAAAGAGGTTATGGAATGGTCTCTAAAAGAGATTGCTAAATATTTAGCAGAAAAAGAAGAAGCAATGAAGAACGGAATGACCGAACAAGAGTTCGACAAAACACACACTAAACCAGAATTATATAAATCAGCAAGAGAGCTAAACAACGACAGAATGAACAAATACATAGACAATATTGGGAAAACTGGCCTTCTACACTCTTTGTCTTACACAATAGCAAATAAAACATCAATAAATGAAGAGACACTAGCAGCCGAACTTGCAAAGGCAACAAATGAATATAGTGAAAATAGAGCAATAGCAGAAAAAAATGGTGCACTATCAGAATTTGAGAAACACTTTGGAAAGGAACCACCAAAAGAAGAAACAATAAGAACTAAAATTATGGAGGAAAGAGTCCGCAATGTTAAATTGGCGATCGGAGGCAGTGCTGCTGTTTTGAGTGGAGGGGCTTTGGGTGGAGTTGTGGGCGGAGCAGCATATGTGGCAGGTGGTATGGCCCTCGGTGCTGTTAGCGGTGGAGGCAAGTATCTCTCTGATGAAGCAGGAGAACGTAAGGCTAGATCAGAAATGAGTAAAGAACAAAAAGCGGAAAACGACAGGATGAGAAGAATCGAGGAAACAAAAGAAAGACAATCAAAAATAGAAGAACAAAAAGCAAAAGAAATGAGAGAGCTCAACAGCCAATTGGCTAAGTTGCTACAAAAATTTGGCACCCCTGGTTCTTCTGGGGAAAGAAAGTTCAACTCAGACGACATGATGAAACAAAAAATGGATTTCGAAGAAAAAATAAGAGAAACCCAAGAAAAAATAAAAAATCTAGGAAATAGTACAAGGCGTATTAGTGAAACAATCAAACAAGCAGATGAAGAAATAAAACAAACAAAGACAAGAAGAGGGGATCTTGAGAGAGAACGCACAGAGAATCGCCTAAAACCCGTTCAAGACATGGGCCGCATAAATGAACTAAACACCAGTATTGAAGAGTTAAACAAAAAAGAAAAAGAGTTGCTTGGTAAAAAAGATGATTTAAACATGCAACTACACAACACTCCTACTGAAAAAACAAACCTAACAAATGAATTAATTCAAGCGTTCAAAGAAAAAGCAGAATTAGAAATGGCATTTTCTATTGAAGGAAAGATAAAAAACACAGAAGAATCATATGACAGTAAAATAGAAAGAGCAAAGCAGGCCTACTCAACAGCTGAAA
Source organism: bacterium (assembly GCA_037132055.1). Taxonomy (GTDB): domain Bacteria; phylum Patescibacteriota; class Minisyncoccia; order Phycocordibacterales; family UBA9973; genus UBA9973. The sequence goes on from JBAXPX010000015.1 coordinate 9,699, forward strand.
TGCAAAATTTCACAGCAAAGAACGCTGCACCACACTCACCACCTCCTCCTTCATCACCAGCATCCCCCGCACCATCAAGCGAAAAACATGGATAACTGTTTCATATAGTTTGTTTTGTTTTTAAAAAACCAAATGCAGGAAATAACATTAGAAGAAATACAAAAAAAATTTGATAGTCTACCTGAAAATTTAAGGTTGGCTATAATCGTTGCTGGTGTAGACAAAAAAGTAAACACTATCGGCCGAGAACACGGCCTTAATATAAGACAAATATCTGAGTTGTTACTAAAAACACACATAATGATGTTTGGTTTTATTCATCCAGATCAATTCGAAGAATCTCTGAAGGATATAAATCAAATACCACTAGAGTCTATAAAGGGAATAGTCAGGGATGTAAATGAACAAATCCTAAAAGACATCAGGGATGAATTGATAGATCTCGCCGAAAAACCAAGAGCAACAGAGGAAGTAGAATCATTTATACAAGAATCAACCCTACTAGAAAAACCGGAAGAAAGCCCTGTGGTAAGTGTAGAAACAAAACAAATATCCGTTGAGGAAAAACAAAATACCGCGATATTAAAATCTGCTGGCATAGAAATAACACCTCTTATTTCAGAAGAGGAAATAAAAACAGAAACACCGGCCATAGAGAAAACACCAACAGAAATAAAAACAGAGAAAGCACAAGAAGAAACACCACACGAGTCCATTTATGCTCAATCGATACCTAACTCTGAAAGACAAAAACCAACTACTCCACCTGTCCCAACCCAGGAAGACAAGAACAACACTGCAATATTAAAATCTGCTGGCATAGAAATAACGCCACTTGCTTTTGGTAATGAAATAGTAGAAAAAACAGAAATTATCCCAGTTAAAAAAGAAGAAGAGAAAGTAGAAACAAGAGAAAACGAAGAGGTTATGAAAATAGCCTTTGAAAACTTGCCTAAAATAGATGCAATCCCCCTAGAAACAAAAAAGGAAGAAAGCCCTGTAGAAAAAATTCCTACACCTCCCCACATAGAAAAACCACAAACAGAAACAAAGGAAAAGAAAGAAATAAAAATCCCTACTCCACCACCACTAGAACTAGAACCAGGGAAAACCCCACAAGAAATCCCTCTATCTGTCATCCCTCCGGTTAAAATAAAACCTATCGACATTCCTTTGGTAAAAACTGAAGCAATAAAACCAGCCACAGTAGAAGCTCCTACAACGACAATAAAAACCGAAGAGAAAAAGAAAGAAGAACCTAAAGAAGAAAAGACAGCGGAAAAGCCAACGAAAAAATTAAAACTAGCTGTTTCAAATATTATTGCTTCCTATAAAGCAAAAACGGAAAGTGTCTCCTCTTCTGCCTATCCTCTATATTCCATAAAATCAGCCCCAAAAACACAACAAGAAGGGGAAGAATTAAATTATGAAAACCCAGAAGAGAAAAAACGATTAATCGTAATGGAAATCGTAGAAGTCCAAGACAATATAAAAATAATAAAAGACAGACTCCTCGAAATTGAAAAAGAAAAAGCAAGACTAGAAAAAGAGAAAAAAGAGCTGTCAAAGAAAGATCAAGTAGACTCTATCAGCATCTCCGCAATAAATACAGAACTCAACGAAATGCTTGTAGAAGAAAAGATAATACAAAAACTAAGAGAAGCAGATTTACCAAAAGAATATCTTGATCTACTAGAAAAACTAGACAAAATGTCTGCCCACAAATCCACCAAAGATACACACAAATAAGTATTATTAGTTTATAATTAAATATATGGAGATAACATTAGAAGAAATACAAAAAAAATTCGCTAGTTTGCCCGAAGACCTCAGGTGGGCAATCATGGCTGCCAAAGTAGACGAGAAGGTCACAGCAATAGGACAAATGCATGGGTTAAACATAGAACAATTAGGACAACTCTCTCTCGAAACACATATGGTGATGTTGGGTTATACACATCCAGATAAATTTGAAGAGTCCTTAAAGGGAAGTATGGGGTTGCCAGACGAAAAGAACAGGGAAATAGTAATGGAAATAAATAATAAAATATTAAAGGACATTAGAGAAAAACTAGTATCTTTGCGAAAAAAGGAAGACGCTGAGTCTAAAGAAGAAAAAAGAACTCCACTCGAAGAAACAATCATTGAAAACAACAACGAGCCAGAAGACAAAACAAAAGATTTAAGTCTCGAAAAAGAAAGGCAGAATAAAAAAATAATGGAATCCATTTCTTTTCAAAAACTCTCTGGCTCTTTTCAGGCTCCCACAACAAAAACCGAATATTCTCTAAACAATCTTTCAAAAAACCAAGAAAAAACTGGGACATCTTCCGATCAAAATGTTAAAATACCACTTGAGGGTACAATAAAACCAGTTTCCTCAGAAACAGCATCTGTTTCGCCTTCTTATTCAATAAAAGACGATCCATATAGGGTAAAGCCGGAATAATATTATATGCAATTCAAAGTTCCACAATTTTTAGACATAGAAGACAAAATCTTTGGCCCATTTACTTTTAGGGAGTTCGTGTATTTAGCTGGTGGAGCTGGTTTGTGTTTTGTTTTATATAAAGTATTGGGCTTGTTGCTTGGCGCAATACCAATCCTCGCCATTGCAGGGCTTTCTCTTGCTTTAACTTTTTATCATCCAAATGGAAAGCCTTTTATTAATTTGATCGAATCTGGATTAAAATACTTGGTACAAGATAAACTTTTTATATGGAAAAGAAAGACAATCAAAGCAAGCAAAAAAGAACAACAGAAAAATATTTCCCAAACTCAAACACCTACAATAAATCACATCAATCCTAGGTTAACCGGAAGCAAGTTGCGCGATTTGGCTTGGAGTTTAGATGTTTTGTCTTTTAAAAAAGAAGAAAAGGAAAGTTAAAAAATTAAATGATTTCAAAAGCAAAAACAACTCAAGAGTTTGTACCAATCAAGGAGATCCGTGATGGTGTTGTTGTTTTGAAAGACGGAGGGTTGCGTTCTGTCGTTCTAGCTAGCTCGGTAAATTTATCTTTAAAATCAAATGATGAACAAAGAGCAACAATAATACAATTTCAAAGTTTTTTGAACACACTAGACTTTTCTGTGCAAATATCAATACAATCAAGAAGACTCGACATCAGACCATATTTATTGCTTTTAGAAAATAGAATGAAAGCGCAGAACGAACCATTATTAAAATTACAAACTAGAGAATATATAGAATTTATAAAAAACTTTACTGAATCAGTAAGTATAATGACAAAAAGTTTTTTTGTCGTGGTTCCATATACTCATACTAGCTTAAAATCAGATTCTGATATCTTAAAGGGAATATTTTCAAAAAAAACAAGAGAGCAAAGAAAGGCTGCGGAACAAATAGATTTTGAAGAAAAAAGATCTCAATTAGAACAAAGGGTGAGTGTAATACAACAAGGACTCTCTCGTTGTGGGATAAAATCTGTTCAGCTCGGCACAGAAGAAGTCGTAGAAGTATTTTACAAAGTATTTAACCCTGGAGAATTAGAAGGGAAGATAGAGCTTGAAAAATAAAAACTTAAATTTATGTCAATACTTGATTCATTGTTAGGAAAAAAGAAAAACGAAGAAAACATAAAAGACGCTGGGCCAAGAGCTTCTGTTTTAGCTGTGATGCCAGAAGAGATATATGAATCAGCAAAACTAGAACTTCAAGACATCATAGCTCCATCTGCTCTTAAAATAGAGCCGAAATCTTTAAACCTGGGAGACAAAATTGCCCGCACCTTTTTTATTATTTCATACCCTAGATATTTATCAGACAATTGGTTCTCTCCAATAATAAATTTGGATAAAGTTTTTGATGTTTCAATTTTTATTCATCCGATAGACACTTCACTTGCACTAAGACAATTTCAGAAAAAAGTGGCTGAAGTTCAAAGCCAAATAAATTCTAGAGAAGCAAAAGGAATGGTACGTGATCCAATGCTTGATACTGCATACCAAGACCTCGAAGAACTCAGAAACAACCTAATACAGGCACAAGAAAAAATGTTCGACGTGGGTATTTACATAACAGTTTATGCAGACAATGACCTTGAGTTGTTCAAGGTTGAAAACGAAATTAAATCAATATTAGAATCAAAATTAATTTATATAAAGCCAGCTCTCTTCCAACAAGATGATGGTTTTAAGAGTATTATACCCATAGGGGATGATATTTTAGGTATTCATCAAAAACTAAACTCTGAACCACTTTCAAGTATCTTTCCTTTTGTTTCTTTCGATCTAACTTCAGACAAAGGAATACTATATGGGGTAAATAGACACAATTCTAGTTTGGTTATTTTTGATAGATTTTCATTAGAAAACTACAATTCTGTAACTTTTGCAAAATCTGGTTCTGGTAAATCATATGCTACAAAACTAGAAATCCTGAGGTCCCTCATGTTCGATGTTGATATTATAGTTATAGACCCAGAAAGGGAATACGAATACCTCGCAGAATCTGTGGGTGGTAGATATTTTAATATATCCTTGTCTTCTGATCACCACATAAATCCTTTTGATTTACCGATACCACGCGAAGATGAAACAAATGAAGATGTACTACGATCAAACATTATAAACTTGGTGGGACTCTTTAGACTGATGTTGGGTGGGCTTACCCCAGGAGAAGATTCAATCGTAGACAGAGCTATTTCTGAAACATATGCGATCAAAGACATAACCCCCGAATCAGACTTTTCAAATATTGAACCTCCTCTTCTTTCTGACTTTGAAATGGTGTTAGGTGGAATGGAGGGAAGTGAATCCATACTGCAAAGACTTGTAAAATATACAAAAGGTTCCTGGTCAACTTTTTTAAACAGACCTTCAAATGTGGATATAAATAAAAAATTCGTTGTTTTTTCTGTGCGTGATATGGAAGACGAATTGAAACCAATAGCAATGTATATAGTTATGCACCATATTTGGACTGCTATTCGTAAAAATTTAAAGAAGAGGCTTCTTGTCGTCGATGAAGCTTGGTGGATGATGAAATCAGAAGATACCGCATCGTTCTTATATTCTATGGCAAAGCGAGGTAGAAAATACTATTTAGGACTTTCGACCATCACACAAGACGCAGCAGACTTCATGAAATCTCCTTATGGAGTGCCTATTATAACCAACTCTTCTATCCAACTCCTATTAAAACAATCACCAACGACAATAGACATACTCCAAAAGACATTTAATCTTACAGACGAAGAAAAATACTTACTCTTAGAGTCTGGGGTGGGGGAAGGCATCTTTTTTGCAGGGTTAAAACACGTTGCAATAAAGATAATCGCTTCATATACTGAAGACCAAATTATCACATCCGACCCATCACAGTTGTTATCCATAAAACAAAACAAGGAAGAGATTGAGAATTCTGAAATGGCCTAAATCATGATATAATAATTATCATGATAAAAAGAGGGTTAATTATTCTTTCTGCTCTTGTTTTCTTTCTAGGAGCTTCTATAGTAAACGCTCAACTACAAGGAGGAGATATCGCTCTTTCAATAAACCCAGCATATCCTAACGCAAACAGCAATGTCACAGCGACTGTTTCCACATACACAACTGACTTAAATAGTTCAAAAATCTCTTGGATACTTGACGGAAATCTGTCACTGGAAGGAATAGGTAAAAAAACTTTTTCTTTTACTGTAGGAAATTCTAATTCCAAAACAACCCTTGAAGTAAAAATAGAAACAATGAGTGGGGCCGTTCTAAATAAACAGATGGTGATAACCCCGACAGACATAGACATGCTTTATGAAGCATATGATTCTTATGTGCCCGCTTTTTATAAAGGTAAAAAGCTCGGGGCACCAGAAAGTAACTTTAAAGTAGTCGCCATCCCAAACACGCGCAATTTAGCTGGTTTTATTTATAATTGGAAATTAGACGACACAGCAAAACAAAACTCTTCTGGTTATGGAAAAGATTTTTTTACATTTAAACAAAGCTTTTTAGATAAAAACAATGTTGTCGATGTCATTGTGTCGGACTTGTTTGGTAAAAACATTGGCTCCGGGACAACAATAATAAAAACAAATAATCCAAAAATAATTTTTTACGAAAAAGATCCAGCACTCGGCACAAAATGGGAAAAGGCACTTGGCAATGAGTTTAGAATAGGGCAGGGAGGAATAGCCATTGTCGCTGAGCCATATTTTTTCTCAAGTAAAGATATAAATTCAACCAATCTAACTTTTAATTGGTCAATTAATGGGGAACAAACACAAACACCTGCACAGAAAAACCTTCTAGCTATTAAACCAGAAGATGGTAAATCTGGAAATTCAAACATAAAAGTTGTTATTAATAACATTAAAACACTCTTTCAGAGCGTGGAAGGAAACTTAAATGTCAATTTTTAAGAAAAAAACCATAATATCAAAAATACTATTATTGTGCTTTGTTTTATTTTTTATTTTTTTATTTCCATCACTTCAAAAGATAAATGCCGGAGACGTAGAGGTTATAAAAATAATTTCTCCTACCAACAACAGTGTTTCACAGCTTGGACCTTTTAATTTTAGCCTAACGTATAAAGTTTCTGCGCCTTCAACCCAACCACCAATAGACGCCATTGTTTTTACTGCGACAGTGGACGGGGAGCCTCATAAGGTTGCTGGTAACGATTTAAAATTAGTTGACTCTTTATATATAGTTAATAAAACAAAAGATAATAGTAGAATTGGAAAAACAGATATGGCAAGTTGGGGTGACTTTAATCCAGCTGGACCAAACGCAGGAATATATTCCTGGAAACTTTACGATTATTACACAAATACAGTGTATGGCACTGGCAGTTTTGTTTTAAAAGAGGACTTAGCTGTTGGTAAGGGTTGGTATTTTATTGGTAAATACAAATCTACTGAAAAGTATTATTTCATAGTATCAGATAGATACGAAGATAAAACAAAGTGTGAACAAGGGTGGGAAGTAGAAAAGACAAAAGTTCCTGACACAACCTTGTTTGAAGCATGTAAAGAATATGTCGTTAAGCCCTATGCACCAGCAGACATTCCACTGGGTGGCAACACACCACCAGGCGGCACGTCGACAGACACAAATTATGTACTCCTCGCCCCAATACCAGACGGGAGTGGGGGCTTGATGGAAAACTTTGAATCTGACCCAGCCAAAAATCCATGCGCTTTCGGAAAATACATGAACATATTAATAAAGATTCTTATTGGAATCGGCGCAGTCTTGGCAATGATAATGATCGTAAAAGGTGGATTAGAATATATGGCAAGTAGCCTGCCTTCTGGCAAAGAAGCAGGAAGGGGAACTATAACAAATGCTATTTTGGGTCTTTTGATCGCTCTTGGCTCTTATCTTCTTTTATACACAGTAAACCCAAATCTCCTAAATCTTTGCCTAGACCAACAACTACCTCAAGTAGAGATAACAATAGACCCGGAAACAGAAACTGCCCCTTGGACAGAAACTGCTCAAATCACAGGCCCAACAAAAACTTGCACCGAAGGATACACAAACGTTAGTACACAAGGGCAACCAAGTACAATAAATGTATGTAAGTCTATTTCTAATAATTTAACCAAACTTCTAGCAGCCGCTAAGCTTAAAAATTTTATTCTTTCCGGTTCTGGCTCAAGAACACTTGCCCAACAAACAGCACTTAGAAATCAACATGGATGTCCAAATCCAACATCGCCACCAAGCGCTTGTCATCCACCCACAGCAAGACCTGGACGTTCAAAACATGAATCAGGAAAAGCTGTTGATTTTAATTGTAACGGAGCTCCAATTGCTGGCACGAGTTGTCTTGCTTGGCTAAGGCAGAATGCTGGTAATTTTGGTTTTAAAAATTTAGCCAGCGAGCCATGGCATTGGTCCGACACTGGTAGCTAAAACATTTTATGTCAAAAAGAAATCTTATATTATTAATAATAGTCCTCATAATCATAACCGCAGTTATTCTGTTCTCTTTTTCTTCTTATAAACAAGCAACAAACAAACAACCAGACATGGGTGGCATAAATTTTGTCTCAGAGTTTTTTCCACTTGGAAAAAGTAAAACCGTAACTCCAACTCCCGTAGAAAATCCAGTTGATATATCTGGATATGTCCCTCCTATTACACAAGAAACATCAATAAATAAAATAAAAAAAGTTTCTAATCTACAAATAGCTGGTTATGGAATTTTTATGAAAGAAAGATTTAAAGACGTCCCAACAGTAACACCTCCTGCTGTAGAAGACCCAACACAAACAACAGAACCAACTACAAAACCCAAAACAAAGCCTACACCACCACAAACTGAATTCGCTCCTGCTGTAAGATATGTAGAAAAAGCAACTGGGAATATTTATCAAACCTTTGCAGACAAAATAGATGAACGTAAAATTACCAATACGGTTATACCACAAGTTTATGAGGCATCATTTGGTAATAGTGGCCAGTCTGTTGTTATGAGATATTTAAAAGACGATGATAAAACAATCGAGACCTTTGTCGGTTCACTACCAAAAGAAATCTTGGGTGGAGACATACTAGAAAATAATGAGATAAGTGGTTCTTTTTTACCAGAAAATATTTCGGATTTGAGTTTTTCTTATGACACACAAAAAATATTTTATTTATTAAATATTAGTAATAGTGTAGTTGGCATAACTTCTGGTTATTTAGGAGACAAAAAGATTCAAGTGTTCTCTTCTCCTTTCACAGAATGGTTAAGTATGTGGCCAAACAACAAAATAATTACCCTTACTACCAAGCCGTCTAGTAATGTTCCCGGTTATATGTATTCTATTGATCCAAATAAAAAAGATTTTACTAAAATCTTAAGCAATATAAACGGACTCACCACGCTAACAAGTCCTAGTGGAAAATTAGTACTTTATAGTGACAATAATTTATCTATAAAGATTTACAATATAGAAAAAAGAGAGTCCTTGTCTACAAGCATAAAAACTATGCCAGAAAAGTGTGTGTGGAACAGCACAAGCACTTTTGTATATTGTGCAGTTCCTAGGTTTTTGGGTGGTGATAATTATCCAGACAGTTGGTATCAAGGAGAAGTTTCTTTTAGCGATGAAATTTGGAAAATAGACACAACCACCGGAAATGCAAGCGTGTTTGTAGATCCATCATCTATGCCGGGTGGAGAAGAGATAGATGGTATAAAACTATCAATAGATGAAAATGAAAACTATTTATTTTTTATAAACAAGAGTAATTATTCCCTCTGGGAACTTGATCTTAAATAGGTTTACTTGTTTTTTAAATAGCCCCAGTGTATTTTATGACAACCCTGCGAGACATGCCTTCTCCAGTAGACTCTGTTTTTAAATCGGTCTCTTCAGATAAAAATTCATGTATTATTCTTCTTTCAAATGCCGGCATTGGATCAACTTCTATGCTTGATTTAAAATATCTAGCACGTTCTGCCATCATGTGTGCTGTCGCATGTAAGTTTTCTATCCTTTTCTTTTGAAAACCATTAATATCAACCATAATATTAATTTCTTCTTCACTGTCTGGGGCTCTTTTGGCCTCAACTATCTTGCGAAAAATGTGGTTTAGTGCAAAAAGAGCCTCTCCTCCGCGTCCGATAAAAAAATGTGGCTCAGTAACCTCTACTGAGAAACAGGTCGTTTTCGATTCATCTTCTAAAACCACAACCTCCTTTACTGGTATTGTAGTTTTTTCAATCAATTCTTTTATTAAACTTTGCATTTCGTTTTTGTTCATAAAAAATTATTTTACCACAGGACTTAAAGATTCTTTCTTTTTTGCATAAAGTTGTTGTCCTATTGCAAACATATTACTTACAATCCAATATAAGGCGATAGCCCCAGAAACACTATATGCAATAAATGCAACAATAAAAGGGAACACGTATTTCATTTGTGTTTGCATGCTTTTCGTGAAATTTTCCTGAAAAGAGCCTTTTTCTGCTGTACCAGCAGCTGGTTTTGGCATAAAATAAGCCTGGAAAAACTGTGAAATACCAGCCAACACTGCTAAAAAGATACTTTTTCCACCCAAATCAAGGAGCCCAAGAAAATTCATATTTATGTTTTCCGGAACACGAACAAATGAATATAAATTATTGCTATCAAAATTTAAACCTTTATAAAAAACATAATAAAGGGCAAAAATTATAGGAATTTGAACTAAAACCAAAAGACATCCAGAAAAAGGGTTTGTTTTGTGTTTTTTATATAATTCAAATGTTTGTTTTGCTTGTTCTTCTTTGCTTGCACCACTGTCTTTAATTTTTTTAAGTTCTGGAGCAAGAGAGTTCATCTTTGCTTGGCTTTCAATAGACCGCTGAGAAAGAGGGAAGAGTATTGTTTTGACAAATAAAGTAAGAATAATAACAGCAAGGCCTACATCTCCCCACGGAACTACTGAAACCAAAAAAGCCAGTGCGTTCAAAAGTGGTTTATATAAAACAATATCCCAAATATTTCCAATCATTCTTTAATCTTATATTAAAACAAGAAAAAAACCAACTTTTAAATTGGTTTTTTAAAAAAGTCTTATAAAACAAGGCTATTTAACTAAATCGATATGGTTCTTTTGCCAGGGGTGACAACGAAGTATGCGCCCAACACCCATATAAAGACCCTCAACAACACCATGTTTGCGTATGGATTCTTTTGTGTATTCTGAACAAGATGGGTAAAAAACACAGCTTGGTTTTTTCAAAAAAGAAAGGTATTTCTGATAAAAAGAGATAATTTTTATTAAAATGTATTTCATATTTTATTTAAAATGTTTTTTATGTCTTCTTCTATTTTCCCTGATAATTTCTCGGTTTTTTGGTTCTTATTAAACAAAAACACCCCTAAAAATCCCTCTGGGATTTTATTCCAATGCTTTTTTAAAACAATATACCCTTTTCTTTTTAGAAAATTCCTTCTAACAGCCTTTTTTTCAACTGTTTTAGGTACAACAAAAGAAATTCTTAGTGGAATTGATTTATCTTCTATTAAATATTTAAGACCTAAAACACCACAACCAACAAAAGTACCTTTTTTAAAGACCTTTTCTATTGCCTTTTTGTCGGCTCTGTTTTTTTTAGGAAACATATCAGATCTATAAATAAATAGACAAAAAACTAGACTGCTAGCTTGGCTCGTCCTTTTTTTCTTCTTCTGGCTAAAACCTTTTTGCCGTTTTTGGTCTTTGACCTAACTAAAAATCCATGGGTTTTTGCTCTTTTTCTCTTTTTAGGTTGATATGTTTGTGACATGGGGACAGTATATCTCAATTTTATGGTTAAGTCAAAAAAAATAAAAAATTTATCAACAGTTTATCAACATGGTTAATAAGACTTATGTTTCTCTTTGTTTTCATTAATATAGTATAATTTCGTGCATGGACACAAAACAACTTTGGAGAGACTGTTTACTAGAGATAGAAGCCAATGTTTCAAAAGCAAATTTTAGTACTTGGTTTAAAAATACTTGTATTTTAAAAGAAGATACGGGTATTGTTTATGTGGGTGTCCCAAACGAATTTGTTCGTGATTGGCTAAAAAACAAATACCATAAACTTATAACCAAAACGATAGCTGACGCATATGAAAACATGCGTGCTGTTGAGTATATAATAACTAAAATCGAAGCAAGTAAACAAGAATCACTAAAAACAAACGAGGTTTACATAAACAAAGAGCTTCCACTTGCAGATTTATATATAAATCCAGAAGATAATTTAAATCCTAGATATCGTTTCAACTCATTTATTGTGGGTTCTTTTAATGAATTAGCTTATGCTGCTTCTCAAGCAATAATAGAAAATCCTGGTACAAAATATAATCCTTTCTTTGTTTATGGTGGGACTGGTTTGGGTAAAACACACCTAATACAAGCAGTAGGGAACTCTATAAAAGAAAAGTATCCAAATAAAAAAGTGAACTATATAACACTAGAGAAATTTGCCACAGACTTTATAAATTCACTACAAAACAATAAAGCTAATTCTTTTAAGGAAAAATATAGAAAATATGATTTATTAATCATTGATGATATACAATTTATTGGGAAAATGGAAAAAATCCAAGAAGAACTTTTTCATACTTTTAACACTTTCTATGAAAACAACAAACAGATAATCTTTTCTTCAGACAAACACCCAAACTATATCCCAGAGCTAGCTGATCGTTTAAAATCGCGCTTCGCGGCTGGAATGATAGTTGACGTTTCAGAACCAGAATACGAGTCTCGATTAGCAATTTTAAAAGTAAAACTACAAGAACAAAACTTAGACCTAAGCCAAGAAATTGTTGAATATATTGCTTCTGTTATAAGGGGAAATATCCGGGAGCTCGAGGGATGTCTAAACACCATAGTGTGTCACTATCGCCTTAAAAACAAAGAACTTTCATTGTCTGAAGTAAAAAATCTATTAAAAAATAGCATAAGACCAAAGAAAAACGTTGCCATAAAAGATGTAGTAAAAACTATAAGTGAATATTATAATTTAGAGGAATCAGCCGTTTATGAAAAAACAAGAAGAAAAGAAATAGTAAAAGCCAGACAAGTTGTTATGTATTTATTAAGAGAAGATTTTAATGTTTCTTATCCTTTAATAGGACAAAAACTGGGAGGAAAGGACCACACGACAGTAATACACTCTTATTTAAAAATAAAAGAAGACTTAAAAAACGATTCACAACTAATGCAAGAGCTTGAACAAATACGTGTCCTGTTTAAATAGTTGTTGATAAGGTGTTTAAATATGAATGATTATCAATAAATAATATGTTGAAAATAAATAATAAAAAACATAAAAAATAAAAGTGAAAAAAAATTATGCTGAGTAATAAATAAATTATCACATGTTAATAAAAAAATTAAACAAAAAACATTCAAACAACACAACACTAAAAACGACTTATACACTTATCAAC
>JBAXPX010000016.1:0-22324 GCA_037132055.1 bacterium
CTATTAAGTTGTAAAGTAAGTATATAACGTATTTAAAATAAAGTAAAATTGAATCTGATTTTTTGTCTAGCTCGACCAAATCAAAAGCCCGCCCGCATTCCTCCCCAAACCCCTCCTGCGGGCGGACAAAATCCCCAAATCAGAAATCAGTCTCGGAAAAGTGAAATCCAAATCCCCAAAAAATCGTTTTCACATTTCCGAGTCCAAATTTAGCCCCGACAACTGCCCGCGACCTTGAGGGCAGAACACCAGAAACAAAATTTTCTTTTCCATTTAAGAGAAATTCTTCCGCGCGCCAAATCAGAAAATGTAAAGAAAATTTTTTGTTTCTGGTGTCCGCCGAGGTAGTCCGAGGCGGGTGGCGGGGCGTTCTCCGAGCGTACGATTTAGTTTCAAATCACCACGCGCGTGGCGCGTGAAATTAGCCTTTGTTTTGAAAATAGGTGCGAGCTTGGTATAATAGACACACATGAAGATATTAAGCATAGAAACATCCTGTGATGAAACAGGTATAAGTATATTGGAATGTAAGGGTGGATTAAAAAATCCATCTTTTAAGGTTTTAGCAAATAATTTAAATTCTCAAATAAAAATCCATGCACCATACGGAGGAGTATATCCTGCTCTAGCAAAGAGAGAGCACATAAAAAATCTGCCTATAATTTTAGAAAAAACCTTACTCTCTGCATGGCAAGGCCTTGCTCAAATAGATTTGATAGCAGTAACTAGTGGTCCCGGATTGGAGCCAGCTCTTTGGACAGGAATAGTTTTTGCAAAAGAACTTGCCAAAAAATGGAATGTCCCGATCATTCCAGTAAATCATATGGAGGGCCACGTACTCTCTGTTTTTGGAAAAAATAAAGGAGAATTTAAAATTGAAAAAATAAAATTCCCCGCTCTTTCTTTACTTGTTTCCGGTGGACACACAGAACTTGTTTTAATAAACAATTTTGGAAAATATAAAATAATCGGAGAAACGCTAGATGATGCGGCTGGAGAAGCATTTGATAAAGTAGCTCGCATGCTCGAACTTCCCTATCCTGGTGGCCCAGAAATCTCAAAATTAGCTGAGATAGGAAGGAAATATAAAGCTCCCCTCCTTGCTAAGGAGGGGGTTGGGGGTGGTAATTCTAAAAATCACCACCTCGCCCTAAAGGGCACTCCTCCTCAACAAGGAGGAGAAAAATTTGTTCTCCCCCGCCCAATGATGTATAGTAAAAACTTTGATTTTTCTTTTTCAGGATTAAAAACAGCAGTACTTTATTTGATACGCGATTTAAAAGAAAAAAATCCTAAAATTCTTGAAGATATTAATGTAAAACAAATGATTGCAAGAGAGTTTGAAGATGCTGTCGTTGAAACCTTAGTTTATAAAACAAAAAAAGCGATAGATAAATACAATATAAAAACTGTTATCGTGGCTGGAGGTGTTTCAGCCAATAAGTACCTAAAAAAGGAAGTGCAAAAAACTATTAACAAAAAACAAACCTTGTATTTCCCAGATAAAAAACTCTCTGGCGATAATGCCCTAATGATCGGAATGGTAGGTTATTTAAAGTTTTTAGAAAGAGAAAAGAAAGGAGTAAGCCCATCAAAAATAAAAGCCGAAGGTGGATTAAGGCTATAAAAAATGGTATTATATTATGGTATGGATAGTAAATTCCTGAAACCATATAATCCAAAAGAAACTGAAGATAAAATATATAAACTTTGGGACGAAAGTGGTTTTTTCAATCCTGATATTTGTATTAAAAAAGGCATTACAAAACCTGACGCAGAAACTTTTTCTATGGTTCTTCCCCCTCCAAATGTTACAGGAATATTACACACTGGTCATGCACTTACTCTAATAATAGAAGACATCATGGTTCGTCATTCAAGAATGAAAGGTAAAAATACTCTATGGCTACCCGGAACAGATCACGCTGCTATCGCCACTCAGACAAAAGTTGAAAAACTTTTAGAAAAAGAAGGAATTAGAAAAAACGAATTGGGGCGAGAAAAATTTTTGGAAAGAGTACAAAAATATGCACAAGACTCTCATGATTCAATAGTCAGCCAAGCAAAAAAGATGGGAGCTTCGCTCGACTGGTCTCGTGAAGCTTTTACCCTCGATGATAAAAGAAACTTAGCCGTCAAAACTGCTTTTAAAAAAATGTATAACGACGGTCTTATTTATCGTGGACATCGTATTGTAAACTGGGATCCCAAAGGTCAAACTACTATTTCAGATGATGAAATAGTTTACGAAGAAAGAAAAAGCAAATTTTATACTTTCAAATATGGACCCTTTGAGATAGGTACAGCACGTCCTGAAACAAAATTTGGAGATAAATATGTGGTAATGCATCCAGACGACAAGAGGTATGAAAAATACAAACATGGCCAGAAAATAGAACTAGAATGGATCAATGGCCCAATGACCGCAACGATAATAAAAGACCCTGCTGCTGAAATGGAATTCGGCACAGGAGTTATGACAATAACTCCTTGGCACTCACACATAGATTTCCAATTAGCTGAAAAATACAAACTAGAAAAAGAGCAAATTATTGACCAGTTCGGCAAGCTTCTTCCCATTGCAAATGAATTTACTGGAATGAAAATCGCCGACGCTCGTGAAAAAATTGTAGAAAAATTAAAATCAAAAGGATTGCTTATTTCAATAGACGAAAATTATATAAATCGTGTCGCCACAGCAGAACGAACTGGTGGAATTATTGAACCACAAATAATGAAACAATGGTTTATAGATGTAAATAAAAAAATACCAAATCGTGAAAATAAAAGCTTAAAAGAATTAATGCTTGAACCAGTCCGTGATGGAAAAATAAAAATATTACCAAGCCATTTTGAAAAAGTTTATTTTAATTGGATTGAAAACCTTCGCGATTGGTGTATATCACGTCAAATATGGTATGGACACAGAATACCTGTCTGGTATCGTAAAGATGAAATTTATTGTGACATAGATAAACCCGAAGGTACTGACTGGGAACAAGACCCTGACACCCTAGACACCTGGTTTTCTTCAGGCCTTTGGACATTTTCAACCCTCGGCTGGCCAAATAAAACAGAAGACCTCAAAAAATACCACCCTACAACAACATTAGAAACAGGTCATGATATTTTATTTTTCTGGATTGCCCGCATGATTTTAATGTCACAGTATTTGCTAGGAGAAATTCCATTTAAAAACGTTTATTTACATGGAATGATCCGAACACTGGATGGAAAGAAGATGTCAAAATCATTAGGAGATAAAGCTATTGACCCATTGGCTCTAATTGATAAATACGGAAATGATGCTCTTCGCATGGCGATGATCATCGGCAATACGCCAGGAAATGATTTAAAGTTAAATGAAAATGATATTCGTGGTTATGGAAAATTCATGAATAAAATATGGAACGTATCACGCTTTGTATTAGAAAAAATAGATCAACATGATCTTGAAAACTTATCTATATTAGACGAAGAAGATAATACTTCAAAAGAAGAATTAGAATATCTATTAAAAGAAATATCAAAAGAAATGGAAGAGTTTCGTTTTTCTATCGTCGCTGAAAAATTATATCATTATTTTTGGCATACTTTTGCAGACATAACCATAGAACGTTCAAAGAAAAAAATACTTGAAAACAGAAATGCTAATTCTGCTAAAGTGTTAATCTATACCCAACTCAAAACACTCCTTATTGCATTGCATCCATTTATACCATTCATTACCGAAGAAATATGGCAATCTATTGAAAAAAAAGGAAATTTATTAATGGTAGAAAAATGGTCCTTCGCTCGTGTCCAATATCCACGACCATCCAATGAAACTCAAGATAAAACATGTTAAGTACTGATCCAAAAATTTTAGGACTAGCGTTCTTGGGTGGAATAATTCCCTCTTTTGTTTGGCTTTGGTTTTGGTTAAAAGAAGACAAAACTGATCCAGAGCCAAGAAGTCTACTTGCTATAATTTTTGTTTTAGGAATGCTTTCCGTATTTTTAGTTATCCCTATACAAAAATATTTACAAACAATTATAACCTCTAATAGCTGGCAAGTTATCAGCTGGGCTAGTGTCGAAGAAATAATAAAATACCTTGCAGTTTTGATAATTCTTTACAAAACAAATCTTATAAATAAACCCATAGATTGGGCAATTCTTCTTATCACTGCCGCCTTAGGTTTTGCAGCATTCGAAAATATATTATTCCTAATAAAACCATTTTCATTGGGTCAAACTACTGTCGGACTGATGACTAGCCAGCTTAGATTTCTGGGATCTACCCTCCTTCACACTGTTGCAAGTGGAATTATAGGTATTTCTCTTGGTCTTTCGTTCTATCTTGGTAGATTTGCCAAGAAAATATACCTTTTTATTGGTCTTTTGTTTGCTATTGTCTTGCATAGTACCTTTAATTTCTTTATAATGAATAATAGCGGAGGCAATATTTTACAAATATTCGCTTTCTTGTGGGTCGCCGCTGTTATTAACTTGTTATTATTTGAAAAACTAAGAAAAAGTTAATGAACTTTTATAAATAAATGTTCCCGCCATCGGCGGACAAGAAAAATATGTTAAATAAAAAAAGAAGTTTTTTTGAAAAATTAACAGGAGGCGTAAAAGCTGAGGAAGAAGAAGTAAAAAAAATAACTGTCAAAAGTGAGGGCGCAAATGGCGGAAATTGGATGGAAGAAGAAAATGAAGAAGCTGAATTAACTGTCGATGTTTATCAAACCCCCACAGAGATAGTAGTACAAACTATGATAGCTGGCGTAAAACCAGAAGACCTCGAATTAACAATAACTCGTGATATGTTGACCATCCGTGGCAAACGCGAAGAATCTAGAATAATTGATGAAGAAAATTATTTTACAAAAGAGCTTTATTGGGGTAGTTTCTCTAGAACTATCCTCCTGCCTCAAGAAGTAGAACCAGAAGAAACAGAGGCAATAGAAAAACATGGGCTTCTAACTATACGACTTGAAAAAATAGACAAAGAAAAAAGAACTAATGTAAAAGTGAAATCAGCATAACGAATAAAATGCCTCAAGAGAGGCATTTTATTTTGGTGCCGAGGCGCAGGATCGAACTGCGGACCTATCCCTCTTCAGGGGAGCGCTCTACCAACTGAGCTACCTCGGCATTTTAAAAAAAATTTTATCTAGAAGTGGGCACTAAATTTTTAAATTGATCAAATGTTGCTCCTGTACTTTTTATTAAGCTCTGCATCTGCTCTATCTGTGGCTGTAAAAAGTAAAATGCACCCACGCTGATTCCTATAATAATAAGCCAGTAAACCATACGGGTAAAATTAGCCCATTTCTGTCCACGTCTTATTTTGTGGAGCATGTTGTTATTGTCTTCTGCAAGTGCAAAAGTATCTTGTAATAACTTTTTGGATTCAGGATCCATTCTGGTATTTTATCATAATTAAACAAAAAAACCAATTTGAAAAATTGGGTTTTTTGTGTTAAATTATATAGGTTTAAAAGAACGCCCTCATAGTTCAATGGATAGAACAGCTCCGTCCTAAGGAGTAGATCCCCGTTCGATTCGGAGTGAGGGCACAAAGAAATCAAATAATACCTAGCGCTTTTGCTATTGTATGTTTGTCAAAACCTATTACCATTTCGTTGTCTATAAAGATAACTGGCACACCCATCTGTCCGCTTTTTTCTACCATTTCTTTCCTTTTTTCAATATCACTAGCTACATTGTAATCAGTGAATTCTACATTATTTGCCTTAAAAAAATCTTTCGCCATATGACAGAAATGACATGATGGTGTTGAATATATTGTTACTTTTTTCATAATATTTTTAAAATTTAATTATTAATGTTTCCAATTGTATCATAAACATGTGCGGGATGCGAGAATCGAACTCGCGTCTCAACCTTGGGAAGGTCGCATTCTACCACTAAACCAATCCCGCTATTCTAAAGACTATTTATTGTGTCAGGATATGGTAAATGTTTTTCTGTCTCAAGTATACCCCGCTCCATCATTTCAACTGCTTCTAATGGATGTTTACCGTTTGCACTTTCATCAGACAACATCACGGCATCCGCTCCATTTAATATAGCATATGCTATGTCTGTGACCTCGGCACGTGTCGGTAGTGGATTTTCAATCATAGAAAACATCATCTGAGTAGCTACTATTACGGGTTTTTTTGCTATTTTACATTTTGTTATTATATCTTTTTCTATAAATGGTATTTCCTCAAGTGGAACTTCATTACCTAAATCTCCTCGCGCTATCATTACCGCATCAGTAAATTTTATAATCTCATCGATATTTTCTAACGCAACTTTTCTTTCAATTTTTGAAATAATTGGAACAATTCTACCAAATTTTTTCATCTGTTCTCGTAGATTAGACACATCCTCAGCTTTACCAACAAAAGACATAGCGACATAATCAACTCCTTGTTCTAGTCCAAACTTCAAATCATCTAAATCTTTGTCAGTGATAACTTCTGTGGACCCTTTTTTAAATTCATGACCAGATTTTTCTTGGATTCTCGGTCCAGATAAATCTTGAATAATTGGGATTTTTCTTCCAACTTCTTCTGCCATTTCTCTAATGTTTTTTATATATTCTTTATGTTCTTCATGAGTTCCCCATGAAAAATTCAAACGAACGACATCCATCTGATGTTCTATCATTTCTTTAATTATTTTTTTATCCTTTGTTGCTGGTCCTATTGTTGCAATAATCTGTGCTTTTGAATTCATATTGTTTCTGATATTTTAATTAATCTTTGATATTTTACCATTCTTTCTGGTTTTAAGGGAGAACCAGATTTAAGACCATAACATGAAAACGCATAACATAAATCAGCAATAAAATCATCGTTGGTCTCCCCACTTCTGTGGCTTACAATAAGCTCTATGTCTTGTTCTCTGGCAAGTCTCATTGTTTCAAGTGTTTCAGATAATGTACCTATTTGATTTGGTTTTATTATCATAGCATTCAAACTGTTTTCATCTATAGCTTTCTGTAAAATATCTTTATTTGTAACAGTCAAATCATCTCCTACTACAATGAGGCTAGAGTGTTTTTCTTTTAATTTTCTAAAGCTTTCAAAATCTTCTTCGTCAAATGGATCTTCTATGGAAATTAAATTGAATTCTTTGATTAAAAGATCATAAAGATTCATCAATTCTTCTTTTGAAACATCTTTCT
This sequence comes from bacterium, assembly GCA_037132055.1. Lineage (GTDB taxonomy): Bacteria > Patescibacteriota > Minisyncoccia > Phycocordibacterales > UBA9973 > UBA9973. Next base: position 7,190 of record JBAXPX010000016.1, read on the forward strand.
CGTCTATTCTATACTTTCCATCATTAAAAAAAGATGAAGATGCTACATCTAAAGCAAGCCTTACTTTTCCTTCTAGATTATTTTCCTTTATGGCTTCATTTAAATACATAAGAGGTTTTTTTATATCACTTATTTTTGGAGCATAACCACCTTCATCTCCCATTGATATAGATTCTTCTCCTAAATCACTTTCAATAATTTCCTTTAAGGATTCCTGGATTCTGATACCAATATCAACTGCTTCATTTACATTGTCAGTGTTTGATACGACATGATATTCTTGAAAAGCAAGATCATTCTGGGCATGTTTCCCTCCATTTATTAAATTCATATAAAGATGGGGAATTTTCCTCGAAGGCCTTATCTCACTTAGAGTACGTAAGTGTTCAAATACCTCTACATTTGTCACTTTTGCAGCTACTTTTGCACAAGCTATACTTACACCAATCATAGAGTTTCCCCCAAGCTTATCCTTATTTTTAGAGCCATCAAGTTCTGTCATTATTCTATCTATCTCTTTTTGATTTAAAACATCTTGTCCAATTAAAGCTTTAGCTATAACATCGTTCACTTTATTAACAGCATTTTGCACTCCTTTTCCGTCTTCATCTCGTAATTCGTGAGCTTCGTGTGCCCCAGTGCTTGCCCCAGACGGGACAGAAAAACTAGCAAAAAATTCTCCAACCCAAACAGTCACGCACAGAGTCGGATTACCTCGTGAATCTTTTATTTCCTCTGCTAAAATTTTACTTATTTTTGTTTCCATTTTTGTAAAATTATTTTTTTGTTAATAAAATCATAAGATCGGAAACATTTGCGCCTGTAGGACCTGTTATTACCATGTCACCGGATTTTTGAAATACTGGATATGCATCATACCTGTCTAAGTAATCATCAACATCTATATTCAATTTTTTAATATTCTCTATTGTATTTTTATCAACTATAGCCCCAGCTGCATCACTATTGTCCATCCCATCGGATGCAATAGGCAAAAAAACAGAATTTTCTGAAACAATGTTCATTTTTATGGCTTGTAAACTCATAAAAAGATTTCTCCCTCCGCTACCACCTTTTTTCTTTACTTCAAGATTTGGTTCTCCAGCTGCTAATATAACTTCACCATCGAAAGAATTCTCAGCATCAAATATTTTTTTAATAGATTCACCAGTTTCATCATATAATTCAGTAGAAACAATCTTTGTTTTTAAACCTAATTCCTCAGATTTTTTAGCCATAGCTTCTACTGCAGTTTTATTTGAAACCAAAACGAAATTATGTACTTTTTCAAAATATTTATCTTCTTTTGGAGTTTCTATTAAATTAAACTCGCCTAGATTGTTCTCTTTAATTATTCTTTTGACATCGTCTATTGTTGAGTCATCTTTATATGTAGGACCAGAAGCAACATCTTCAAAATGATCTCCGGGAACATCAGAAAAAATAAGCCCGATAACTGTTGCAGGATAAGCCGCTTTAGCCAAACCACCCCCTTTTAGTAAAGACAAGTGCTTTCTAATTGTATTCATTTCTATTGTTGTCTTGCCACATTTTATAAATTGATCATAAAGTTCTCTGCCTTGATTACACTCACTCTCTGGGTAACAAAGCAATGCAGATCCACCACCTGAAACAATAGCAATGATAAGATCGTCTTCTTTTGATTTTTCAACTATCTCAAAAATTTTTTTACCAGGCAAAATATTGACATCTGTTGGTCTTGGATGTGTCCCAGCAAATGTTTCAATATATTCACAAGTAACCTTGCGAAGACCCACTACTACTCCTTCGTTAATTTTTTTACCTAATACTTTCTCCAGTGCAATAGCTCCGTCACAAGAAGCTTTACCAAAACCAACAACTCTTATATTTTTAAATTTAGATAAATCAAAACTTTTATCTAAAATAGTTAAAATATTATTTTCTAACTTAACAGAATCAAGTACTACCCCCTCTGTGTTTATTGAATTATACCCAGCATTCGCAATCTCAAGAGCGATTTTACGATTCTCCGTAATCGCCAATTCATCAAAATTTTTAATCCATTTTTTTTGCATATTTTAAAAAATATCTTATAAATACTGCTTTATTTTATTTGCTGACTCTTGAAACTTGGCTTTTTCTTCATCATTCAACTCAATCAACCAAGGTTTAATAATTCCACTCGATCCAACCACAGCTGTAGCTCCAAGACAAACTCCACTAACTCCATTCCAATTGTCTAGTCTACATGTAACAGGTAAAATTTTATTTTGATCAAATATCAATGCTTCTACTATATCAGTCACAACCATAGCTATACCGTAAAAAGTAGCCCCCTTTTCTTTTATAATTTCATAAACTTCATTTTTTACTTCATCAGATATTTTATTCATGTCTTCTTCTTTTAGTATTTCTCTTATCGGTTTACCACCGACAGATACAGTACTCCAAGCCACAAATTCACTATCACCATGTTCGCCTAATACAAAACCATCAATTTGTTTACTATCAATGTCAAAACGCTTAGATAAATTTGAGCGTAATCTAGCAGAGTCTAGACTTGTACCAGTTCCAAAAACTTGGTTTTTAGACAAACCAGAAATTTCTTGAGCTAAATAAGTCATAACATCAACAGGGTTACTAACCACTAAAATTATCGCTGTTGATTTTAACTCTCCTATTTCTTTAAAAACAGAACTGACAATCGCTTTATTTTTTGTAACCAAATCCAGCCTACTTTCTCCTGGTTTTTGAGCAATTCCGGCTGTTAAAATTAAAATATCAGCTTCTTTTGCGTCTTTATAATCACCAGCCTTAACTCCACCAATTTCAGAGAAAGATAATGCATCAGATATGTCTAAAACCTCACCTTTTTCTTTGTCTTTATTTACATCGATTAATATAATTTCAGATGCTAAATTCTTTACCATTAAAGAATAAGCAATGGTAGAGCCAACAGCTCCAGCTCCAATAACTGCTATCTTTTGTTTTAATTTTTCTTCACTCATAATATGACAATTATACCATAATTAATCGTCTACAACTAAAAGCTTGTGTGGGTGATGATGCCCATTTATTATCCTTATTTTCTGTTTTTTAACCTTCAAAAAAAGGCTCAATAATTCTAATATTCTTTTATTTGCTAGATTTCTTTCTGGTTTTTCTTTAACAGATATTAAAAAATGATCGTTCGATTTTATTGTTATTTTTTCTTTCTTTGACCCGGTCGTGGCAACTACTTTTATATATTTCACTTTTGTTTAAATAAATTTTTAAAAAAAGAAAAGAGTCTGTTGGGTTCAGTATTTTTTGTAACACTTGTTGGGTTTTTGTCGTCTACTACAATAATCATTTCTTCCCCGTCTTTCGCTAATCCAAACTTTTCACGAATATTTTCTTCTACTCCTTTTTCTGTCTTTAAGCTAGAAATAGCACCAGAAAGCTGATCTTTTCTTTGTTTTAATTCTATAATTTTTTCTTCTTCTATTTTCTTATTTTTTGCAGTTTCTTGCATTCTATTCATTAAACCAAAAACGTTCCAAGAAAAAGCAACCACAATAATCCCAATTATTATCAATCCTGGTTTTGATTGAACTATTTCTCTCCATCTCTTTTTTTCTTGAAATTTTTTCATGATATGATAGTATTATAGTATGATTTTTAACAAAAAACACCAAAAGAAGATCCGAATAATTTGGTCAGTATTGTGTATACTGATAATAGTAAGCATGATTCTACTTTATTCGCCGATATTTAGCATAAAATAAACAAAGTTATCATTTAAGGTTCGTTTCTGTTTTATTTTTCTCCAGAAGATCGCATCATCTTCAAGAAGACATCTTGAGTTATATTTACTTTTGCGTTTTCTTTCATTTTGGCTTTTCCACGTTTTTGTTTTTCAAGAAGTTTCTTTTTGCGACTTACATCTCCACCACCGACAACCTTACTACCATGCATCAACACATCTTTCCTAAATGCTGAAACCCCCTCCGATGCTATGATTCTACCAAGTGCTTTACCTTGAATTTTAAAAGGAAATTGTTGTCTCGGGATTATATTTTTTAAACGTTCTACTTGACTACGAGCTTCCTCTTCAACCCTTCTCCTTGAAACCACACGACAAAATGCCATCATCGGTTCATCTGCTATCAATATGTCTAGTCTCACAACATCAGCTGCTTTATATTCTCCTATTTCATACGAAATAGAACCATACCCAGAAGTAATACTCTTCAGGTCGTCAAAAAAATTACGCATTAATTCACGAAGTGGCATCTCTAAATTTATAGCCCCGCGATTATCACCAAAATTTTCTGTAGTATGAACTATCGCTTCGTGATCAAAAAGAAATGGCATGAGGACACTAGAATAACTAGATGGAGTTATTATTTTAACTTTTACCCATGGCTCATAAACTTTATTAACCTGGCCATCTTCTGGAAAAAAATGTGGCGAATAAATCATTTCTTCTTTACCATTTTTAAGAATTACTTTATATGTTATGGATGGCATAGTCACAACTAAATGAAGTCCAAATTCTCTTTTTAAACGTTCAGTGATTATTTCCAAATGTAGCATCCCTAAAAATCCACAACGGAAACCCTTGCCGAGAGTTCCTGAAGATTCTTCTTCGTATGAAAATGCCGAATCAGACAGGCGAAGCTTGCCAAGGGCAAGTTTTAAGTCTGGAAAATCATCTGCGTCCTCTGGATAAACAGAAGCCCAGACTACTGGTTTTGGATTCATATATCCAGGCAATGCTTCTAGGGGCTTCTTGCTGAATGTAATAGTATCTCCAACTGATGCAATACCGGGTCTTTTTATTCCAGTTACAACATAACCTATTTCACCTGTTCCTATGGAACTTTTAGGATTTTCTTCTGGAGAAAATATTCCTACTTCCAGTGCAATAAATTTTTCACCTGAAACAGAAAATATAAGCGAGTCTCCTTTTTTGATATGCCCATCAAACACACGCACATAAACTATCACACCTCTGTGGTTGTCATATTTAAAATCAAAAACTAAAGCCTGAGCACTATCTTTTACTTCTTTATAATATTTTGGTGGTGGAATTCTTTTTATAATTTCTGAAAGTAAATGCTCTACCCCTTGTCCCGTTTTACCAGAAACTTCTAAAATCTGATCTGGATCAATGTTTAATAAAATTGCCACTTCCATTTTTACTTCATCAACACGAGCAAGGGGTGAATCAACTTTTGATAAAACAGGAATTATGACTAGCCCACTATCTCTTGCCATTTCAAGCGTCGTTAAGGTCTGAGCCTGAACTCCTTGAGTAGAATCAACAAGCAAAATAGAGCCCTCTACTGCTTTAAGAGCACGCGAAACTTCATAAGAGAAATCTATGTGCCCAGGCGTATCAATCAGGTTTAAAACGTAATTTTGTTCGTTTAAAGCATGCTCCATGCGTACGGGTTGCATTTTTATCGTTATTCCACGCTCTCTTTCGAGTTCCATAGAATCTAGGAATTGTGCCCTCATTTTACGTGCTTCAATAGTATGAGTAATTTCGAGCATTCGATCAGCCAAAGTACTCTTGCCGTGATCAATGTGAGCAATAATTGAAAAATTTCGTATGTTCTTTAAATCCATGATTTCATACTAACAGAAAATCTATTTTCCTACAATTTAATATATTTCTTTATTATAACAACTCTCGCAGTATATTATTTCAGGACGATCTGTATCGTAACTTGTTTTGAATTCTATTTCACATTTTCCACTATGGCTATGATTACTTTTTTCACACATACAAGTTCTGTCCCAGAGTTTGCGTGGTAAACGAATAGCAAAACGTTTTTTATATCTACATTCAGGACAAAAGCGTGGCAACGGAATATTTTCTTTTTTATAAAAAGCTAACTCATCTTTTGTAAGATTATAATTTTTTGTACATTCTTCACATTTGAAAACTTCTTTTAGAATTTCTTCATTTACATCTTTTATGTCATCTGGAATATCTTCCGTTTTTGTTGTTTCTTTACCGAAAATTCCTGGCACCTTGTCTTCCCATAGCCACCCACGAGACAGTATGCTTTCTTTACTCTCTGGCATATAATGATTCCCCTGTGTCTCGTTATAGCAAACTGGTGCGATAGAAGGAGGAAAAAATTCACCATATTCTCCAGTCTTTTTCATGTGTTCAATTATCTTTTCCTTCATAATAAAATACTCGTTTTTTTCATATTTTTTATTAAGTATCATATATTCACCCTTTTTGATTGAAATACATCCAAAAAGATTCTGAGAGTTTTGACAAGAATCACAATACATGATATTCATATTGTCATAACATAAATGGCAGAAATGAGTATTAAAAACGCGTGTACATCCATGACATTCATAGCATAGCTCTGATTTGAATCCAATGTGATACACGTCCATCGAATCCTTTTGGTCAATTGCACTATAGACATACTTTGTATTTTCTAATGTAGTGGCATCAAAACAAATTTTTGAATTTTTACTACTAAAAAGCATGTTCCCTGTAGAGTTAGTGTTGCGTTCACTGATAACATATCGGTGGATTGAATTATTTTTTATCAAATCTATAAATTCTTTTTGCAAAAATTTTCTCACACTATGTAATCCTAATTTATATTCAGCCACTTTTTCAAGATAAGCTTCTCTGGAATATTGTTCATTTTTAAAAACATAACTTTTATTTCTCAAATTAGAAGATAAAAAGCAATTATTACATCCATGACAATCATAACAATAAAAACACTCAACACAGTTTTCTAACAAAACTCCAAATTGACAATTATATATCTTACTGGAATCGATACATTCATATATCCTTTCTCCTGATTCGAAAATATAACTACAATCCATAGAATTCTGCGACTTCATAACATATGTAGAATAAGCAACGTTTTCTGTATTAAAACAACAGAAGGATAAATAGGTATTCCTATTGTCTCCAGAATGATTTGTGTAATCTGAGTTTATACTGTTTTTATTTAAAAGTGCCATGCGAGGAATTTCCTTTTGCATTTCATGATATTGTTCAAAAAATCCTCTTGAAAAATCAAAATCCCGAGCATAACTACTTGGATCCCAGCCGTCACCCCACCAACATTTTAAACAATACACTTTTAAATCTTTATTTGGTGAATAAATGGTAACTGTACTTTTTCCACACAAATCGCAGTTTCGCCTATATAAAGTCCTCTCATTACGCCAAGCATAACGACGTTGCTGCCTACATTCAAAACACCAAGTCGGCGGAGGAACTTTTATCTTTTCATAGAAATTAAAGTCTTCTTGTTCTATAACAAAATCTTGTTTACAATTCTGACATTTTTTTGTTTCACTTTTGTATTCCATTTTTTTATTATCAACATTTTTGACCGATCGGATTAAAGTGTTGATGTGTTAATAAATTATTTTAAAAACCCTCCAGTTTGGTGTTCCCAAAGATCAGCATAAATACCACCTTTCTCAATAAGGTCTTTATGACTACCCTGTTCAGCAATTTCTCCATTATTTAATACAATAATCCTGTCCATCTCTTGTACAGTAGAAAGTCTATGTGCGATGACGAGAGTAGTCTTTCCTTTCGTTAATTCTTTAAATGCTTCATGAATGTAAGACTCACTAACACTATCTAAAGAGCTTGTAGCCTCGTCAAGCATTATTATAGGAGCATTTTTTAACATTGCTCGTGCGATAGCTACACGCTGACGCTCTCCACCAGAAAGTTTTGTGCCACGTTCCCCTACTTTTGTATCATAGCCTTTTGAAAGTTTAATTATAAATTCATGAGCATGTGCTTTTTTTGCGACATCAATTACTTCTGATTCTGTAGAGTTAGGTTTGCTATAAGCTATATTTTCTTTAATTGGTCTATGGAAAAGTATCGGTTCTTGTGGCACATAAGCGATTACACTTCTTAAATCATCTTGTGTAATATTTTTTATATCTTGACCATCTATTGATATAGTACCACTAGATATATCATTAAATCTTAAAAGTAATTTCGTAATAGTTGATTTACCTGCACCTGAATGCCCAACAACGCCGATAGATTCACCAGCTTTAATGTCTAAATTAAAATTATTTAATAATTTTTGTCCATCATGATATTCAAAATATACATCCTTGAATATGATATGCCCGTCTTTTATTTTTAGTTCTTCAGGATTCTTTGGGTCTAAAATATCTGGCACTACGTCAAAAATATCAACCATCTCTTGAGCTTCAGCTAGGCCTTGAAAAAAACGAACCATCACAATACCTAAATTCCACAAACGATCAAATACTCCAAATATATAAATTTGAGTTAAAACAACCATTCCAGTAGATATTGAACCTTTTAACCATAAAGTTATCATTAGATATATAGCAAAAATTTGAAGAATTGCCATTAAAGACCCTTGTACGGTATTTTGAAGATTACCAAAATACCAAGCCTTAGTCCTTTTCTTGTACTCATCAAAAGTTACTGCCTCAAAAAGTTTTTGTTCACGATTTTTACCAGAAAATATTTTTATATTTAAAATATTTGTTATTGCATCGCTAAAACTACCAGTCACCTTAGAATCTGCATTTGATTTCAATAAATCATATTTAAATTTCTTTCTAATAAAAAGAATGGTAATGAATATATAAATGATTGACCAAATAAGAATTAAAAATCCAATTTTGGGAACATTTATAAATAAAACTATAAATACACCAGTAAATTGAACAATGGTAAACCAAAATTGATAACTTATATTATCAATAATTTTTTCAAAAGAACCAGCAAATCTTTTTGATTTTGCTACAAGACTACCAGAAAAATTATTTGAAAAAAATTTATAAGAATGATTCATCAAACGAGCAAACGTATTGTTGTGAATTTCCCTAATAACACTTGCCTCAAAATATGCAATCAAAAAATCCCCGATTCTGTAAAGAATTTGATATCCAATAACTACAAATAGTATTGTGAAAAAAACACCAAAAAGTTGTTGTGATAAAGCAGGACTTGGAATCGCACCAGATATTAAATCAATAATATTTTTATATAAATAAGGATTTACTATATCAGAAAGAACAACCCCTCCTCCATACACAATAAGACAAAAGAAAAAAGACCATTTGTATTTCTTTGTTTGCAACCAGTAATAATGAAAAATTCTATTTAAGTGCATTCAAGCATTATAACACAAAATACTCTATTTTTAAAGCTCTTCTTGAGAAGGAACTATTATTTTGGTATTCCAAAACTTGGCTTTCAGCGCGGTAATTAAATCTTTTAATTCTTCGTTCTTTAGTAAGAAAAGAACAAAAATTCCAGAGATAATTCCTAAAATTCCAGAAATAAATCCTTGTGAAAATATCCCTAGAAATGTATCAATATTAAAAAATAAAGAAAGAACGTTTAAGCAAATATAAGTAACAAACCCAATAACAAATGACGCCCCCAAGCTTTGAAAGAACGTTTTTGAAATAAATTGTTCTTTTTTCATAAAATCTCTCTTTATAAAAATCCACAGTAATATTAAGTTTAAAATAGTACCTAACGAATACGCCAGTGGAAGCATTAATATCTCCGTGCCTGGTATATTAGAAACTTTTAACAAAGATTCAATAAAATCTTTAAAGAAAACAAAATGCTCAAAAATATATAAAAATAATCCAGAAAATAAGACAATAAAGCAAGATGATAAGAAATTAATCAAAAGTGGTCTCTTGGTATTACCACCTGCATAATACGCTCGTGCAAGTAATGCGATAAGTCCTTGAGCCATTATTGAAATAGAAAATATCGCAAGCGACGCAGCGACTAATCGAGTATTGTCCCAAGAAAAAGACCTTGATCCCAAAATAACACGTACTATATGTGCACGTAATACAATAAAAAGAAAAGTTATGGGCAATGCCCAAAAAATGATTTGCCTAGCTGCTGCTTTTAAATGAGCTTTAAATTCTTCTATTTTCCCTAATGACATAGATTTTGCTAGTGTCGGAAAAGCAGCAACCGCATAAGATATACCTATGATATTGAGTGGAACAGACTGCAGGTTGAACGATAAATTAAATATTGAGATTGATCCACTTTTCAGAAATGACGCAAGCGCAATTATTGCAATAAGCGCAATACTATTAAAAGCAAGCCCCAATGTTCTCGGCAAAGAAATAAATACCACTTTTTTTATTTCTATAAAATCAATATTAAAGGAAAACCTAGGAGTGAAACCACAACCCGAAGATGCTATCGCTTGAATTATGAAATGCAAAAACGCACCCAACACCACACCAAGAGCCATACCATAAACTCCTAAAATAGGATACAAAAAAACAACACCGAGAATTATGCCTAAATTGTAAAAAATGGGACTTAATGAATAAAAGAAAAATTTTCTAAAAAGTTGAGTGACTGTGCCAAAAAGGTTTGATAAACCCATTAAAATAGGAGAAAACAACATTATTCGTGAAATAGTTACTACTTTTTCTTGCATTTCCGATGAAAAACCTGGAGCTATAAAGTGAGCTAAATATGGCATCAAGAAAAATGCTAAAACTGAAACCAATAATATCGTTGTAAAAAATACGGTAAATACACTATTTAAAAAAATCTTTGCTTCTTCTGTAACTTTTTCACCATTCATTTTTGCCATAATGAAAGGGATAAGAACAGTGATAGAGGCAAGTGATGCTACAGAAATAAAAATAAGATCTGGCACTCTAAATGCCGCATAATAAGTATCAAGAGTTGCCCCAGGTCCTACAAAATGTGCAAAAAAACGATCACGGAAAAGAGCTAAAATCTGTGACAGTAATGTAAAAAATCCTAAAAGGATGGCGGCTTGATTTATATTTGTAAATTCCTTATTAAAAATTCTAAAAAATTTTTCCATTACACAACAATATTAACTAACCTATTTTTTACATAAATAATTTTTTTTATTTCTTTGCCAGATATAAATTTTACAATGGATTCATCTTTTTGCGCTTTTCTTCTTATCTCTTCTTCATCTTCATTTGTATTTATTATAATTTCGGCTCTTACTTTACCATTGACTTGCACTGCAATTTTTATTGCATCATCTTTTATTAAAGCTTCATCATACTTTGGCCAATCTGAAATATTTATGTCTTTTTTCTCGCCCAGTGAATTCCAAATATCTTGCGCAACATGTGGCGCAAATGGAGCTAATATTTGCAAAAACTTTTTATAATCATCAATTGATACTTGTTCAGCTTTTTCCATCTCTGTCGCAAGTATCATCATAGCCGAAATTGCAGTATTAAAATGCATTACTTCAATATCTTCGGAAACTTTTTTGATTGTTTTATGAAGAAGTTTTACGAGTGTGGAATTGGAGCTTCTTTCTATTTTGAGCTTCCCGAGGGTCCCACTCGCGTACTCGCTAGAAGGGCGCAGGGACGAAAAATTGGAAGAAGCGGAAATCGATTGCTCAATTCTCCAAACTTTTTCTATGAATCTCCTGGCCCCAATGATGCTATCAGTATTCCATACAGCCGTATCCTCAAATGGCCCCATAAACATCTCATATACACGTAAAGTATCTGCGCCATAAAGTTTTACTATTTCATCAGGATTTACAACGTTGCCAAGGGATTTTGACATTTTTACTCCACCCGCACCCAAAATCATCCCATGACTTGTTCGCTTTTTATATGGTTCAATAGTTGGTACCAATTTTAAATCATATAAAAACTTATGCCAAAAACGAGAATAAAGCAGATGAAGCGTGGTATGTTCCATTCCCCCGTTATACCAATCGACTCCACCACTTTGCGCTTTATTTCCAAGCCAATATTTTAGATTTTCTTTAGAGGCAAATTCTTTTTTATTTTTTGTATCAGTATATCGTAAGTAATACCAAGAACTTCCTGCCCAATTTGGCATTGTATCTGTTTCTCTTTTAGCTTTCCCTCCACACTTAGGACATTTTGTATTTACCCATTTTGAAATTGCAGCAAGTGGAGACTCCCCTGTATCAGTCGGCTTGTAACTTTTCACTTCTGGTAACTTTACAGGTAAATCTTTATCGGGTACCGGCACAAGCCCGCATTTCCCGCAATTTATTACTGGTATTGGTTCACCCCAATATCTTTGTCTCGAAAATACCCAATCTCGTAATTTAAATTTCGTCACCATTTTCCCACCGACTTTTTCTGTAATTTCTACTGCATTAACAAGTGGTTTATCAACAATCGGCAAATTATATTTTTCTGCAAATTCCCTATCACGAGTATCGTGTTGTGGTACTGCCATCACTGCTCCTGTACCATAATTTGGCAAAACATAATCTGCAACCCAAACTGGAATTTCCCCGCCTTCTGCGGGGTAAACCTCATTATTTGCGGGACTTGCCCCGCCATAGGCGGGGTTTATCGCTTTTACGCCTTTTAGTTCTACCCCTGTTTTTTCCTTATTTTCAGTTCTTTCTAAATCTGACTTCTTCCTTACATTATCAATATATTTTTCAACTTCTTTTTTATTTTCAACTTTATTTAAGAGACTTTTCACCAATGGATGTTCTGGCGCAAGCACAACATATGTCACACCAAATAAGGTATCTGCTCTTGTAGTAAAAACTTTGATAAAATTGGAGGAAGAAGCGAGGACTGGAAAATCAATTTCGCTTCCTTCTGATTTCCCTATCCAATTTCTTTGCGAAAGTTTTACCCGTTCTGGATAATCAACTAAGTTTAGATCTTTATCGAGTCTGTCGGCATATTTTGTAATACCAAGCATCCATTGTTCTTTTTCTTTTTTTTCACAAACAGTGCCACATCGTTCACATTTACCGTCTATCACTTCTTCGTTCGCAAGACCAATTTTATCTTTCGGACACCAATTTATTTCACTTTTAGCCTTATAAGCTAAGCCCTTTTTAAAAAATTGCAAAAAGAGCCACTGTGTCCATTTATAATAGCTTGGATCTGTAGTATTTATTTCTCGCGACCAATCAAAAGAAATCCCGAGAGATTTTATTTGCCTACGAAAAGTATCTGTATTTTTTTTAGTAATAACTTTCGGCTGTTTACCTGTTTTAATAGCATAGTTTTCTGTAGGTAATCCAAAAGCATCCCAACCTATTGGAAAAAGCACATTATGTCCCTGCATCCTTCTTTTCCTTGATATCACATCCATCCCTATATAAGGTCGAGGATGACCCACATGAAGTCCATCACCAGATGGATAAGGAAACTCAATTAAACTATAAAACTTAGGTTTTTTAGATTTAGAAGATGCAAAATAAATTTTCTTTTTTTCCCATTCCTGTTGCCACTTGCGCTCTATTTTCGCATGATTATATTCTTTCACTTTTTTTCCTTGCCCGTCCGAAGCTTTAGCGGAGGTGGGGATTTTTTTATGATTATATTCTTTCATTAAACATTATTTACTAAATTTTTTAACCGCAAGCCAAATCAAAGCACTGAGAGCAGCAGCGAGAATCAGAACTTTAATTAAATTGTCAGCCACAGACCAATATCGCACCGAAGCAATAATAAGTGAAAGTACTCCACCCCAAGAAAGTCCTAAAGTAATAATTTCATTAGCAATAAAAGCGCCTAAAACGAGCGATATCACCCCCAACGCAACAAGCATTATAAAAACATTTCTTTGATAGCTTTTTTGTGCTTGATCAAATTCTTTTTGTTTTGTAAAATTCGGATCACAATAACTTGTCATTTGTGGGGAAGTAGTAGGAACTTGATATACTGCTCCTTTTGGCAACACACTCCCTTCATTCCATTGTCCACCAACCTTTAGACATTCTTCTTTGGTTGTTATTGGTTGTACTACTTGTTGTTGTGGAAAAAACGCATTATAATCTGGCTCTTTGTAAAAGAGAGAAATTGAATAATTTAAAAATAAATTTAGCACTACTACGATACCTATAATAAGCGCCCACTTTAATACTTTTGGTTTTGTTTCCATCAGAGTATTATAGCAAAAATATGATATAAAAAAAGCCTTCTGGTATCGAGTAAAATCAGTTTTATTTAGCTATCCAAACGGCAGTATTGGCTAACGGCACAGTACGATTATTTGACTTTTCTAATACACAGAGTTCCCCAGATTCAACATCCCCTTTAAAATCTTTCATCATATCACTAAGAGCATAACCTAAAGACAGAGAAGATGAGTCTGTCGCATAAGATGTTAAAATTACAAACAAAGGTTTATCACTTAAAATCTTTCTTACGTTGGATAAAAGCCCTGGTAAATTTTCTTCGATTTTCCATGTTTCTCCTTTTGGGCCACGACCAAATTTGGGCGGATCCATTATTATCGCATCATATTTATTCCCTCTTCTTGTTTCTCTTTCAATGAATTTTACTGCATCATCTAAAATGATACGCATTGGCATATCTTCGAGCCCTGAAAGTTTTTGATTTTCTTTTGTTGTTTTTAACGTTTGCTCCGATGCATCTATGTGTGTAACATCAGCTCCAGCACAAAGTGCAAACAAACTGGCTACTCCTGTGTAACCAAAAAGATTTAAAAATTTAATCTTTCTACCAGCATTTCTGATTTTATCATCTATCAAACTCCAGTGACTCGCTTGCTCTGGGAAAAATCCCAAATGTCTAAATGGCGTAGGCCAAGCCCAAAACTTAATACCCTTGTGTGACATTTCCCATTTGGGATCAATTTTGTTCTTCATTTTCCAACCCTTTTTTTCACCTTCTTTTGAAGAAAAGAATATGCCATCAGCTTTATCCCACGCCTCTTTTGGTAAAGATTTTTTCCAAAAAGCATCTTCATAGGGCCTAATAAATGTATATTTACCAAAGCGTTCTAGTTTTTTACCTTCTCCAGTATCAAGCAGTTGATAATCACACCAATCATCTGAATAAAATGTTTTAATATTATTTTCCATATTTTTTGATTATACCACGCAAAACTTCTATCTCACCTTTTTTATTTATTTTAATTAATATAGATGACTCTCCTTTTAATGTCCCACCTGGTAAGTAAAAATCTACTTTATCTCCAAAATACCCCCTTGCTTGAACCATATTTTTAGCAGGTTCTAATCCTTCAGGATTTGCACTCGGTGCAACCAAAGGACCTGCCTGTTTTAGAATTTTAATTAAAGATTTTTTGGCTGGCAAACGAAAAGCTGTATCACTGACAATGATGCTAACTTTCCC
>JBAXPX010000017.1:0-21675 GCA_037132055.1 bacterium
GATTCGAACTGAGGACCTTCGCTTTACAAAAGCGTTGCTCTACCAACTGAGCTAAGGCGGCACATTTTGGTTACTTTATTCCTTCTTCTTCTTTTATTTTGTGTTTTATCTCTCTTATTCTGTGTTTATAATCCGAAACCATTTTTAGAAAACTGGAAACTTGTTTTTCTTTTGACTCTTTTTCTTTTCGCATAAGACGTTTTTCGACAAAATGCTTCATTTTATTTTTTGTCTCTCGAACGCCGTTTTTAAGAAAATGTGAAGATTTGATGGAAAAGCGAAGGGTTGTGACAAGAGCAACGAAACCGTATTTTTTAATATTTTTTACAGTGATATGTTTTATTCCATCTAAGTCTAAAACTTCTAACATGAATCTCTCGTTGTGCTTGACCTCAGTATCTTTTATAAATACTAATTTTCTGCCGATCATTATGATGATACCAGCAAGTGATATAAAAAATAATATTAAAGAAAAATACATTTTATTTAAACAAAACTTATATTGAATAACGTTTTACTTCTTTTATTTTTGCTTTTGATTTTTCCAAAAGCTGACCTACTGTTTCATCACCGTTTTTTATAAAAGGTTGATCAGTTAAGGTTTTTTCTTTGAAATAAGTTGCGATTTTACCTTCTAACATTTTTTTCTTTATTTCTTCTGGTTTATTTATACTTGCAACCTCTTTTTCAAAAATTTCTGTTATGGTATTTTTTGTTTCTTCTGTGATTTCTTCTTTGGAAAGATATTCGGGTTTCATTGCAGTTATGTGCATTGCTATGTCTTTTGCAAGATCTTTGTTTCCTCCTTCTAGGCTTACAATAACTGCAGATTTATTATTATGCACATAGTTGCCTATAATGTTTCCCTCTACTTGGTATATATCTCCCAATTCAATTTTTTCTCCGGTTTTTTGTATTATCGGATCTATCATATCTTTTGCAAGAGTTTCCATTTTTTCGATTCCATCGTTAAAAACTATGTCAGATAATTTTGAAAGTAACAACGTGAAATCTTCGTTTTTAGAAACGAAATCAGTTTCACAGCGTAGTGCTACCATTATTGTTTTATTGGGAGAAGATTTTATGATTACTGCTCCGTCTTTTGTGTTTCTGTCTGCTTTTTTAAGCGCTATGTCAGAACTTGTTTTTTTTAATATTGCTAAAGCTTTGTTCATATCACCACCCGCTTCAATAAGAGCGTTTTTACACTGCATCACGGAAATGCCAGTTGCGTCTCTAAGTTCTTTTATTAACTCAGTTGTTATTTGTGTTGACATATTGTTTATTATTCTTTAGTTGGTAGAGACATTACTCCTGCTTTATATGCATTGGATATGGAAGTGGTAAATAATTTGATTGACGGTATTCCAGCATCGTTGGCAACGATAGGGTAGTCGATACCTTTTATGTTTGAATCTGTGTTTACAAGAGAAATAACTGGCACGTCTGATTTTTTAGACTCAGTAGCGGCTATGTGTTCAGCTTTTGCGTCTATGATAAAAAGAGCATCAGGGATCTTTTTCAAACCAACTAGACCTGAATAATATCTAGCCAATTTTTCCATTTTCTTTGCCATCACTACTCTTTCTTTTTTAGTATACTTTTCGAGGCCACCTTCTTTGTCTTCTTTTCTGTAATTTTCAAGTTCATTGATTCTTTTTTTGATTTCTATGAAATTACTAATTGTGCCTCCTATCCAACGTTCAGTCACGTATGGCATATTTAAAGACAAGGCAGCGTTTTTGACTGTTTCTTTGGCTTCCGGTTTTGTTCCGACAAAAAGAATAATTTTGTTTTTAGAACCTAAGCTTTTTACAAAATCTGATGCTTTCTTTAGCATTTCTTCTGTATTTTCTAAGTTTATGATATCTGTTTTATTTTTTGTGGTATAGATAAAAGGAGAAACTGAAGGATGTCTTCTGGTTTTAGAATAACCATAATGTGCTCCAGCCTCGAACATTTTCTCTATTGAAATTTCTTCTATTTCTTTTTTTTGCATACGGCTCATTCTAGCAGAAACTTCCTATTTTTGCAAATCTTTTTAAGATATAATTTACTCTTTGACGGAAAGGGTATTTCAAGCTAATATGGTCTTATGAGACAATCAAAACTTTTTACTAAAACCAAGAAAGAAGCTCCTGCCGACGAAGTATCAAAGAATGCAGAGCTTCTAATTCGCGGAGGCTTTATCAATAAGGAGATGGCAGGTGTTTATTCTTATTTACCTCTTGGACTTCGTGTTATTAAAAAGATTGAAAATATAATTAGAGAGGAAATGAACAGAATAGGTGGGCAGGAGGTTGTTTTAACTTCTTTGCAGGAAAAAGAAACATGGGAACCTACTAATCAGTGGGATGATCAACAGATAGATGTTTGGTTTAAAACAAAACTAAAAAATGGAACAGAACTTGGTCTTGCTGTGACTCACGAGGCCGCAATAACAAAAATGGTAAAAAGTTTTTTGAGTTCTTATCGCGATTTACCATTTTTTATTTATCAATTCCAAACAAAATTTAGAAATGAAATACGAGCAAAAAGTGGCATAATGCGTTGTAGAGAATTTGAAATGAAAGACTTGTATTCATTTTGTAAAGATGAGACAGAGCATAATGAATTTTATGAAAAATCAAAGATAGCTTACCAAAATATTTTTAAACGAGCTGGTATTGGGCATTTGACCTATTTAACATTTGCATCAGGTGGAATGTTTTCAAAATTTTCACACGAGTTTCAAACTCTTACAGGAGCGGGAGAAGATACTATATATGTCGATGAAAATAAGAGTATTGCGATAAATAAAGAAGTTTATAACGATGAAGTTATTTCAAGTTTGAATTTAGATAAAAATAATCTTGTAGAAAAAAGAGCCGTGGAAGTCGGCAATATATTTACCCTAGGAACTCGTTTTTCTGATGCTCTTGATTTAAAATATCAGACAGAATCTGGTGAATTTAAGTCTGTATTCATGGGTTCTTATGGAATCGGACCAGGGCGTCTTATGGGTACTGTAGTAGAAGCCTTGGCTGATGACAAGGGTATAATTTGGCCAGAATCAATAGCTCCTTACCAGCTGCATCTGCTTTCTCTTGGAGACGATGAGACTGTAACAAAAGAAGCAGATAAGATTTATGAAAAATTAGTTAAAAATGGAATTGAAGTTTTATTTGATGATCGTGCCGGTATGTCTGCTGGAGAAAAGTTTGCTGATGCAGATTTACTTGGTATGCCATACCGAGCGGTGGTTTCATTAAGAAGTATTAAAGAAAGTGGAATTGAGTTAAAAAAACGCACAGAAGAAAAAGGGAAAATTGTATCTTTTGATGAATTACTAATTTTACTAGCAACCAAGAACTAGAACCCAGTACCCAATTATTTTATGTTTGATAAATTTTACAAATTATTTTCTAACGACATAGGTATAGACCTAGGAACTTCGAATACTCTGGTTTATCTCAAAGGACATGGAATTGTGGTGAATGAGCCATCTGTTGTTGCAGTAAATATAAAAACAAATCAAATTCTTGCAGTTGGGTCCAAAGCAAAAGAAATGCTTGGTAGAACCCCTGGGCACATAAAAGCAGTTCGACCTTTGGTGGATGGAGTTATTTCGGACTTTGAAGTTACAGAAGAAATGCTTTCATATTTGATAAACAAAGCAGACAAAATGGCAAAAAAAATTATAAGACCTAGGGTTGTGATAGGAGTTCCTTCTGGTACAACCAATGTTGAAACTAGGGCTGTTTATGACGCTGCTCGCTCTGCGGGAGCAAGAGAAGTTTACCTTGTAGAAGAACCCATGGCCGCAGCTATAGGAGTGAGACTTCCGATAAGAGATCCTATGGGATCCATGGTAATAGACATCGGAGGCGGAACAACAGATATTGCTGTGATTTCTTTGGGAGGCATAGTGAGATCAAGGAATTTGAAAATAGCAGGTGATAGGTTTAATAACGACATTATCACTTATATGCGTGATGAATTTAAAATACTTGTTGGAGAAAGAACTGCAGAATTAGTTAAGATTGCTATTGGTTCTGTTATACCTGGTGAGTATATGGAAATAGAAGTCAGAGGACGAGATATATTGACTGGTCTTCCGCGAGAAGTGGTAGTTACTGATTCAGATATTCGCGAAGCTTTTTCTTTGTCGGTAAAAGAATTGGTTGAAGGGGTAAAAGATGTGCTTGAAACAACCCCACCAGAGATATTGTCAGACATAATGCATAATGGAATTATGCTTTCTGGTGGTGGCGCCTTGCTTCTGGGATTAGATAAACTTTTACAAAATGTTCTAAGGATACCGATCTATGTCGTAGATGATCCTCTTTCTGCTGTCGCTAGAGGCACGGGTGTGATATTAGATGACCTTGAATCTTTTAAAGAAGTTTTGATTTGTAATCAAGATGAATTACCTCCTAGATAAAAAATTAAAAAGGAAAAAATTATCTTATGCAACATTGGGTGTTGTGTTGTTGGTGTTATTATTTTGTTTTAGTACTCCAGTTTCTCATGGTTTATCTTATATTAGCCACACCATCTTTCGCCCAGTTTTGATTTTAGGAAATAACATTAGCCAAAAACTTTCAAATGCGAAATATTATTTTGCTTCTAAAAGAGCTCTTTTGGTTGAGAATGAAAACTTAAAACTACAAATATCAGAAAGTCAAGCGGATAGAGCGAATTATGCTTCTGTTGTGGATGAGAATTTAAAATTAAAAGAAATTTTAGGAAGAAAGAGTGTGAATAAGAATATATTGATTGCAACAATTTTGGCTAAACCAAATAGATCTCCCTATGATACTCTTCTGATAGACGTTGGGATGAATCAAGGGGTGATAGCAAATCAGAGAGTTTTTGCATTTGGGAATATTCCAATTGGCAAGATTGCTGAAGCATATGCAAACTCTTCAAAAGTTTTAATGTATTCAAATTCTGGAGAAAAAACAGAAGTGATTGTAGTTGGACGTGATACATATTTGCAAGCAGTTGGTCGTGGAGGAGGAAATTTTGAAATAATTTTACCAAAAGATTTTAATTTAGATAATGGAACAGAAATTGTATTGCCAGGGATCACATCGTACGTGCTTGGTGTTGTAGTTAAAACAATTTCTGATCCACGTGATGCCTTTGTAAAGGCACTCATTGCAAGTCCAGTAAATATTCAGAGTTTAAAATTTGTGGAAGTGGAACGTTAATATAAAAAATGCAATTTAAAATTGAAAAGAAGTTAAAAAATAGTTTGGGCAGAGTCGGAATAATAAAAACACAACATGGAGAAATTTTTACCCCAGCTTTTGTGGCTGTCGGGACTAAGGCTACCATTAAGTCACTTAATCCAGAGCAGGTAAGAGACGTAGGGACACAGGTAGTTTTAGGTAATACATATCATTTATATCTTCAGCCTGGAGATGAGATTGTGCGTGACGCAGGTGGTATCGGGAAGTTTATGAATTGGCATGGTCCTACAATGACTGATTCTGGAGGGTTTCAAGTTTTTTCTTTGGGGGTGGCATATGGTAAAGATATTTCTAAAATTACTAAAATTACTGATCCGACTTTATTAATACCAGAAAGATTTGATGATTCTGATGCACCCAGACTTGCAAAAATAGGACGAGATGGAGTTTCTTTTAAGTCACATCTCGATGGTTCAATTCATTACATTACTCCGGAAAAATCCATCCAAATACAACATAATTTAGGTGCAGATATTATATTCGCTTTTGATGAATGTACCTCGCCGACTGAAGATCTTAAATATCAAAAAGAAGCGCTCGAACGCACACATCGTTGGGCAGAGAGGAGTTTGACGGAGCATTTGAAATTAGAGAATCAGAAACAGATTTTTCCCCTCCTTATGGAGGAGGGGGTAGGGGGTGGTGATTCTATCTCCCACCACCTCGCCCTGAAGGGCACTCCTCCTCAGGCAGGAGGAGATAATTTTCCCCAAGCTCTCTTTGGTATTGTGCAAGGTGGACGTGAAGAATCTTTAAGAAAAGAATCTGCAAAAATAATTTCAGAAACAAATGTAGATGGAAAATATTTTGATGGCTTTGGGATTGGAGGATCTTTTGCCAAAGAAGACATGTCGAGTGCCGTCAGGTGGGTTAATGAAATACTGCCTGAAGAAAAACCGCGTCACTTGCTTGGCATAGGAGAGCCGGAAGATCTTTTTATGGGGATAGAAAACGGAGTAGATCTTTTTGATTGTGTATTGCCGACGAGACTTGGCAGAAATGGCACAGTTTATACAAAGTCAGGTAAAATAATTATGACTAATAAAAAATTCAGAAACGATTTTTCTCCAATTGAAAAGGATTGTGAGTGTTATACCTGCAAGAATTATTTGAAGAGTTATATAGCCCATCTTTTTCATGGAAAAGAAATGTTGGCAGGTACACTTGCCTCAATTCATAATTTATATTTTATAGTGAACTTGGTTAAGAAAATAAGACAATCCATTTTAGATGACAATTTTTATGAATTTAAAGAAGAATTTTTAAAGAAGTGGGAAGGTAAAAATAATTAACAGTTTGACAAGCACTGTCTTTACATTTTTTGTCAAGTTGATATACTAATAATCTAAATAAATGGCAAAGAAAAAAATAAAAAAACAGGGGAAGAATTGGAAAAAATTTTGGAAACTAGGTGTTGATGAATTCAATACACAATTTTTGGGAGTGAGCAAGGACGGTGTTTTGACAGCTACTGAAGGTCACCATATTTATGATCTTAAAAAACTCGCTATCAAGTATGGTACACCTCTTCAGATAGTTTTCCCTTTTATTATAGAAGATAGATTAAAAGATCTAATAGGTTATTTTCAGGCGTATATGAAAATTTATGGATATAAGGGTAAATTTTTTTACCACTATCCGATGAAAGTAAACCAAAACAAAGAATTTATACTCCCGGTTCTTTCGGAGGGGGGGAACTTAGAAGTTACCTCTGCCAATGAACTTTGGATTGTCAAAAAATTATGGGAAGGAGAGAAATTTAATTCTAAAATTAGAGTTCTTTGCAATGGCCCAAAGACTGATCAATATCTTGATTTAATTGAAGAATTGCGTGGTAAGGGAATGAATATTATACCCATAATAGAAGGATGGGAGGAGATTGAGAGACTGCTTAAATACAAAGGCGACACTGGTATTAGAATAGATTTGGATATAAAAGCAGACACACATTGGGATAAAAAATTTGATCGCTTTGGTTTATCTGAAAAAGATGTTTTGTCTTTGGCAAAAATGAAAAACTTAAAGATAATGCATTATCACTTGGGTTCTCAGATCAAGACCCAAAAGAGTATTCTGGATGGCATAAAACATGCATTTAGTATTTATGTTCAATTACAAAAAATACATCCAAACTTAGATACATTAGATATCGGTGGAGGGTTTGGAGTTCCTTATGAAAAAAAGAAATTTTATACAGCGAAAGTTGTTTCAAGTAAAATTGTAAAAACTTTAAAGAACTTAGCAGATAAAGCAGGAATAAAACATCCTAATCTCGCGGTAGAGTGGGGACAATACATTGTTGCCCCGTCACAAATAACGATATATAAAGTTATTTCAAAAAAATATATTCCAAAGGCAAATGCAAAGGCCTGGTATGTTATTGATGGAAGTTTTATAAATGATTTGAAAGACACTTGGACTATCCATCAAAGGTGGCACACAATTCCTCTTAATAATATGCATGGACCATTCAAGACAGTTTGGCTTGCAGGGAGTACTTGTGATTCTGATGATAAATATACAGCTGGAGGAAATTATATTCTTATGCCAAAAATATCTGATGGAGAAGATCAATACATTGCAATCTTAGACACTGGTGCATACCAAGACAGTTTGGCTTCGCATCACTGTTTACTCTCAGAGCCAGTAAAAATATTAGCTTCAGATGGAATGACACAAGTAATTCGAAAACGTGAAAGCCCAGAATCCATTGGAAAACTTTTTGGCTGGAACGGAGATCATAAATAAATTTTTAAAGAATGAAAGTTATTACTAATTTTTTTAAAAATAATTATAAAAAAATTATTGCTATTGTTTTGGCGATTATTTTTGTATCTGTTTTAGGTTCTTTTTTTGAAAATAATAACTATTCTGAAAAAATAAACATAGAAAACATAAAATATATAAAAATTGCTGGGCAAAAAATAAAAGTTGACATTGCGCTCTCATCAGAAGTGCAAGAAAGAGGACTTTCTGGCAGGACTAGTCTTAAAGAAGACGAAGGAATGCTTTTTATTTTTAAAAAACCATCCATCTATCGTTTTTGGATGAAAGAGATGAATTTTCCTATTGATATGATATGGATTTCTGAAGATTTACGGGTAGTCTATATTAAGAAAAACGCAACGCCAGAATCGTATCCAGAGACTTTCACATCAACCAAAGATGCGAAGTACGTTTTAGAGGTTTTTGGTCTATTTTCAGAGAAAAATAATTTAAGAGAAGGAGATAAGGTGGAATTTTTGTCCTCTTAAAGCTTGCTATTTCAGCTTTTTAAAAGACGGCTATTTACAGTTATTTTAAATTGTTTTTTTGTGTTATTTTTTGTTGATTTCCACTAGTTTTTTCTGGCGTTAATCTTTTTTTGGAAGTATAATCACTCCATGGAAAAAGATTTTATTTTAGGTAAAAAGGAATTAAACAAAATTAAGAATATTAGAAATCGTGAAGGGGAAATAATTCCTTTTAACATAAATAAAATTGCAGACGCAGTATATAAAGCATTTGTTATAACAAATGAGGGAGAAAAAAAGGAAGCAAAAGATGTAGCAACTAAAGTTTTCCATAAATTAATTCAATTAAAATCAAAAAGTAACGAAAAAAATTTCATTCCCACAGTAGAAATGATGCAGGACCTAGTTGAGGCCTTACTTATGGATATGGGATATCATGCTACAGCAAAATCTTATATTTTATATAGGTCAAAAAGGGCAGAGTTAAGAAAAGAAGTTGGAATTGTGCCAGCTGAAAACAAAAAAGTCTTTGAGGAGTCTAGTTCTTATTTTGTTAGTTCATATGAAGAGTTTATTTTTTACAGAACGTATTCAAAATGGCAAGATAGCTTGGGCAGAAGAGAAACATGGATTGAATCAGTAGATCGTTTTATAGCATATATGAAGGAAAATCTCGGCAAAAAACTTTCTGGAAAAGATTCTATTGATATTAGAGAAGGAATTTTAAAACAAGAAATTTGTCCATCAATGAGACTGCTTTGGTCTGCAGGAGATGCATGTAAAAAAACAAATGTATGGGCATATAATTGTTCTTATGTTGCACCATCTGCATGGCAAGACTTAGGAGAGATAATGTATATACTTATGTGTGGAGCTGGATTAGGTTTTTCTGTTGAATCAGAGACAGTACAAAAATTTCCACAAATAAGAAGACAGACTGGTAAAAAACTTGCTAAGCATATTGTAAAAGATAGCAAAGAAGGTTGGGCAGATGCTTTCGTTCTTGCATGTAAGACTTGGGCTGATGGTTATGATATTGATTTTGATTACAGTGAGATAAGACCATCTGGTGCACGGCTGAAAACTGCAGGTGGTAGAGCTTCAGGTCCACAACCACTTATAGATGTGATAAATTTTGCAAAGGCAAAAATATTAGGAAGACAGACAAAGCGTTTAACAAACTTGGATCTTCATGACATTATTTGTCAGATTGGTTTGATAGTCGTTGCAGGAGGAGTACGTAGGAGTGCACTTATTTCTTTGTCTGATATTGATGATGAGTCAATGAGAAAATCAAAACAAGGACAATTCTGGATTGATAATGGTCAACGTTCAATGGCAAATAATTCTGCTGTTTATAATCAAAAACCTTTAGCATCTGAATTTTTAAATGAATGGATTGAACTTATAAAGTCAGGCACAGGAGAGAGAGGAATTTTTAACCGTGGTGGTTTGATGACTCAACTTCCAAAGCGCAGGATAGATAATTGGAAAAAGGCTGGTATTATAGATGACCAGAACAACATAGTAGAGCTTCCTGGAGCAAATCCATGCGGAGAAATTACATTGAGATCAAAGCAGTTTTGTAATCTTACTTCTATTGTAGTGCGTCCTAAGGATACGAATGAAGATTTAAAAAGAAAAGTTAGATTAGCTACTATTTTAGGAACGTATCAAGCAACTCTGACAAATTTTGGTTATTTATCAAAAGAATGGAAAGAAAATTGCGAAGCAGAAGCGTTGCTCGGTGTGTCTATCACTGGTTATTATGATAACGACACAATAAGAACGGAAAAAGTTTTGAATGAACTTAGAGAAGAATCTATAAAAGTAAATAAAGAATATGCAAAAAAATTTGAGATCAATTGTTCGACATGCATAACTACAATAAAACCTCATGGAAATTCAGGACAACTTCTTTATGTAGGTTCAGGAATGCATCCTTGGTATGCAAAATATTTTGTAAGAAGAGTTCGTATTGCTACAAATGATCCTCTTTTTGAACTTATGAAAGATCAGGGGGTTCCTTCAAAGGCGGAAGTTGGATATTCAACTGCCAACTCAACTGTTGCAGTTTTGGAATTTCCTATTAAAGCACCAGATGGAGCAATCACACGCAATGAGGTTTCTGCAATAGGTCTATTGGAAGAATGGAAAAAATTGAAGTTAAATTATATAGAACACAATCCATCTGTCACTATATATGTTGGAGGAGATGAATGGATAAAAGTTGCAAATTTTGTTTATGAAAACTGGGATATAGTAGGAGGGCTTTCGTTCTTGCCTCGATCGGAACACGTGTATCAGCTTGCTCCTTATGAAGAGATTACAAAAGAAGAATACGAAAAGAGAATGAAAGAAATAAAACATATTGATTTTTCTAAACTTATGTATTATGAACAAGAAGATAACACTGTGGGTTCAAAAGAATTTGCTTGTGTGTCAGGAGTGTGTTCTATAGATGATGTTTTAGCAGAAGATGCACAAAAAGAAAGTGCGAAAGGTTCTGAAGAAAATTTAAATTAATTTTTATATAAAGAGAAAACTCCCGCACTGGTGCGGGAGTTTTCGTTTGTTTTTGCAGATATCTATAAGCCGAATTCTGTTCCTCGATCTTGCAATCAAGGCGATAGTTATTTGTCTAGGCTTGTCATTACTGACAAGCTCGAGCGATTCTCCCTGCACATAACTTTACATAAACTCTTTTAAAATCATACACAAATTATGTAGAGTTATGTGCAGGGCACGATCTTGCACACGCGTAAGTATTTTGCCGTTTCACTTCGATTTCGCTCAGTGTAAACACCAAACAAAATCGACATCGTCACTGTTCGCAACTCTACCCTTGCGGGCGACGGGCGTTACCCGCTACGTTTCCAATTTTGCCCACTGTAAGTGGTGCAAAATTGAGATCCTGAGCTTGTCGAAGGATGTCCCTCGAAATTCCTCGGGATACTCAATTTTGTGATCACCTATAGTGAACAAAATTGGTATGTGTTCGGACTTTCCTCTCTATAAAACCTTAATTTTAAAGAGCAACTATCAGATATCTGCTTTGATATACTACAATACTTGCTTTTTTATTTCAAGTATGCTATACTCGTCTTGTGAGTGTAAGGGTTTTCTTACATAAATCGTAAACAACATAAGTGCCGCAAAAAACACCGCAAGGTGTTTTTTGTTTTATTTATAAAAATGAGTTAATGTTATAAATAATGGAAAAGAAAGTTTTTAAATTAAAAAGCGACTATAAACCGGAGGGGGACCAGCCGAAGGCAATTTCCCTATTAGTGAAAGGGCTAGAAAAAGGGATGCAGAAACAAACACTGCTTGGAGCTACAGGGACAGGAAAAACTTTTACCATTGCAAATGTTATAGCCCAACACAATAAACCAACTCTTGTGATTGCACACAATAAAACTTTGGCCGCCCAACTTGCACAAGAATTTCGAGAGTTTTTTCCAGATGCTGCTGTGCACTATTTTGTTTCTTATTATGACTATTATCAGCCTGAAGCGTATATGCCAATTACGGATACTTATATTGAAAAAGATGCACAAATAAATAAAGAGATAGCTAGATTGCGACATGCCACAACTCAAGCACTACTCACACGCAAAGACGTGATTATTGTTGCATCAGTGTCTTGTATTTATGGATTGGGAAGTCCAGAAGAATATGAGCGCGTGAATTTAAAATTGGAAATGGGAGAAAAATTAGAGCGTGTAGCTTTAATGAAAAAATTAATTGCAATTCATTTTGAACGTACTAATGCTGATATTAACCCTGGGCAATTCCGTTCTATTGGAGCAAAAGTAGAAGTGATGCCGATATCGGAAACTTTTATTTATCAAATAGAATTTGCCGGAGGAAAAATTTCTCGTATTGCGAAAGTTGATCCAGTTTCTTCGCATATAATTTCGGAAGAAAAAAATATTTTCTTTTTTCCAGCAAAACACTTTATTACTGAAAAAGGAGAATTAGAACGAGCAGTGCGTGATATTAAAAAAGAACTTACATTGCAACTTAAAAAGTTTGAGCGTGAAGGAAAATTGTTGGAAGCAGAACGCATCAAAAGAAGAACAAATTATGACCTAGCTATGATTCGTGAAATTGGATATTGCAATGGTATAGAAAATTATTCTCGTCATATGTCTGGCAAAAAAGAAGGAGAACCGCCAGAGACATTATTGAGTTACTTCCCCTCCTTAAAAAAGGAGGGGGTAGGGGGTGGTAATTCAAAAAGTCACCACCTCACCCTAATGGGCACTCCTCCTCGACAAGGAGGAGAGGATACTCCTTTGTCTGTCTTAGTACCTGACTTCTTGACTGTTATTGATGAGTCACATGTAACCTTGCCACAACTGCGTGGAATGTATGCTGGTGATGCATCACGAAAGGAAACTCTTGTCGAATTCGGTTTTCGCTTACCAAGTGCAAAAGACAATCGACCTCTAAAATATCCTGAATTTGAAAAACGAATTGGGCAAGTGATTTATACTTCTGCAACTCCTGCTGACGAAGAAAGAAAAGAAAGTGAGCAAATAGTGGAGCAAATAATCCGTCCGACTGGTTTGATTGATCCAGAGGTAGTTGTGCGACCCGTGAGTGCAGGAGCATTTTCTCCCATCCTTGTGGAGGAGGGGGAAGGGGGTGGTGATTCTAAATTACCACCTCGCCCTTTGGGCACTCCTCCTTTAAAAGGAGGAGACGAATACAAAGGGCAAGTGCAAGATTTTATCGCTGAAGCAGAGAAGACTATTAAAAAAGGATTTCGAGTGCTTGCGACAACTTTAACAAAAAAAATGGCAGAAGATTTATCTTTATATTTAAAAGATAAAGGTATCAAAGCAGAATATTTACATAGTGAAATAAAAACAATTGAAAGAATTCAAATTCTGACGGAGTTTCGGAAAGGGAAATTTGATGTACTGGTCGGAGTGAATTTACTTCGCGAAGGGCTTGATTTACCAGAAGTTGCATTGATTGGAATACTTGATGCCGACAAGGAAGGATTTTTAAGAAGTGAAACTTCACTTATTCAGACTATTGGACGTGCTGCTAGAAATGTGGAGGGTAAAGTTATTTTATATGCCGATGTGATGACAGGATCTCTCGAACGAGCAATAGGAGAGACGAATCGTCGTCGTGCAATTCAAGTTGCATATAATAAAAAACATAACATTACTCCGAAAACAATTATAAAAAAAATAAAAGACATTACAGAAGAATTGGAAGACAAACATAAAAAAGCAGTGGATGCTGAGCTTGGGGTTGATGTGGAACTTTTCCGAAAGACAATGACGAGAGAGAAGAAATATGTTGATAAAAGTAAAAGTAAACTTTCCGATGCTGAATGGAACAATTTAATATATGATAAAATAATCAAAATGAAGGAAAAAGAAATGAATAAAGTGGTGAAAGAATTAGACTTTGAAACTGCCGCAATTTTGCGTGATGAGATAATAGTTTTAAGAGATAAATTGAAAAAAGATTGATTTTGTAATATACTAGACCTAATTGAATATCGATACACACCCCTATAGAACAAGTTGGGGTGTCGTTTAGTTATATATATGAAAAAAGAACCAATTGACAAATTAATAGTGAAAGGTGCTCGGACTCACAATCTGAAGAATATTAACGTTGAAATGCCACGAAACAAGATGGTGGTTATTACAGGCATGTCAGGATCTGGAAAATCTTCTCTTGCTTTTGATACTATTTTTGCCGAAGGACAGAGAAGGTATGTGGAAAGTTTATCTGCATATGCAAGGCAATTCTTAAATCAAATGCCCAAGCCGGATGTGGATGAAATCACTGGGCTTTCACCGGCCATTTCTATTGATCAAAAATCTCGTTCCAATAATCCACGTTCTACCGTTGCTACCATAACTGAGATATACGATTATCTTCGTGTGCTTTATGCGCGTATTGGAAAACCACATTGTCCGATTTGTGGAGATGAAATAAAAAAACTTTCAAATGAAGAGATTTTGAATTTTATTTTTCAAAAGATTGAAGAATATAAACTCCCCTCCTTGGGCAAGGAGGGGGTAGGGGGTGGTAATTCAAAAAATCACCACCTCACCTTAAAGGGCACTCCTCCTCGAAAAGGAGGAGAGAATAAACGCAAAGTTCTTGGTATTGAATGGGATGAAACACCCATTACTATTTATTCGCCGATTGTGCGAGGACGTAAAGGGGAATATTATCAAATGCTTTATGATTTACTCAATAAAGGATTTCAAAAAATACGACTTGATGGCAAGATGAAAAATCTTCGTGATCGCATTGAACTTTCAAAAACCAAAAAACATGATATTGATTTATTGGTAGATAGTTTTTCAATGCACGAATTTTCCACTAAAGGTGGAGATTCTATAGATTCAGATGCTCGAATGCGACTTTCTGAGGCAGTAGAATTGGCCTTGGTTGAATCTGATGGTTTGGTAACCATTTCTTTCGGAAAGACGGAACAAGGGGATTCTTTTTCGAGTCGGTCTGGGCCTCTGGGTCGAGGACCCGAGAAAAAGATTCACCTTGTGGAGCCTGAAGAAATTGTAATGTCAACAAAGTTTGCTTGTCCTAGAGATGGATTTTCTTTTCCTGAGATTGAACCAAGGCTCTTTTCTTTTAATTCTCCATATGGGGCTTGTCCTACTTGTAATGGCTTAGGTTCAAAATATTTTATGGGTGATGAGCAGTGTGATGATTGTGGTGGTGCGCGCTTAAGAAAAGAAGCGTTGAATGTATTTCTTGGAAAGAAAACGAATATTGTAAACCTCACTAGTCTTTCAATTGAAAAAGTCGCAGATTTTTTTATTGAACTTGATTTAACTGAACAAGAGAAAGAAATCTCAAAAGTAATTATTAAAGAAATTGAGGCGAGGATTCAATTTTTGCTTGATGTTGGGCTTACTTATATATCTCTCGATCGTAAGGCAAGCACACTTTCAGGTGGGGAGGCACAACGCATCAGGTTAGCTAGTCAATTGGGTTCTAGGCTCGTTGGAGCTCTATACGTGCTCGACGAGCCCACAATAGGACTACATCAGCGTGATAATGACCGTTTAATTAAAACCTTACAAAATCTTCGGGATTTAGGAAATACTATTATTGTTGTAGAACATGACGAAGACACTATTTTTGCCTCTGATTATATTGTAGATATTGGGCCAAAAGCAGGAGTTCATGGAGGGAAAGTCATCGTATCTGATTATTTGGAAACCTTACTTGAAGCCAAGACTAATTTATCAAAATCTCGCACTCTCTCGTATTTACGAGGAGAGGTAAAAATTGAAATTCCAGAAAAGCGTCGAGATAAAAATAAAGGATCATTAAAAATTGTTGGTGGAAAAGTTTTTAATATAAAGAATATGAATGTAGAAATTCCACTAGGTAAAATGGTTGTGATTACTGGAGTGTCTGGTTCAGGGAAGTCGTCTCTCATGTATGAAATTTTGTATAAAAATTTACAGGCTCGATATGAAAGAAAATATCGCACTGCCAAAGTTTTTAATTGTGCGTCATTTTCTGGTACAGAATATTTATCGCGTGCGATATTAATTGACCAATCTCCTATCGGGCGTACCCCACGTTCGAATGTTGCGACTTACACTGGAGCTTTTTCTCATATTCGAGAATTATTTGCAGAAAACAGTGAAGCAAAACTTCGTGGTTGGAAAGCAAACAGATTTTCTTTTAATGTGAAAGGTGGCAGGTGTGAAGCTTGTGAAGGGAATGGTGAAATTGCAGTTGAAATGCATTTTTTACCGACTGTGTATGTGACTTGTGACGTATGTAATGGTAAAAGATTTGATAAGGAAACCTTAACGATAAAATTTAAGAAAAAAAATATTTATGAAGTATTACAGATGACTGTCGAAGAAGCGATTGTATTTTTTGAAGATATACCAGCAGTTTACGATCGATTGAAAACATTGATGGATGTTGGGCTTGGATATATAAAATTAGGACAATCAGCCACAACTCTTTCGGGTGGGGAAGCACAAAGGGTAAAAATATCTTCTGAACTCTATCGTCCTCATTTAGAAAAAACAATTTATCTTTTAGATGAGCCGACTGTCGGACTCCACTATGATGATGTTCATAATCTTTTAGATGTATTAAATAAACTTGTTGATAAAGGGAATAGTGTGGTTCTCATCGAACACAATATGGATATTATAAAAAATTGTGATTACGTTCTTGATATTGGGCCGGAAGGTGGAGAAGGTGGTGGAAATTTAGTAGCTAAAGGTACTCCTGAAGAAGTAGCAGGGAATAGCAAATCATACACAGGCAAATACTTAAAAAGAGTATTGAAAAAATAACATATAATAAAAGGATAATATGCAAGTCAAAGATTTGAAAAAATTTAAGTTGTCTGATAAGCCGGGGGTTTATTTTTTTAAGCGTGGTAAAAATATTCTTTATATTGGAAAAGCCACTTCTTTGCGAGATAGGACAAAAAGTTATTTTTCTAAAGATTTGATAGCTACTCGTGGACCGATGATATTAGACATGGTAGTGCAATCAGATAAAGTTGATTGGCAAGAGACCGACAGTGTGCTTGAGGCTTTAATTCTCGAAGCAGAACTAATAAAGAAACATCAACCGAAATATAATGTAAAAGAAAAAGACGACAAGTCTTGGAATTATGTTTGTATTACGAAAGAAGAGATTCCTAAAGTAATCATTGTAAGAGGCAAAAATTTACAATCTACGCCATGGCGTAGATCTAAAACTTACGGACCGTATACTAATGGCCTGCAATTAAAAGAAGCATTAAGAATAATTAGAAAAATATTTCCTTTTCTTGATGAAAAATCAAAAAATAATTACGAGTTTTATAGGCAAATAAAACTTGTTCCAGAAAACGAAGATTATCTTAAAAATATAAAGAACATAAGATTGTTTTTTGAGGGCAAGAAAAAGAAAATCTTAAAGGATTTAGAAAAAGAAATGAAAATGCTTGCTAAAACACAAAAATTCGAAAGAGCGAATGATGTCAAAAGGCAAATTTTTGCATTACAGCATATTCACGATGTTTCTTTAATTAAAAATGACTTGCTAGAGCCTATAGCCTATAGCCTAGAGCCTAGTCGTATCGAGGCATACGATATTGCTCATATGTCAGGCAAGAATATGGTTGGAGTAATGACTGTGATAGAGAATGGGGAGTTAGCAAAAAAAGAATATAAGAAATTCATTGTTCGAACACAGAGTGGCGCCAACGATACAGGTGCGCTTGAGGAAATTTTGTCGCGTAGATTTCGACATCTTGAATGGGGGATGCCCAATCTTGTGGTAGTAGATGGAAATATCGCACAAAGAAATGTTGCAAAGAGGGTTCTAAATAGATATCAATTTAAAATTCCAATTGTTGGAGTTATAAAAGACGATAAACACAAAGCAAAAGCTATAGAAGGAGATGAAAAAATAATTAAAAAATATAAAAAACAAATACTTCTTGCCAACAGCGAAGCTCATAGATTTGCTATTAAATTCTATCGTCAAAAATCACGCAAAAATGTTTTTGTTAATTGATTTTTGTCGTAGACATAATAAAGATTTTGTGTTATTATTTAGAAAAAATTTGAACATTTCTAATAAAATATAAACTAAAAACTACAGACATGGAAACAAAAAAAACGGAATACCCCCAAGTCATTCAAGGTGGCATGGGAGTATGGATTTCTGATTGGCGTCTAGCTAAAATTGTTTCTATGCTTGGTGGCTTAGGGACAATTTCCGGGGTTATCCCATGGAAAGTATTAATAAATATTCTTCAGGATGGTGACCAAGGTGGACACATCAGGCGCGCCCTTGCTACATTTCCTTTTCCGGGACATGCAGAAAAAATATTGCAGAAATATTTTATAGAAGGAGGAAAAAAGAAAGGTGCTAAATATAAACAAGCGCCGATGTTTACAGTAAATCCATCTGATTCATTAATCTCATTGACCATCTGCGCTGTTTACGCATTTGTGTGGCTTGCAAAAGAGGGACACAAAAATCCGATTAGTATTAACTTCTTGGAGAAAGTAGCAATGCCACATCTTTATGCTGTTACTGGCGCGATGCTTGCGGGAGTAGATTTCATTACAGTAGGAGCAGGGTTGCCATTCCAGTTCCCGAAGGTTATGGAAGATATTTTAAAAAGGGAAACAGCCGAGTATGCAATTCCAGTTGATGGTAAAAATATCAAAAGCTGGACTATGAAGTTTAACCCTGAGGTTTTTTTTGGGGCGAAATTGCCACCGATGCAGAAACCAAAATTTCTACCTATCATTTCCTCAAACTTGCTTGCGGATCTTATGATTAAAATGGTGGGAGCAGAAAACATCTACGGATTTGTTGTAGAATTAGATTCAGCTGGTGGACACAATGCTCCTAAAAAGCGTCCAATTGACTATGCAAAACTTTCAAAACTTGGGATACCTTTCTGGGTTGGTGGGGCGACTGCCTCACCTGAAATGTTAAAATGGGCATTATCAGTTGGAGCAAAAGGTGTCCAAGCTGGGTCAATTTTCGCCCTTAGTGAAGATTCTCACCTGGATCCTAATCTTCGCAAAAAAATCCGAAGGATTGGTTTTAATAGATTTAGGTTGGATTCATGTTTAGATTTTATAAAAAATCAAATATGGATTCCGAACTTTATTAAAAGTTTTGCAAGTTTGGTTTTGGTAAAGTGTTACAAAATATTGAAAGTCAAAACTGATGCAATAATTTCTCCAACAACCTTTCTGTTCGAAGTTGCTTGTTTAAAGGACACTCTTTCTGAAGAAAATATCTATAATGGAAGAAAGAGGGTATGCAACGTTGGAGGGCTAGTAACTCTTTATGAAAAACCCGACGGAGAGATTGGCTACAGATGTCTAGCTGAGCCAGAGGAGAGTTTTCTTTCAAAAGGGGGAAACTTGAAAGACACAGTTGGTAGAGGATGCCTATGTAATGGGCTGTTCACTACTTGTGGCTTAGGAGATCCTATCGAACCTCCCATTGTTACTTTGGGAATTTATTTTGGTTTTTTGAAAAAACTCATGAAGTACAAAAACGATCGCTACTGGGCGGTCGACGCTATGAAATATATACTTAGTTAAAATTATTTGAAAAGCCTGACTAATAGATCATTAGTCAGGCTTTTTTTATTTAAAATTGCAAAAAATTACTTTTTTGCCTTTTTTGGTTTCTTTAGTTCCTTTTTTTGATATTTGTTTCCTTTTGCCATAATAAAAATATTAATTTGATAATAAGATTATTATAGCATTTGTGGATCCCATAGAAATCTCTTCTTCGACTAAAACTTTTTCGTCAAAAAGTTTAGGATCTACTTGTGGTCACGAATCACTAAGTATTTTATTTCGCTTTGCTCATAAAATACGTAAGTGTTCGCGACCCCAGCTCGGAAATTTTTCTTCTGAAAAATTAGGCCTGTGCTTTCCACAAACTAAAAATCTCCCGCAGGGGAGATTTTCTTAACGTTTGTGGACCCTACAGGACTCGAACCTGCCACCTCCTCATTGCAAATGAGGCGCTCTAGCCAGATGAGCTAAGGGCCCAATTAAAAGTATTCTATCGTATTTTAATAAAAATGCAAATTCCTTATGGATCTCTATTTAATGTATAATGTCATTATGTATTATAAATTTTTTACTAATTCACAAAAATCTTGGCAGGCAATGTTTGAGGCTATTTCTATCGCTCAGAAGTCCATATATCTTGAAATGTATATTTTTCAAAACGACATGAAAGAATTTGACTTTCTAAAACTATTAAAAGAAAAAGCTAAAAAAGGATTAAGGGTCAGAATGGTTTTAGATTCTTTTGGAAGTGCTGATCTAAGTAAAAAAGAAATTTTTGAACTTCGAGGTGCTGGAGTGGAGCTGGTTTTCTTAAGTCATTTTTTACATAGAACACATCGTAAGATTTTGATTATAGACGAAGAAATTGCATTTATCGGCGGGGTTAATTTTCACCAAAGTTCATCTCTTTGGGATGATCTAGTGGTAAGAGTAAAAGGGAAGCTAGTCTTATCTATTATTAAATCTTTTGCGAAGGTTTATGCACAATGTGGTGGAGTCGATTTAATAATTCTTGGATTCTTAAAACATAAAAAAAATAATATTAAAAACAAAATGCATGATTGGCTTGTAGAACATTTTCCAATTAAAAATAAATTTAATTTAAAGAAAACTTACAAAAGACACCTATTGAAAGCTGAAAAGGATATTGTACTTGTTACACCATATTTTATGCCAAGACGTTGGCTTGTGGGAGTTTTACATCAAGCTCACTTGCGAGGGGTAAGTGTAGATATTTTAGTGCCACGAAACACAGATCATTATATTATTGATAGAGTAAATTATTTTTATATGTGCAAACTTTCAAAACTAGGCATAAACTTTTATCTTGAACCACAAATGAATCATGCAAAAGTTATGGTTATAGATTCTAAGGAGGGGATAGTCGGTTCACAAAACTTGGATTATTTATCTTTTGAATTAAATTCAGAAGTTGGGATTTTTTTTAAAGACATAAGAGCATTAAAACAGCTTTCTAAAATAGTTGAAGAATGGAAAAAAAGTGCTGTATTGTTTGATGTTAAAACTTACAAACCAAATATATTTGATTATATTTTGTCTCCGATAATAAGCATTTTTAATAGAATTTTGTAAGAATTAATTTTTACTTGTTTTTTCAGTATTTTTTGCTACTATAATACTAGTTCTTTATTTTAATTGAATATATTCGGGAGTAGCTCAGCGGTAGAGCGGTCGCCTGTGTCGGATGTTCGTGGTATAATCTACTTGTGTATACCAAAAAGAAGCGAGTAGAAAAACGAACATATGCCGACCGTAGAGAATATATGGTTATGGCTGTTAGTAGAAGAAGAAAAAAACTTCGTGAAATGGCCAGAGACTATAAAGGCGGTTCGTGTATGATATGTGGTTATAAAAAATGCCAGAGATCATTGAGTTTTCATCATCTAAATTCAAAAGAAAAAGATTTTGATCTTTCTTCTAGGGGATTAACTAGATCTTGGGAACGTATCAAAAAAGAAATTGATAAATGTGTTCTCTTGTGTGCAAATTGTCACATGGAAGTACATGATGGTATTACGCAGCTTCCTAAGGAAACTTAGGTTGAAAAACAAGGTGAATTCGGGGAAGCCCCTTTGGGGTAATCCCGAGCCAAGC
>JBAXPX010000018.1:0-18111 GCA_037132055.1 bacterium
AAATAATCTTTTTATTATATGGTTACAAAAGAATTATTAGATTATATAAAACTAGAAATGTCTGGGGGTAAAAGTTTCGAAATTGTAAAAAATACTCTTTTACAAAATGGATGGAACAATTTTGACACAGAAGAAGCAAGAAGATTGTTAGGAATTTCTTTAACAGACTCTACTATTTTAAAAGAAGTCCCTCCCCCTCCATCTCCTGCCACATTAAACCAACCCAGCGTTCCAAATTTACAAACTACGCAAGTTTTTTCTGCACCCACTACAACTACTTTGACCCCTAATAAGAAAAAGAAAGGCTACAAAATACTTATAATATCACTGATAATAATTACATTAATTTTAGCAGCAGGTACTGCATACGCATACTATAGTGGATATTTTATTTCACTAGAAAAAATTTCAAGCGAAGCATACAAATCAATACAAAGTTCTACAAGCAGTTCATTTGATACTACTATCAGTGTAGAGCTACCAACGTTAAATAAAACTGCAAATAGTCCATTAGATTTTTTATCAAGTGAAATGCTAGGAAAAAATTTGAGTCTTTCTGCTGTTGGTTCATATGACATAGCAAATCCGGAAAGTTATAAATTAGATACAAAACTTTCTTTAAACGCTGGAACTTTTAGTGGTGAAATTGAATTTCGTCTTAAAGATCATATTGTTTATGCCATTTTATCAAAAGCTCCAAATATCTCTTTTATACCCATTCTTTCAGAATACACAAATAAATGGTTCTCTTTCCCACTGAATTCAACCACAGCGTCTGATGCGACTTCTTCTTTTGATCCTGTTTCTTCTTTACCATTCATGTCAATGATAGGTCTCGACAAAAACACTTTTAATAAACTTAGCCAAGAACAAAAAGACTACATGCTTGACCTAACTAAAAATGCTAGTTTTATAAAAATAACAAAAAAACTTGGAGTAGAATCAATAAATGAAGTACCGTCGTATCATTTCATTTTTGACCTAGATCGCGTAGGTATAAAAAATTATTTGATAAATATTGAAAACTATTTGCATTCATCTGGTAAAAATGATTCCCTTCTTTCATCTTTTAAAACAAAAGAAGTACAGGACGGACTAGATAAAATAACATATTTCACAGGAGAAGCA
This sequence comes from bacterium, assembly GCA_037132055.1. Classification (GTDB taxonomy): domain Bacteria; phylum Patescibacteriota; class Minisyncoccia; order Phycocordibacterales; family UBA9973; genus UBA9973. Next base: position 1,129 of record JBAXPX010000018.1, read on the forward strand.
TGGATAGGTAGGAATGATCATCGTCCATATAAAATCTCTATCAGTTTTGATGTAAGTAAAGTTATTTCTGAGTCAGATGTTATAAAAATAAATATAATATCAATCTTTAAAGACTGGGATAAGCCAATAGAAGTTGTAGCTCCAACCGAAGTAAATACTTTTGAATCTATGGTTGGAGGAATGATGGAAGAATCTAAATTAAAATCAGAAGATTCAATAATAAAAAATTATATGACTCAAGCACTTATAGAAATTAAAATATTTTATACAAAAAACAAAAATAACTATAAAGGATTATGCACTTCAGCAGAAAGTAAACTAATTCAAGGTAGGGTTAGTGACAAAAAAGGATTTGCATGTAAAGTCACAACCTCAGCTTACGCTATTTCAGCAATACTGTCAGATAAGAGTTATTGGTGTATAGATTCTAGTGGTTATAATAATTCTACAACAAAACCAATCACGACTACGTCGTGCCAAAAATAAATTTCATAATAATTATTTACTTAATTCTGTTCCTCCCCATTCCACAACAGTAAATCCATTACGAACAAATGGTTTTATTTCTTGAGGTTTGACCTCAACAGCTTTATCAAGCGGTTTAAAAACCATAAATACTCGAAGCAAGGAATCTGGTTTTGGTATTATCGTTAGAGGTGCAATGTTTGTATATTCTTTTTCCGCAAAGTGAATTAAGTTATATGTATTATCCTTCATCTTTGGATACCAATAAACGATAAATTCATTATATTCTTTTGGAGTAAGTCCAAGTCTAGATAAAGTTTCCTGAAGAAATTTCACTGTGTCTTGTCCTTTTACAACAAAACCAGTAGTTAAATCATAGTCTGGATTAAATTTTGGTTCTCCTTCCCAAAATAGATAACTATATTCTCTTCCGTCAGAACCTATTATCTTCCCGTCTGGAAATGCTGTAACAGTCCATCCTTTTTGTGCCATATCATAAGGTGGATAGTCGGCAATGAGTGTGCCTTTGTAATCTAGTTGAACTTGTATTTTTTCTGTGGTTATAGGATATAGGTAGATAACTGGTTTGTATGCTATGCCATAATCAGGATCAAGAGAAGGAAATATTTTATAAAAAACATGAACAATAACAAATTGATATCTCGGGCCAAAACAAGGCATTGGAATGTTCGGGTTACAATGTTCAGTTGGATTCCACTCATTCTTTGCAGAAACATATTCTCCATAATTGATAATTTCAATCACACCCCAAAAAATGACGCCAACAAACAAAATACTTAAAATGATTTTTTTGATTAAATGTTTTTTGGGTTTTAACTCTGGTTTAATAATACCTGAAGAAATATTAATATTATTTTCATAAGGAGGAACTGGTATTACAGAAGAATTCATGTTTAATTTTAAAAATGCTTCTTCAACGTCCTCTTTTCTCCAACCATTATTTAAAAGATCAGCGTTTATCTTTTCTTTCCCTACTCCCTGTTCATTTTGTTTTTTAATAAAATCTAACAATTGTTGGTTAATCATATTCATTTATTATATCAATTCTTGTGCTAAATAAACAGAAAAAAGATCTTATAATTTAAGACCAAAAAAAACCTAAAAATGCTTGAAAAATATCCAAAACTAACCTTTTTTCCACTTAATTTCGATTTCTATTTTTTCTTCCTTTTTTTCTTTTTCGTATTCTATTTCAATATCTGATGACTTTGCTGGTATATACACCTTTTTCCCTTTTATTTGCATTCTGAATTCTTCGTTTTTGCTCATCGAATGAGCTAACCTTTCAATGATTTTAACTAATTGCTTTTTTGAATATTTTTTCTCAACTTCTTTATTTTTTTTCATAATTAGATTTAAAAATCAAAAATCTCTCCTAGCATACCCTTTTTTCTACGACCCCCATGTCCACCAAAATATCCCCCATCGCGATCATGATGGTCGTCGTGATCATCAAAACCACTTCCTCTACTAAACGATGGCTGTGGTCCACTTTCTTTTTTGTTTATATTTTCAGAAATATTTTTTTCTATTATTTTATCGAGTTCACCACGATCAAGCCAAACGCCACGACATTTTGGACAATAGTCTATCTCTACCCCTTGGCGATCAGTCATAACTAAATCAACTACACAAATTGGACATTTCATATATAATATTTTTTTAAATTTTATAATTATTAAATCGACCTTAATTTAAAAAGACTATAATCCGTATTCTAAGATAATGGGAACAAAACTTCCTCCTAGTGTTATCCAACTGATTATTTTTAAAAACGCTATCTGAGAGCTTCTTAAGCTAGAAATAAATTTACCGCTGAAACGAATAAAGACAGCCAAAAAGACTAGCAATATTCCAACAACAGCTCCGATTGGTGAAGAAATTATAGCCCAGATTTGATCAAAAGAACCTGGAGCAAATGCAAGCAAATCAGCAACTGTTTTTTGCATTAATGTTTCTGAACCTGTAATTTGATTTGGTAAATTTACCAAAGACTGAGGCGATACTTTCAAAACTGTTTGCCAAACACCTGAAAACCATGAAGAAAGTGGAGAACGAAAAAGCAATTCAAAAACACCAAAAAAAACAAAAAACAATGCAGAGAGTAAGCTTAAAAAGAAGAATAAACGGTTATTGTTTCTTTTGGTTGAATTATTACTTTGACTGTTATTTGAGTTATTGTAATGGAAATTAGAATTTTCTTCGTATTCTTGTCCAATGATTCGTCTAAAAATTTTTTTTGAGATACTCATGCTCAAATTATATACCTTTTATTAGATTTTTCAAAGCTTTAATATTTTTTTATAAATTTTTATTTATCTTTATTAAGCCAATTATAAATCAAAGCAAATAATCCTAAGTGGAAAAAACCTTCCAAGAATCCCCAAAAAGCGCCAATAATCACTCCAAACCAAGTAATCGAATAGCCATAGAAACCATAGAATGTCTTAAAGAAATTGGCCAATTCCACAAATCCAGGTATCTTAAATATCCCAGCAATCGTTGCTAAAGCAAAAATAATCGCCAAATAAATACCACCAGTTAAAGCTAACTTTAATGCGTTTAATTTCATATTTTTATTATACCAGTTCCACGTCCGCTACACCCATAGCAAAAAGAACCATATTTTTATTGTAATTTCAAACATTTTTTTGAACAGTTTAGGATTAAACTTTCTTTCCTTCAAAACACTTATTCCAAAAGAAAGCCATCAACCAACCAAAAATATAACCAACAGCAAAAGTCACGATAATGAGCATCAGTGCTTTTAATATATCAAAAGGCATCACCATTACTGGCATATTGAGCATATGTATATTGAGAATAAAACTTAATACTGTTTGTGCTACACCAAAAGCGACCAAAAGACTCCACATTAAGTGAAATGAACTTGTTAAAAAACCAAAAGTTAAACCTGTCTTATATTTATTTATTTTTTCCATATTTTTAATTAAATTATTAATATAATTCGACCTAATTATACTTTCAAATTTTTAATCATCTCAACAGAGATTTTATCTAAATCAAATCTATGCTGCCACCCCCAGTCTTCTCTCGCCTTTTTGTCATCGATTGTTTTAGGCCACGAATCAGCAATTTTTTGTCTTTCATCAGGAGTGAAAGTACATTTAAAATTATTAATATGCTTTGATACGTTTTCTGCAAGCTCTTTAGCTGAAAAACTTATCGCAGTTAGATTGTATGCTGTTCTAATTGTTATTTTTTCTTTTTCAACTTCCATTAGCTCTATTGTGGCTCTGACAGCATCATCCATATACATCATAGGCAAAATTGTATCTTCTTTGACAAAACAATCATACCTTCCATTTTTAACAGCATCATAGTATATCGCAACCGCATAATCTGTAGTTCCACCACCTGGTGGTGTCTTCCATGAAATAATTCCTGGATATCTTAAACTTCTAACGTCTAGCCCATGTTTAATAAAATAATATTGACATAATAATTCTCCTGAAACTTTTGTAACCCCATACATAGTTGTTGGCTCAAGAATAGTTTTTTGTGGAGTGTCATATAGTGGAGTCGTAGGACCAAATGCTGCAATAGAACTCGGCCAAAATAATCTTTCAATTTTATATTCTACTGCTAAATCCAAAATATTTTTTAACCCATTCATATTTACATCCCAAGCTAGGTTTGGATTTTTTTCTCCAACAGCAGACAAAACCCCAACTAAATGAAATATAGTATCAATATTATATTTTTCTATTAAAATTCTTATCTCATCTTTGTTTCTACTATCAGCAATTTCAAAAGGCCCTGAGTTTTTAAATTCCTCACTAGGCTCTTTGTGATGTCCTACAGCAATAACGTTTTCTTTTCCATATTTTTTTCTAAGTTCTGGAATAAGTTCAGACCCAATTTGCCCCAATGCTCCTGTAACTAATATCTTTTTCATATATTTATTATACCAGTTCTCCGTTAAATCAATACACACAAAATAATCTTTTCAAATTAAGTCTAAAAACGATGTGAAATTTAGTAGACGAATTTAGATCGGACAGGTATTCTTACCAAGTGCGGCATAGAAACCACACCAACTAAAAATTGCTTCAAAAAAACAGAAACCTGAGAAGAAGATTAAAATGGGACTCCATGTAGTTGTGACAGCCAAAAGTAACAATACAATTCCTAATGCAAAACGAACAAGACGATCATTTTTACCAATATTTTTATTTACTCCACGCATAGTACCTCTCGCAAAGCGCTTTAGAATGAAACGATAAGCAAAACCAACAATAATAGCAAGAATATATAAGCTTAAAATCAATCCCCAACCAAGCGATGATTTAATAAAACTGATTGGTGATTCATTAAAAAAATTTTTCTTAATTTCTGGTATTAACGTAAGAGAGCTTATTCCTTCTTTCATACCAAACGCTTCTATCTCACCTATTGCAAGTGAATATTTACTATCATTGCCAGGATTTGAAACATGAACCTCATAAGATCCAGCATCTACTTTTGCCCTATATTCTGGCCCCATCCAATAAGTGTCCGCACCAAATGGTTCATAAAACTTTTTCCATTCAAAATTAACCCCATCAAGTTTCATCAACTCTCTACCATCTTTTAAAATAACTACTGAAATATCTCTCTTCTGTCCTATGATATCTGGAACAAGAATGTTTACGTAAAGATTAAAAGAAACACTTGAATTAATTATATAGACATCTGGCACACCAGTAAGTTTCCCGTAATATGCCTTTGAAACTTCAGGATTTAATACTATGGTCTGCCTACTCTCCACAATTCGAGGCTGATGAGCAAAGGCAAGCGTAGGTAGAAACACAAAAATAATTAAAATAAATAAACACTTTTTTAGTAAATTTTTCATAGATTAATTATACCAGTTCTTTGTATAATCAGTATACAAAAAAATAACCTTTATAGTTTAAAACTTAAAAATTTGCGCGAACTAGTGCCTGCCTGCCAGCATGCAGGAACGAAGTGGTTTATCCTGAGCCTGTCGAAGGAGAACTGCGATACGAGATCATGGTGGGTATGTTTTTATACCAAAGTTAAACTAATTTCTTGTAAATGAATGCTTTATTCCTTCTGTTAATTTTTTATAAATTGATTCTCTTATTTTAGTATCATTTTCGATTAACTTTAGGTTTTTCTCATTTGCTGTTAATTTTTCTTTTTCCCTTAAATCCATAAACCATTTATAATATTCGTCCAACTTTCCATCTTTCATTGCATGTTGATACTCTTTATAAATTGCATATTCGTGACGAAATTCGTAATTGTAAATACCTAGTTCATTATTAAATTCTTCTTCGGCTTTTTCGTTGTTTTTTAAATTAATACCTTTATATTTCTGGTATTCTCTAACTGCTTTCTGAAAAAGATTATAACCTTCTTTTCTAGCAATATATGCTTCCCATTTTTCATGAGTTTCTAAATATGGCATATATCCTTCTGGAAAAACATCCTTACGTAAAAAAACATAGGTTTGATCCTCTATGTCAAAATTTTCTCCTTTCTCTTGTAAAATATTTTCATCTGAATCTTCAGGACGCATTAATTTTATAAAATCCAAAAATTCTTCCTTTGATACATTATGGACTTCAATTTTCTCATTAAAAAATTCTTCTGGACTTATTGGTCTTCCTTGATTTGGTATCTTTTCCATATTTAAATAATATCACAGTTCTGCGTCCAATCAGTATGCACAAAATGACCCTGATAAATTAAGGCGGGAATCGATGCGCGACTTAGTGCCTGCCTGCAGGTAGGCAGGGACGAAGTTGGAACTGCTATACGAGAGCATAATGATAATATTTTTATACCAGAATTAAAATTCTGATAATTAATAATCGCAACAGCAATTGGTTGTAGGAGTAGGACTATCTTTATATCCCCACCCAGCATCATGAACAATCCCGTCATCTCTTTTGCATTCTTCTGTCGTAAATTTCCATTTTGTAAAATTAGGATTTGTTATTTTCCCCTCAAATTCAGTCCACATTCCCTTTATACATTTCTGCTCACAAGTCACTTCATTTTTTTGATAACATTTATCTGGTTCATCAATAAGATTGATACAATATGCTCCCGTTAATTTCTCATTTACTAAATTATTATTTTCTTTTTCTTTAGAATCTCTCAAAAAGAAATAGCCCAATACAACAACTAGTAAAATTATTAAAATAACTAACAAAATTATATTTAACTTTGATTTGTTTTTCATAGAACCATTATACCAGTTCCAACGTCCAATAGACCAGCAGAAAATCACCTTTATGAATTAAGGCTGAAATCGATGCACGACTTAGTGGACGAAGTGGGAACTACCATACGAGAACATAATGGGTATATTGCTATACCAAAATTAAGATAAAAGTAGAAAATTAAAAACTTATCAAAATTTAAGATATTTTCAAATAAGTAATATTAAATAAAATATTTGCGAAGAAAATTTACTTGGTCTTGAATCATCTGCTCAATATGCGGACTCAAATATGCTTCAAAATGTCCGACAGAATAATGCTTAATTTCTGCGTTGGGCGCTTTTAATGCAACTTCTGTCGCGAATTGAGCAGAAGCTTGCGTGTCATTATCTGCCACGCACATAAGAAGTGGCATTTTTAATTTCTCCGCAGTTCCCTCTTTGTATTTTGGAAGACCCTTAAAGAAAAAATTAAAAAAGAAACGTGGAGCAAGTGCATTTTTCCAACCAGTATTTTCTCCACCAAGAGCTTCAAATGCTATCCTGGCCTCCGGCTCTATGAAGGCTGCCAGCTCGCCTGGTTCGGCAATAACAGGCACAAAGTATGGGGATTTTCCAAACCATGAACCGGTAATATCTATTATTGCTGCACCTATATAGCGTAGTTTAAGTTTTGTTATTTTCCAACTATGGTTTTCTTTTACATCACGACCACGATATTTTCCGTCAATCAATGGAACTTGAGATATTACCGCTGCAATCAATGGATCACTAGCAGCCACCGCAAGCACATGTCCTCCGCTAAATGATGTTCCCCAAAGCGCGATTTTTTGTGGATTAATATTGGGATTTTTGCGCACAAAATTTATTGCTACTTTATAGTCTTCTTGCTGTTTCTCGATATCCAACAACTGTCTTGGTTCACCCTCGCTCACACCAAAACCTCTATAATCAAAAGCAAACACAGCAATTCCAAGCTCAACAAATTTTTCAGCATATTTTGGGAGCCCTAAACGTTTTGTTCCACTACCTCCATGCCCCATTACTAAACAAGGAATTTGACCAATAAAATTATTGGGCCAGTAAAAATCTCCAGCACAACGAGTTCCTTTTGAATCAAAAAAAACTTCTTTCCTTTTCATATAAAAAGTATATCACAGTTCTCCGTCCAATCAGCCAGTAAAAAACAACCTTTATAAATTAAGGCTAAAAAATTTGCGCGACTGATGGGTGCTGACCCCACGGCCTCCCGCGTGCACTAAATCCAATATTTTCATAATGGCGTGGACTATATCTTCACCATGAATTTAATAAATTTTTAGGTGCTCTGGTATCTAGTCTCTACGGCGCTCTTCTCAAAATGAGAAGTTCCCTCGGTATTCGCATGCTTCGATAAATCGAAGTTTAGCCTTCACCGATATCCCAGAGAGTTTCAATCTGCCGTTTCGACAGAAAGCTGCACGAATCTACAGGCGGGTGCTCTACCGTTGAGCTACAGTCGCAAACTCTTAAATTTTTCAAAGATTTTCTTTTTCCTCTCAAGGTATAAACCTTTTAAATCTTTTACATCTCTATTATACATAAAATCATATAATTTCAAAGCGTTTTTTGTACTGAATTGTAAACGACAAAATTGTTTCTTTTTTGATCTATAAATACATCCCTCTTCAAGATCAAGTAATAAGTGGAGTTTAATATCTAAACTTTTTATAAATTGATAAGATCCCGAAGTAAAATATAACTTTAAAACCGTATGCCTTGTTTTTCTTTCTTTGTGTATTTCTCCTTGCCAAATATTTCCATCTCCATCAAAATACCCTCGAACAAAATCCGAAAAATATTTGCCGGGAATATTGGTAATAGTTAAATTTTTTGTTTTTCTTTCCGAGAAACCAAGTCCGCGTAAATCATCACACATTTCAATACTGCCAATTTGAAGCCGATATAAAATATTTTCACCGAACTTTCTGGGTAAGCGAACACTAATTTTATGATCTGATTCTATTACTTTTTTTATACTTTCTAAGAGTTTTTTATCTATAATCTGAATACACCAAAATTGTCCTCCCCTTTTATTTACAGTAATATAACCATCCGCCGCAAAAAATCCTAAAACATAAGCCATTTCGGGAGTCCATTTTTTAAAAAAATCTTTATTAACTTTTTTATAAATAGGCACCAATATATTATACCTCGTGACAGGATATTATACTAACCTATTCAGAACTAAAATTTGTGTCGGAGGTGGGGATCGAACCCACGACCCCAGGCTTATGAGTCCTGTGCTCTACCAACTGAGCTACCCCGACATAATGATTAGAATAGCATATTTAAGCCTTTTTTCAAATTTCCTTGCAAAAAACACATTAAGTATTTGAGATGTGTTTTATCGCTCCCAAAATTTTATTTCGGAGAGATGTGCCTTTTCTTACTTTTACCCTTAAAATACCTTTGTATTCTTCTATGTTTTTTAAAGAAGCTTTTTTTAAATTTGTTTTTACAAAAGTGGTTTTTGAAAATTGTTCTTTTTTAATGCCTAAAAAATTTATCCAAAAAGTTTTTATATTTTCTTCTTCTTTTCTAAAAAATTCATTTATGGTGAGACGAAATATAAGAGACTCTTTTTTAACATTCCATAGTTCCAGCCATTTAAAATAAAAACGAATCATATCTGGATTACTGTTTGTAAATCCTAGTTCGCAATTTTCATATTTATAACCTTCTCCCCAATATAAGCCTAAACCAATCATTAAAATATCTCTATCTGACAAAACACCCACAAGACTAGCCCCCTCCTTTCTTTGAAAAATATTTCTTTCTGTTCTTTCTTTTCTCTTAAGTTCTGAATATCTTAAAAGACCCTGAACTGATTTTGCGTTGCCATGTGTCTTAATTTTTTTTATAGCGGATTCTGAGAGAACCAAATCTTTACACCAAAGACTTACAGTTGATTTACTAATCTCAAGACTCTTTACAATGTCTCCCAAACTAATACCATTATTACGCATTTTTCTCGCAGTTTCTTTTATATTTGGGTAGTGCATAAGGTATATTATATATAATAATAGGTACAAAAACAACTTGCATATTTATATTATATAATATAAACTGATACTCATAGCGGGGTAGAGAAGAGGTATCTCGTAAGGCTCGACATAATGGGCCCCTTAAAGAGAAATCTTTAGGTGCGTATTCACCAAATTCGGGGAAATCCTAATCCATCACCCGATGGAACGACAATCCCGAGCTAAATTCTTTAATTTTAATTAAAGATAAATGTGTAGAGACTAGATGGTGAACTCCTTAACTCTAAAAAAGAAAGGAGATGGTATAGTCCAGACCACAAACATTAGTGGTAGCGAAAGCTATAGTGGTAAGCATAACCTTAAGACTCACGTTCGATTCGTGACCCCGCAACAATTTTAATTTCTAAATATATCTAAAGTCTTTAAAAATCTGTTCATATATAGAAATGACTCTTTCTGCTTCTCGTTGAGATATTTCAAACTGTATCCCTTCGTGAGCTATCTTATTTCTAATAATATGAGCATCCCATGCAGGCTTTAAACTGCTGTATTTTTCCATATCAACTGATTTTAATTTGTCACCTAGATTTTCCCCTTGAAATCCTAACTGATCTAAAAGTTCTTCAAGCATTGAGTCAGCATCCATGATAGCGAGTTTCCAGTCTGCTTGGCTCGTAGAAGAAATATGTTCCAAAACAGTTCCCCATCGTACACTTTGAGCGGTTCCATTTTTTGCTGCATCTTTTGCTGCTCTCTCAGAATATTTATGTGCATATTCTTCTATTTCATGATGAAGATATTCATGCTCTTTTTTTCTTAATTCAAGAACCCTAATAGCAGAATAACAAATAACAAACAAAAAAATAATAGCGAGAATAAAGAAAATTGCATTTAAAACATTCCCGACTAAAATAAAATTTATAGTCTCAAAAGAAGACCTAAAAAATGTCATTATTTTATTAAAAAAATAATCTGGATTTGAAAGACTTGAATTCAAAATAGGATCCAATGAAACAGAGCCAGAATTAAATGAATTTATTGCGTCCATAATATGATTATATCAAATTCTTTAAATTAGAACTATTCATCTGAATTTAAATCTTTCTCAATATCAAACAATGCTCTGTCTGAAAACAACGGCCCAGTCAATTGTAAACCAAAAGGTAAACCTGAATCAGACATTCCAGAAGGGATAGAAATAGAAGGCAAACCAGCTATGTTTGCAGGCACAGTAAAGATGTCGGACAAATACATTTGTACTGGATCTTTTTTCTCCCCAAATTTAAAAGCTGTCGTAGGGGTAGTCGGAGTCATAACAAAACCAACTTCTTTAAAGATATTTCCAAATTCGCTTTCTACCGCACGACGAACTTTCCAAGCCTTATTGTAATAAGCATCATAATATCCATGTGATAGAACATAGGTTCCTAAAATAATCCTTCTTCTAGTTTCTGCTCCAAATCCTAAAGACCTACTTTTTTTATAAGTATCAAAAACATTCTCCCCTTCTTTTCGAAGACCATATCTCACACCATCCAATCTGGACAAATTTGTAGAAACTTCAGCAGGCATAATAATATAGTAAACCGCCAGAGAATATTTTGAGTATGGAAGTGAAATGTCTTTTATTTCATATCCCACTTTTTTTAATCGTTCTATACTTTTTTCAAAATTGTCTAACACTTCTTTGTCGATTCCTTCTTTAAGCCAACCCCTGGGCACTCCGATTATTTTCTTCACTGCGTAAGATTGTCCTTCTGTAGAAACCGAGGTACTATCCATTTCATCTTTTCCTACAATACAATCAAAAATTATTTTCGCATCCTCGGATGTTTTAGCTATTGGTCCTATTTGATCAAGAGACGAAGCCATAGCAATCAAGCCGGAACGAGAAACCGTATCATATGTTGGTTTCATCCCAACGAGACCACAAAAGCTAGCCGGCTGACGTATTGACCCTCCAGTATCAGATCCTAAAGCACCAAGGGCCATCCCAGAAGCCACAGCAGCAGCTGAACCACCCGAAGACCCCCCTGGAACCCTGGTTGGATCTATTGGGTTTTTAACCGGTCCATATGCTGAACTCTCAGTGGAGGAACCCATGGCAAATTCATCCATATTTGTCCTCCCTATTAACACTGCTCCTGCCTCCTTTAATTTTTTGATTACATGAGAATCATAACTCGCAACATAATTCTCAAGCATTTTTGATCCAGCACTAACTTTTTTCCCGGTTATTAAAATATTATCTTTTATGGCAATCGGGATACCCGTGAGTTCTGATCCTTTGCCTGATTTAATAATTTCGTCAGCCCTTTTTGCCTGTTCTAAAACATCACTAAAAACTTCTAAAAAAATATTCAGTTCCTTATTTTTTTCTTCAATATTTTTTAAGCAAGCAGAAACTAATTCAACAGAAGTCATTTCTCCCTTTTTTATCATATCTCCTGCTTTTTTTATTGTTAAATTTTTTAAATCAATCATGTTATTAAAATAAAATTAAAAAATAAATGATTTTAAGGGGTTTCGAGCGCGACGGCGCGAGAACTTCAGGATTTTTTAAGCTTCAAAAAATCCGTACCGGCAAAATTATTTATTTTTAATTTTTTACTTACATAATTTTTTTCACCTTTACAAAACCATCTTGTGAATCCGGAAATTGTTCTTTAATAATTTCCCCTGAAAAATCTCTTTCTTCTATTTTATCCTCTCGCCAAACATTCTTATTCGTATATTCTAACTTTACATCAGGAACATCAACTTCTGTTATTTGTTTTACATAGTCCAAAATACTGTCTAAATCTTTTAATAGACTTTCTTTTTCTTTGTCTGTAAGTTCAATTTTGGCCAACTCCGCTAACTTCTCAATATCCTTAATTTCCATGATAAAAGTATAACAAAATAAAGAGAAAATAGAAATTTTATTTACCTAATAAGGCTTTAACCCTGTCTTCCACTGGTGGATGAGTCAGAAATAGATTTGAAACTTTTTTGCCAGCTCCGCTGAAAGGATTAGCAATAAAAAGATGCGCTGTAGCTTTGTTTGCATGCAACATTGGTTGAGAATTTTTTGAAATTTTTTCAAGTGCCGAAGCTAGTCCTTCAGGATAACGAGTAAGAAGGGCTCCAGATGCATCAGCTAGAAACTCTCGTTTGCGAGAAATAGCAAGTTGGATAAGCATGGCAATAATCGGAGCTAAAATAGAAAGCACAATTCCAATAAGCATCATTATTCCGTTATTGTTGTTATCATCTCTACTTCGCCCAAAACCAAAAAAAGTAGAACGTAAAAACATATCAGTAATGATAGAAATAAAACCTACGAGTACTACTACCACCGTTGAAAGTAAAATATCTCGATTGCCAATATGAGAAAGCTCGTGAGCTATCACCCCTTCGAGTTCAGTTTTATTTAGAATTTGAAGAAGCCCTGTGGTAACTGCCACTACAGCGTGATTTTTATCTCTGCCTGTCGCAAAAGCATTTGGAGATGGATCATCTATAATACATAGTTTCGGCATTGGTAGTCCTGCTGTAACTGCTAAATTCTCAACGGTGTGCCAAAGGTCTCTGTTGTCTTCTTCTTTGATTTGTCTAGCATGATTAAGCTTTAAAGCAATTTTATCTGAATACCAATAGCTTGTGATATTCATAACCACAGAAAAAATCACGAAGAAATATAAAATACTTGGATTTTTATAATATTGGGAAAAGAAAAATCCAATCCCAATAATAATTACGAAAAACAAGCTCATCAAAAGCCAAGTCTTGGAAACATTTTTTGATTGTTGTGTATATAATGTTGCCATATTTATTCAATGATAATTGGAATCAAAACACTTTTATTATTTTCAGGAAGTCCGGAAGCATTGTCATTGTGGATTTCAAAATAAGCGGGACCATTTGGAAGTCCTGTAAAATCAATATTTCCTTCAAATTCTACTGGCGATGTCGTCATCCAGTCAGTTTTTGCCACTCCATTACTTCTCTTTAATACTTTTTTATTTGAATCAAGAATATTAATCAAAATATTTGCCTCAAAAAAATATCCACCTTTTATTGCTCCTCTATAAGAAACAATGCCATGTACTTTGGCCTTCGGCCAAATCGAAAAAGAAATTAAATCATCTTTATTCCCTAAAAGACCAACCTTGGGAATAGGAATTTGCGTTTTGTCTATAACTTCAATTGGAGCTTGTTTTTGAGAAAAATTAAAATAATCTTTTCCACCTCTAAACATTATACAAACAGCAATTACTATTAGTATAATGAGTACCAACAATAAAACACTATTAAATTTTGAACCAAAAAATTTATTCAACATTTTTATTAGAATTTTACTTCAACTGGATTCTGTGCTGCGTCATTGTCAGCAAGATCAAAGAATTCCATTTTTACAAATTTGAATATACCTGCAATAATATTCGAAGGAAAACTTTCTGCCATTATATTTAGATCACGTACGTTAGCATTATAAAACCTTCGAGCTGCCTGAATTTTATTCTCTGTGTCTGAAAGTTCATTCTGCAATGCTAAAAAGTTTTGATTCGCCTTTAAGTCTGGGTAAGCTTCAGCTATAGCAAAGACTGACTTCAAAGCACCTGTCAACATATTTTCTGCTTGTGCATGATCAGGGGTTGGCCCTTGGGCTCCCATGGCATTGGATCTGGCTTTTGTAACATTTTCAAAAGCACTTGATTCGTGGGTCGCATAACCCTTTACTGTATTTACAAGATTTGGTATAAGGTCATATCGACGTTTAAGCTGAACTTCAATATCAGCCCAAGCTTCTTTTGCTCTATTTCGCAAAGAAACAAAACGATTAAATGCATAAACAATCCATAAAACTAAAACAACTGCAACACCTAAAATTATCCAAGTTATCATATATTTTTTAAAAAAAATTAATTAATAATAAAAAAACAAAAATTATTTCTTATTTTTTTGTTGTAACTCGTTAATCCAAACGAGAAGCGGAGAAGCTAGGAAAATCGAAGAGTAAGTTCCAAAAAACATTCCAACAGTCAACATTAAGGCAAAATACTTTGTTGATATTGGACCAAAGAAAAATAGAGATAATAAAACCAATATAACTGTCAGAGATGTGCTGATAGATCTGACATAAGATTGCTCTAAACTTTTACCGACTATTTCATTAAAATCAATCTTTGCAATAGCAGCTTGGTTTCTCAAATTTTCTCTAATTCTGTCAAATATTACTATAGTATCTGAAACAGAAAGACCTAAGATAGTAAGTATGGCTACTACAAAAAGTGTGTCAATCTCAGCCCCATAATAATGACTCAATATCGCAAAAAGACCAATAGGTATGGTGACATCATGCAAAAGTGAAACTACGGCCATAAGTCCATATTTCCAAGAAGAAACTGGTTTTGAAACCTTTCTGAAAGCAAAAGCTATAAAACAAATAATGCCGAGTGAAACTAAAATAATAGCGAGAATTGCTTTTTGAGTAAGTTCACGACCAACAGAAGGCCCTATAGAATTAAAACTTTTTTCATCAAGAGGATTCTTGCCATCTAGAGAAAGTGTCTTTAAAAGTAAATTGTGTTCAGCTTCATTTATGTCACGAGATTTAATAATATAACCCAATTCCCCTGTAGGCTGAAGTAAGACCGAACCAAGTCCTGTTGATTTAAAAGCTTCCTCTAGATCTGTTTGTGGTGGACGAGCAGTTTTATAAAGAACCTCTGTCAATGCTCCCCCTTTGAAATCAATACCAACCTTAGGAGGAAAAATAAACAACAAAGA
This sequence comes from bacterium, assembly GCA_037132055.1. GTDB lineage: Bacteria > Patescibacteriota > Minisyncoccia > Phycocordibacterales > UBA9973 > UBA9973. Next base: position 16,609 of record JBAXPX010000018.1, read on the forward strand.
CAAAGAAAGGAAAACCAACACTACAGATATCCAAATAAATATTTTTTTGTTATTAATTATAAACATAATGTTATGAATTATTTACTCAATCCACTTGAAAATAAAAATCTTGCGACCTTGCCCTCACCAACAAATTCAATAGTATAAAGGAAAATTCTAGTTATTGTAATTGCTGAAAACATAGACACCAAAACTCCCATACCAAGAGTTAACGCAAACCCCTTTATCAAAGAAGTTCCAAACCAGAAAAGAATTGTAGCTGTTATTATGCTTGAAATATTTGAATCCCTTATCGAAAACCATGCTCTAGAAAAACCTGCAGAGACAGAATCAGCAATAGTTCGTCCAGAACGTAATTCTTCTTTTACTCTTTCAAAAATCAAAATATTGGCATCTACTGCTATACCTATAGAAATAATAAAACCAGCAATACCAGCGGCTGTCAGAGTCACGGGTAATAGTTTGAATAATGTGAGAATAATAACTATATAAATACAAAGAGAAATAACAGCAATAAAGCCAGGCAATCTATACCAAAGGATTAGAAATAGAGCAATAAATATAAATCCTATAATTGTAGCTTTTACACCAGCAGCAACAGCATTGTCGCCAAGGCTTGCGCCGATAGTTTGCCTTGAAAGTAATGTTATAGGAACAGGAAGAGCTCCAGAATTCAACCTACCTACTAGTTGTTTTGCTTCCGCTGGAGTGAAGCTTCCAGAAATCTGTGCAGTGCCACCAGTTATCTCTTCACGAACTACTGGAGTAGAGATCGGAGCGCCATCTAAATATATTGCAACAATCTTGCCAACATTGTCTTTGGTAATCTGTGCAAAAAGTTTCGTGCCTGTGTCGTCAAATTGTAAGCCAACCTTTGGTTCTCTTGTATTCTGATCAAACTCTAGCGTCGCCTTTTTTAAATATCTACCAGTTAGCTCTGTTGAGACAAATTGTGGCCCAGCATCAAGAGTAACTTTCCCATCAGCGCCTACTGTAGCTTTTTGGGGTGTGTCTTTAGGTGCTTCAATTTTGAATTCCAAAAGTGGAGTTTGTCCGATCATGGCAGTAGCCTTCTCGACGTCTGTAATTCCAGGAAGATCAACAATTAATTTCTCTTCACCTCCTGAAGCAAATCCGCCTTCTTGGACTTGTACAACTGGTTCAGAAACTCCAAATAAATTAACTCTGCGTTCAATAACATCTCGAAGTGCACTCATCGAGTCAGAAACCTGACCAGATTTAATTCCAGAAACATCTGCTCTATAAACCAAGTGGCTACCACCAGAAAGATCGAGACCTAAACGAAATGGAGAATGTTTAAAAAATGAATTAGTCTTTTCAAAATTTTTATTTAATTTCGGTTCAGATTTAAATACAAAAAATGCTATCCCGACACCTAGTAAAAGTATTATTAAGGCCAAAATTCTTTTTTTCCACATAAAATTATAAGGCTATTCTATCTGAATTTTAGAAAATATGCAAGGAGTATATAAATACAACTAC
>JBAXPX010000019.1:0-14564 GCA_037132055.1 bacterium
TTCATATAGATATATTATAGCTTAAATGCTTTTAAAAATCATGAAAGGTGGTAATATAATCATTATATGGAACAAAATGAAAAACTACATAATTTAAGACATTCATTAGCACATCTTTTGGCCGCAGCAGTACTGGAACTTTACCCAGATACTAAGAATACTATTGGCCCTTCTATCGAAGACGGTTTTTATTATGATTTTGAATTCTCCTCCCCTATTTCCGATAAAGATTTACCAAAAATAGAAAAGAAAATGCGAGAAATTTTAAAATCGTGGCATGAATTTCAGGGTGAAGAAAAAACTGAAAAAGAAGCAAAAGAATATTTTAATAAAAATGAATACAAAAAAGAACTTATTGATGAAATCGTCGGTAAGGCAGAAAAAATAACTTTTTATACATGTGGTAAATTTACAGATCTTTGCCGTGGTGGGCATTTAGAAAACCCAAAGGAAGAAATTGCCGATGGTTCATTTAAACTCGATCGCGTTGCTGGAGCGTATTGGCGTGGAGATGAGAAAAATAAAATGCTCACTCGTATTTACGGATTGGCCTTCGAAACTAAAGACGAACTTGAAAAATATATAAATATGCGCGAAGAAGCAAAAAAAAGAGACCACAAGAAATTGGGAGTAGAATTAGGGTTTTTAATGTTTCACGAAACTGCACCCGGTATGCCTTACTGGCTTCCAAAAGGTTTAATAATCTATAAAGAGCTCGAGAGTTACTGGCGTAAAAGACATGTAGAATTGGGTTACTTGGAAATAGCAAGCCCTTTGGTAAACAAAGCTGAACTTTGGAAAATTTCTGGTCATTGGGAACATTATAAAGATGATATGTTTATTGCAGATATGGGAGAAAATGAAGTATATGGTATCAAGCCAATGAATTGTCCAAATGCAATGCTTGTATTTAAATCAATGCAAGTTAGTTATAAAGATTTACCTCTTCGTCTTTCTGATACTGACAGATTACATCGCTATGAAAGATCAGGAACTTTAAATGGACTTTTACGTTGTCGTTCTTTTCAGCAAGATGATTCACATAATTATATTACTGAAGAAATGATTGGAGATGAATATAAAAAAATAATGGAAATATGTAAAGAGTTTTATGGAATTTTTAATTTAGAATATAAATTCCGTCTTGGAACAAGACCAGAAGGATTTTTAGGTGATATAGAAACTTGGAATAAGGCAGAAAAAGTACTTCATAATGTTCTCGAAAAATCGGGAAAGGAATATACAATAGCCGAAGGAGATGGCGCATTTTATGGCCCTAAAATAGATATTATTATGAAAGACGCACTTGGTCGCGATTGGCAAATGGGCACCATGCAACTTGATTTTCAACAACCTAGACGTTTCGAACTTGAATATACAGACAAGGATGGGAAAAAGAAAACACCCGTGGTAATACATAGAGTAATTTATGGATCACTTGAGCGATTTATTGGAATCTTAATTGAACACTATGCCGGTGCCTTCCCTCTTTGGCTCTCGCCTATCCAAGTGAAAATAATTCCTGTTCGTGAAAATCATAATGAATATGCTAAAAAGATTTTTGACAAATTGTTAGAAAATGGGATTCGAGCAGAATTTGACGACAAAGAAGAAAATCTTGGACCAAAAGTAAGAGGTGCAAAAAATAATAAAATGCCTTATTGGATTATCGTAGGTGATAAAGAAATAGAAGCAAAAAAAGTTACCTTAGAATCTCGTGACAATGGCTCTCTCGGCCAAATTACAGAAGACGAGCTTCTCGAAAAACTCAAAAAAGAAATCATAAATAAAAACTAAAAGAATACCTTTTTAGGGAGTTTCGAGCGCGACGGCGCGAGAATTTCAGGATTTTTTAAGCTTCAAAAAATCAGTACCCTAGAAAAGGTATTCTTGTAGTTTTTGTTATATAATTGAGTTTATGGAAAAAAGTGAAGAATTAAAAAAGATTCACGAAAAATGGTTCACGAATTGTAAATGCGAACTTAAAAAGACTGCTACACAACCTGTGCCGGGAAATGGGAATTCGGAATCTAAAATTGTATTTATTGGTGAAGCGCCCGGCAAAAGTGAAGATACACAAGGCATTCCCTTTGTCGGCGCTGCTGGTAAATTTTTGGCGGAAATGCTTGAAAAAATTGGCTTAAAACGTGAAGAAATCTATATTACAAATATCGTAAAATACCGTCCACCCAATAATCGTGATCCAGAACCATCTGAAAAAGATGCCTGTCGAGAATGGCTTCACGAGGAATTAAATTTCATAAAACCAAAATTAATAGTTTTTCTTGGCCGACATTCTATGAATGATTTTTTCCCTGCCGAGAGTATTTCAAAAATTCACGGGAAACTTCTTATAAAAAAATTCAAAAATATTGAAACAAAATACTTTCTTCCCCTCTACCACCCAGCTGCCGCACTTTATAATGGCGGTATGCGAGAAACTTTAATGAATGACTTCAAAAAAATTCCAAAAATTCTAGAGAAAATTACCAAAGAAGAAGTCGAAGAAACCTAAAAAATCGAAGACTTAAAAATTCGCCAAGAAAAAATGTTCTAAAAATTAATGAATATTTGAAAAAGGTTGAAATATCAAACCAAGAATAACCACAATTAGAGTGGCAATAATAAAAATAAAAGAAATTATTGAATAAATACGAAATGTTTTATATCTTTTTTCGTCTTTTGACAAAAGAAGATGAAAATTAACAATTAATATTGTTAGCAATATAAATCCAAAGATAAGAGAATCAAAAGAAAAGTACCAAGAAAAAAATTCTAAAACATAATAAATAAATACTGGGATAACTAATAATAGTTGGACAACGGCTAAAGAAGAAACAATCTTCGAATGTTTAAAAGGAACCACATTGACTTCATTTTGATTTTCCATATTTTAAAAAAACTTATATTTATAATTTTAGATATCAATCTCCGCTAATTTAGCATTCGATTGAATAAAAGATTTTCGAGGAGGAACTTCGGAACCCATGAGAATATCAAAGACTTCATTGGCTTCTTCCGCGTCTTCTATATTTACTTTTTTGATTATGCGATGTTCTGGATCCATTGTAGTTTCCCAAAGTTCTTCTGGGTTCATTTCTCCGAGACCTTTGTATCGTTGAATATGAATTTTACTTGTTTTCTTTTCTTTTCCTTCGGCAAGCTCAGGACCTTCAGCATCCCCCTCTTCAACTTCGGCTTCCTGAATTTCAGTCACATCTGCTCCTTTGCCAATAATTTTTATTTTTTCTTCATCAGAATATGCATAATTTACTTCTTTGCCTCTTTTAATTTTATAAAGCGGTGGTTGAGCAATATAGATATACCCTGCTTCAATTATTTGTTTAAAATATCTATAAAATAAAGTAAGGAGCAATGTTCTAATATGTGCACCGTCAACATCGGCATCGGTTGCAATAATTATTTTGTGATAACGCATTTTTTCAATATCAAAGGTATCTCCTATAGAAGTTCCCATAGCAATAATAAGAGACTTCACTTCTTTTGAAGCGAGCATCTTGTCTATGCGAGCACGCTCAACGTTTAAAATCTTTCCGCGAAGAGGCAGTATAGCCTGTGTACGTCTGTCTCTTCCTTGTTTTGCAGAACCTCCTGCAGAGTCTCCCTCTACAAGAAACAATTCTGATTCACTAGCGTCTTTGGTTTGGCAATCAGCAAGTTTCCCAGGCAATGTCATGCCTTCTAATGCACCTTTTCGTAAAACTGAGTCTTTCGCCGCTTTAGCTGCCTTGCGCGCCTTTAGAGCTAAAATCGATTTATTGATTATGGCTTTCGCATCGTCTGGATTTTCTTCTAAGAAGGAAGCAAAAGATTCCCCAAACACAGTTGCCACAGCCCCTTGTGCTTCCATACTGCCGAGTTTTGCTTTTGTTTGTCCCTCGAACTGTATTTCTTGAAGTTTTACTGATATGACACAAGTTAAACCTTCGAGCACATCATCTCCCGTGAACCCTCCTTCAGATTCTTTCATCATCTCATTCTTTTTACAGTAAGTATTTAATGTTCTAGTCAAAGCAGTCTTGAACCCGGTAACATGAGTTCCTCCTTCTCCTGTATAAATATTATTTGCAAAAGGAATTATGCGATCAACTATATCATCCACATATTGAAGTGCGATTTCAACATTGACTCCATCCAATTCTTTATCAACATAAAAGATATTTCCCTGTATTGGTTTTTGTAATTTATTATAATACTTGATGAGTGAAGTAAGTCCACCTTCAAAATAAAAAGACGTCGATGGTAGCTCAAGTCCCAATTCTCTAAAATAAAATATATGTGAGTCGTCGATTTTTGTTTCACAATTTCTCGCATCAATTATAGAAATCTTTAAACCCTTTACTAAATATGCCTGCTGGCGAATATGATTTATAATCGTAGCTAGGTCGAATTTAATGCCACTATCTTTTGTTCCATCTTTAGCGATAAAAATTTCGGAATCTGGCTCAAAGGTTATGATAGTACCCTTTTGTTTTGATGATCCTACTTTTTTTACTGCTGCTTTTTTCTTACCACGAGAATATTCTTGAATGTATTTACCTCCATCTTTATGAACTTCAGCTTTACAATAAACAGAAAGTGCATTAACAACAGACGCTCCGACACCATGAAGTCCTCCAGAAACTTTATACCCACTATTTTCTCCACCAAATTTACCACCAGCATGGAGTGTTGTCATAACGGTTTCAAGTGCAGAGACTTTCGTTTTTTTGTGAATATCTACAGGAATACCTCTGCCATTGTCAGCCACTCGTACACGGTTCTCTGGCAAAAGAACAACTTCAATGTTGTCACAAAAACCACCCATGGCCTCATCCCTAGAATTGTCAAAAATCTCCCATACTAAATGATGTAGCCCTTCTGGGCCAGTAGTGCCAATATACATTCCAGGACGTCGTCGTACTGGCTCAAGACCTTCAAGAACTGATATGTCTGAAGCGTCATAGTGATGTCCGTTTCCTCCCTCTTTTTTTTCTTTTTCTTTTGCCATTTTTATGAAATTTAGCTTTAAAATTCAACCTAAAAAGTATTTACCCGCCTTTGGCGGGAAAGCAAAAAGACAATTTTTGCTGTATAGATTATAGCAGAAAAGGGACTAAAAACCTAGCTTTTTATCGTAATTCCCACCTTGAATTTTGCTTTATTTTATGGCTTATTTTAGCCATTATTATATTTATTTCGTCGTCAGTGAGAGTTCTTTCATAAGACTGAAAAACAAGCCTAAAAGCATATGAAGTTTTGCCATTTTTCGTGAAAGAATCAAAAATATATGGATCACGAATTAAAAGATCGGTAGCTTCTTCTTTGAGTAGTTTTTTAAGTTCCTCACCATTATCTTTCTCCGGTACCCACACAGATACATCACGAGAAATAAAAGGATAAATTGACCAAGGGATAAATTTAGTTTCTAAATTATAGTTTCTAAGTTCTAGCGACGGTTCAGAAGACATATCTTTACAAAAATCATTCAAGCTTACTTCTATAATATTTTTCTTATCATTATATGCGACGTGTATTTCTTCTTTGCCCATTAAAAAAACAGTCCCAATTTCGAAAATCTTTATTTCATTCATTTCCAACAATGGAGCATTAAGTTGATTCAGTCTTAAACTTTCTTTTAACCCATCACTTAAATTATTCCTCAAAAATTTTTTATCTGAAGCCGAAGCAAGTACTTCTACTTCTCCAGTATCCGTAAAAGAATAAGTCATTACTTCAGAATATCCATCATTTATGAGTTTGTTGCGGGCCCAAAACATCTTAGCAAAAGTTTCATTAATCTTTGTATCAAGTCTTATCTCTGGCAATTTTTCTTCAAGTCTGTCATACCCTAGAACTCTAATTACCTCTTCTGTTAAATCATGGGGTCCAGTAATATCAATCCTTAAATGTGGAACTTTTATCTTGAAAAGATAATTATCTTTAGCAAATTCAAAATTTAATTTCTGCCACACTTTTTCTATTTCTTCTTCCTTAAAAGAAGTCCCAAGGCGTTTGTTTATATAGTCGATAGAAATAGAAATTTCTTTCTGTAGAGCTTTTTTAGGATAAACGTCTACGACATCCTCAATCTCTCCCTCTGATAATTCAAAAATTAAATCTGTAATAGCATTCATGGCTTTCTCGCAAAGTTCTGGACTTATCTCATTCTCATATCTTTTTACTGCATCAGTTAAAATGCCAATTTTTTTAGCAGTTTTTCTTGTGCTTGTTGCATCAAAATTCGCAACTTCAATTATTATATTTTTTGTATTAAAATCCACTTCCGCTTTTGTACCACCTTTAATACCTGCTATCGCTAATACTTCGTTCGCCTGTGGTGAGCATGTCGAACCATCCGCAATTACTAAGATAGATTCATCAAGACTTATATCTTTTTTATCAAGAGTGGTTAATTTTTCACCAGTTTTTCCATTCCTTACTATTATTTTTTCACTGGCCAATTTGTCTAAATCAAAACAATGTATTGGTTGACCTAAATCAAACATAACAAAATTAGCTGCATCTACAACGTTATTTATGGATTTTTGACCTATTGCCTGCAATTTTTCTTTTAGCCAATTTGGTGAAGCACCAACATTTACCTTTTTAACAATACGTCCCATATAACGGAAACATTTTTCATCTTGAATTTCAATTTTAAGGTTTGTTGATTTTGGTTTAAAAATTTCATATTTCTGATCCTTGATCTTCAAATCAAAAATCACTGATATTTCTTTTGCTATCCCCCAGTGAGAAAGACAGTCGTGAGCCCTATCTGGCAAAATCTTAATATCGAAAACCCAATCTTCTTTTTCTTTCCCGAAGGTCTCGAGATTGTCGAGGGACTCTACTTCAAAAGAATGAAAAATAATCCCCTCAGAAATTTTTTCAGGGTCTGGTAATTTTTCCTCAAAATAATTTTGCAACCAACTATAGCTAATCTTCATATATTTAAAACTGACTAAACCTTAAATCTCCATGATATGCTGGACGGATGTCAGGCATTATATATTTTATAACCATCAACCTTTCTAACCCTGGTCCAAAAGCAAAGCCTTGATATTTATTAGAATCAATTCCACAATTTTCTAATACTTTCGGATGCACCATCCCCGCTCCACCCATTTCAATCCAACGTCCTTTATACTTTAAATCAAATTCAATTGATGGTTCAGTAAAAGGGAAAAAACTTGGACGAAAACGAAGATTAGTATCTTCGCCTAGCATTTTTTTATAAAAATGAGACAAAACTCCTTTTAAGTTCGCCATTGAAATATCCTCTCCAATCATGAGCCCTTCAATTTGATAAAATTGCATTTCGTGTGTTGCGTCAGTTGCTTCATTGCGAAAACATTTACCAACTGAAATAACAGCAAAGGGTGGTTTCTTCCCCAATTTAGCAAATTCTTCCATATATCTAATTTGCACATTGGAAGTATGTGTTCTTAATACTTTCCCATCCTCTCCTTTAATATAAAAAGTATCCTGCATGTCACGAGCCGGATGATCCTTTGGTACATTCAGTGCATCAAAATTATGCCAGACATCTTCAAGTTCAGGACCTGTAGCAACTTCAAATCCCAAGTCAATAAAAATTTTTACTGCGTTATTTATAACCATAGAAAGAGGGTGCTCTCTTCCCGCTACGGTGGATAAATCTTTTTGTGTTTTATTTTCCATAATTTTTTACATTCCTCTTAGTCTTAAATAACAAACATGCTCATGTTCACATATTAAAGTAAATTCATTATCAAATTTGTCACTCAAGTGAATTTTGTTTCCGGGACTATGTCGAGCTTCTTCATAGTAAGCTTTCACTTCGTCTTTTCTTTTGTCGCTTTTAAGATAATTAACAAAATCCCGAACCTCTTCGTGAGATTCATCATAAGATATATTTATATTGTGGATAACTGTGTCAGACATATAAAAAATGACCTTATAATAGCTAAATATATCATATTTATTGGCTTTTTCCAATTTTCTTATTTCATCATTTCTCTCAATCTGCAAAATTCACATTCTTTGTCTTCACAACGCATATCCCAAAAAGATAAATTTAAAATTTCTCCGGCTACTTGTTTAATTTTTTCTTCTAGTTCTTTTGTGTCTTTTTCTGTTATTTCAAATTCTTCTTTGTGCTGCTTTCCTTTTTCGTCTGGTTCAATAAAATCTATAATTCCACACTGCATGTTAAATTTATTATTTTCAAACCTATCCAACAAAATTTTATAAAAAACTAATTGTCTAAAATAGTTTCCATCAGAAGTTTTTGTTTTACCAATCAGTTCATTTCTAGTTTTTGGTTTACCTGTTTTATAATCAACAACATTTACTATATTACCATCTATAAATTCAATCTTATCTAAAACTCCAGTAAGCCTCGTATCACCATCTAAAATGACCCCATTTATACGAAACTCGGTTAAAACATTTTCATTCCAATTTTTATGATATGCATCATACCAACTAGAAAGTGATTTCTGCCCTTTCTCCATTAGCTCACTTGATTCACGATCGCTCAATCCTGAAGCATTCAAATGTCCTTCAAAACTTTTTAAAAGGAAATCTTTGCTCGTCTCTTCTTCTTTTATGCGACGAAAAAATTCACATAGCGCCGAATGTACCGCTGTCCCATATGCTTGGAATTTAGTAGGAGCCGAAGGAATGCGTATAAGGTTTTGGTAAAAATATTTCCATGGACATAAAATATAATTATTCAAAGCCGTAGGAGAAAAACCTTGAGAAACAAAAAGTTCACGAATAAAATTTTTATCTTTAAGGTTATCGGCTTGTTCCTTCTTTGGTTCAAAAATTATTTTTCTATTTTCTTTATATTCTTTTTCAAAAACACCAGTATCAACTGTTTCCACCAAGTCTGACTTCAATTCTGAGATAAAAGAACTCGGCAATAATTCACGACCATCTTCTCCAGAAGTAGAATACGAAATACTTAAACCCACTTTTGCACGAGTCAATGCTACATAAAACAATCGCCTCTCATCCGCATTGTCGTCCTCAACCTCAATGTTTTTATCGCTAAGCATGTAAATGGAAGGTAAAAGTTTTAGTCTATCAAACGACCTTTTGTCGCCAAAATGTCCACTATAAACTTTTATTACATAAACATACTCAAATTCGAGCCCTTTTGCCCGATGCACTGTCATAAGACGAACTTTCCCAGAATTTTTATTTGCTTTTTGTCTCTTTATAAAGAGACCATGCTTCCTAATCGTTTCAATATAAATAAAGAAATCTTCTAGGTTTGCATCTGGTTTCCTTAAAACTAAATGTTTTGCTTCTTCAAAAAGAGAATTTACCGCATCAAATCTTTGTTCTGCATTTCCACTTCCCAAAATAGACTCTAGTAGACCGGAGTCTCTAACGATACTTTCAAACAATGAAAGTAACTCTATGTTTTTAGATTTCTTAACCCAAACAGAAAGTTTTTCAATGGCATTTTTTATTGCATCAATGTCTTGCAATTCTAAACCCTTTGGTTCGTTGGTTTTTGTTAAAATATCAAAAAGAGTATCCCTCCTCTTTAAGCTAGCATTTTTAACTATTTTATATATATCGAGTGGTAAAATATTTAAAATATCTATATGCAAAAATTCAACCAAAGCTCTATCGTCTCCAAAATTGTTTATAGCCTTGAGTATCGTCATTATTTTTCTAACATCAGAATCATTAAATAAATCCAGATCTGATTCTATTTGATTCGGTACACCTATTCTTTTCATCATATCCGAAATCGCAAAAGCATCTTCATTGTTTCTATAAAGTACAGCTATCTCTTCTGGGGCGATGCCTTCTGATATTTTTCTTTTTATATCGTGTGCTACAAAATATATTTCACCTTCTGGTTTTTCAAACGGATAGATTGATATTTTATTTATTTTGTTTTTGTTATTTGATTTTAATTCTAAAGAGCCTGGCATTAATCCTCGTGCTATGTCTAAAATATTTTGAGTAGAACGATAATTCTCCAATAAATTTATGAGCTTTGCTTTTGGATATAAATTTTTAAAATACAAAAAATTTTCCAACGAAGCTCCTTGAAATCTGAAAATAGCTTGTTTTTCATCACCAACTACAAAAAGATTGGGATTTGGAGCATGGAAAGAAGCAAGCAATTCTATTATTTTATTTTGAGCATTGTTTGTATCTTGATGTTCATCTATTAGAATATATTGATATTCTTCTTGTAATACCTGAAGTAAAAAATCGCTCTTTTTCAGAGTCTCCAAAACTTCCATTATCATATCTGAAAAATCATAAAACTTATTTTTAAATAACTCTTCTTGGTACGCCTTATAAATATCGGCCAACTCTTTATTTTTTTCTATAACTTTTTCTAGTTTTTGGTATTCCCCCTTCATCTTGCCTTTGTGCGCTCCCTTATCATGATAAAGATCGGAAATCTTATAAAAATTCTTTTCTTCTTCCGATATTAATTCAGCAAAGTTTTCTACAGAGATACCCTCCCTTTTTAAGGTAGCAATATTAGATGAAATGTCTTTTGCGTAAAGAAATGGATCTCCGTAAGGACGTAAAATTTTCAAAACAGTAGAATCAATCAATCGTTCTATTATGGAAACCTGATCCACATCTCCTACTGGACGTGATCCTATTATGCGTGGAAATTCTTCTGGATACTTTCTTATCACACTTTCAGCAAAAGAGTGGAATGTGCTTATCGTGACTTGATATGCGCGAGAACCAATAATTTCAGCCAGTTTTTTTCGCATATTAGCAGAAGCCGCTTCAGTAAAAGTTAGTGCCAAAATATTTTCTGGGGCAACATCTGTGTTTTTTAAAATATTGGCAATACGTACTGTAAGGATAGTAGTTTTCCCAGTACCTGGTCCTGCGATAACCATAACTGGGCCATCTATAGAATCCACAGCGTCTTTTTGGGCTTTATTCAGCTTCCCATATTCTTCTTCAAACTTTTGGGCACCTTTCATATTCATATTTTAACACAAAGTAATTTTTTTTATTCCTACAAAAAAGCCTCTCAGGTGACTTACTGGGAGGCTTTTAAGCATTATCAGATTATTTATTATTCAGTAGTTTTGCCATCAAAATGCTCCTCTTGTGCTTCTGCTTCTTGTTTTGTTTTCCTTATCACCCCATCCATGTGTTCTGCAGGAGAATATATAGTGTATAATTTTAATTTTTCATCACTTGAGGTATTTACTACGTTATGACGAGCCCCTGCTGGAACTATCGCCACATCTCCATCTTTTACATCATACTCGCTTTCATCAATAAAAATCTTTCCCACCCCTTCCTCGAACCTAAAAAACTGATCTCGATCAGGATGGATTTCGAATCCAATTTCTTCTTTCGGCAAAAGGCTCATGAGTACGAGCTGACTATACTTTGCAGTGTAGAGAACCTTTCTAAAATTTTCATTGTCTTTACTGTCTTTTTCGATATTTGTTTTATATCCTTTCATTTTTTTATTTTTGTTAATTGATAATTTTTTAATAAACTTCTAAAAGAAAATATATTTATTTATCGCGCTTCTATAAACCCTATATGGTTTTGGGCCAACAAAAGACTTGCCATTTATAAAGATGGTAGGTGTTCCATAGAGGTTCGTTTTGTTGAGTTCTGTAACTTGATTTTGTACAGCATTTTTAGTTTCAGTACTGTTTGCACATTCATTTATCTTCTTAACATCAAAATTGAAATTCTCTAATATTTTATTTAGATTCGATTTATCTAGAACATAATTTTTATCTGTGCTAAACAAATAACTGTTAAAATCCCAATATTTATCTTTATAATCTTTATACACACAATATCCAGCATCTGCTAGAAATGTCGTATCCCCTTTGGCTGGATAATGAGCAAAAACATAGTTCGCTTTTTTATTTTTTATTAACTTTTGTATATCCGGATATGCTTTTCTACTGTAATCACAAGCATAACAACCAATAAATACTACTGTATCTTTTGAGCCAATATTTTGTGTTGGGAAACTTGAAAAATCAACACCATTTAATGTGACATTCTTTTCTGTTTTTTGTGTGATACCACAAGTAGAATTATCCCCTATCGCAGTAACTTTGTTATTATTGCCACTTGGATCGAAAGCACAAAATCCACTTTGGTTTAAACCATTACAACTACCAAAAACATAAAAGTTATATACACCTCGAAACACCCATATAGTACTACCTACCATTAGTATAAAAAATACCCAAGAAAACACTTCATAATATTTATCCAAAACCTTCGCAAGAAAAGTCGAACGTTTTAACAATTTAGCTAAAAGTTTCCCTTTTACCTTCTCTTGAAAGCCAGTATTACATGGGCGAAGAGTTACCCTTCTGAATACGCAACTAAGAGCCTCTTTTGCAAGAGCTCTTTGTGAAGCACTAAATATTCCCATTATTCCAAACACAATTAAAGCTACTATACAAGGCATAAATTTATATTATTTTTATAATTTTATTTAAATTGATAATAAATGTTTCTGCTTCTTCCATTGTATTATATAAATACAAAGAAACTCTAGCAGAATTGTAAATCTTTTTGCTATCGAACCACGAATGCACACAGTGCTGACCAGAACGTATTGCAATATTTGCCATCTCGTCTAACATGATTGCAAATTTATGCATATCAGTGCCATCAATATAAAAGTTTATTATTCCAGATCTATGTTTAGGATCCTCCGGACCAATTATTTTTATTTGCGGAATTTTCTTCAATTCTTCGGTGATATAAGAATTCAATTTTAATTCATGTTCTTTTATTTCATTAAAATCAAACTGACTCAAGTATTTTACGGCTTCTCCCAGCCCTATAATCCCCGCGTAGTCTTGTAGTCCTGCTTCAAATTTTTCTGGAATTTCCAACATTTTATAATCTTCGTATGTGGTGTGTAGAACTGTATCTCCACCAACTAAGAATGGAGACAAGTCTTCTAAAAGTTTTTGTTTGCCATAAAAAACTCCAGTTCCAGTAGGACCAAGCATTTTATGTCCTGAAAATGAGAGAAAGTCCACGTCTAATTTTTTTACATCTATTTTTTGATGTACAACACTCTGCGCACAATCTAAATGCACCAATGCTCCATTTTTGTGAGCAATTTCTATTATTTCTTTTGCTGGATTTGTAACTCCATCTAAATTTGAAGTATGCACAAAGGAAACAAATTTCGCACCTACAATCTGCTCTTTAAAATTTTCTAAATCAAAAGTTCCATCTTCTTTTCCGTGAATTATTTTTAAAACAATGCCAATTTTATCTCTTAACAGTAACCAAGGTACTAAATTTGAATTGTGCTCTTTGTCAGTTATCAAAACAACATCATCTTTTTTAAAATTAAAACTATTTGCAAGTAGATTTATTCCTTCGGTAGTATTGCGAGTGAAAATTATTTCTTTCTCACTATTTGCGTTTATGAATTTTGTAATCGTTTGTCTTACTTCTTTTATTTTTTTAGTAACTTTATCACCCATCTTGTGTGAACTACGCCCAGCGCAGGCAGAATATGAATAATAATATTCATTCATAGCTTCGATGACTGCGTTTGGTTTCAAGCTCATACAAGCACTGTCAAAATATATTGGTGTTTTACCACTTTTGGGACTCAAAATATCAAAATCGGTTCTTATTTTGTCTATGTTTAACATAATTTTATGTATTTTTGATTATAACACATATTTCCCTACTTTTGTTCTTTTTATAGAATATGCCAAAGCAGGAATCCACATCTTTTTTCCTAGAGAATTTGCTAATCCTCTGATATAAGTACCAGTACTGCATTTTATTTTAAAACTTGCTATAAAAAAAGTGCCATCTTTTTTGTTTAAAGCTGATAGTTCTTTTTCCCAGATTTTTAAAATTTCATTTTGTCTAAAATCTCCTTTGACCTTTTTTATTCTTTTTTCAATATCTTTCAAGAGCTTTTTGCTATTTATCTTTTTTATTTTTCTTAATTTTAGTTTTTTAATAAAAATTTTCCTATCTGGAACCTCCACCTCCTTCCCTCTCCTTGCGTACATAAATAAAGGTTTACCTTTTACTGTCTTTGATGAATACATGGGATATTTTTGAATACTTTCTCCAATAAAACTCTTTACTTCGTTTTTAATTTTTCCTTCTAGTTCCGCTTGAACCATTGAGCAAGGCAAGGCCTTGCTCAATTTCCCAAGAATATCATACGTATCTGTCGAAAAGCCAAACAATATTTCAAACTCATATTCCTTTTCTAGATTCAAATACTTTTCCTTATTTTTAGTTTCTTCACCAGTGAGTACCAACAAAAGACCGCTAGCCATCGGATCAAGTCTTCCCGCATAAGTCATAGGCACACCAACATATTCATGGTTTTTGTTACAAAAATGTTTCAACGCCTCAAGTGGCGTTTCTCCTTCTTTTTTATTTAAAATAATTACTTTTTTCACAAATAGATAATAACACAAATAAAAAGATCTTATCGTTTTCTTTTTTTCCTTAAATAGGGTAAATTAGAGAGCAAGGAGGTGTCGCATAGCGGTCTAGTGCGCAGACCTGGAAAGTCTGTGTGGGGAAACCCACCG
>JBAXPX010000020.1:0-12755 GCA_037132055.1 bacterium
GTGCTGGAGAAATGTTTAATGTTACAACTTTAGATTTAAAAAATATTAAGCAAAACGACAAAGGGGAGATTGATTATACAGAAGATTTTTTTGGTAAAAAAGCTGGATTAACAGTCAGTGGACAATTGGAAGCAGAATCCATGGCTCTAGCCTTTAACCGAGTTTATACTTTTGGTCCAACTTTTCGTGCTGAGAATAGTCATACTGCTCGCCATGCTTCAGAGTTTTGGATGATCGAACCGGAGATTACTTTTGCAGGTCTCTTGGAAGACATGGCGCTTGCCGAAGAAATGATGAAATATTTAATCAATTATGTTTTACGCGAATTGCCAGAAGAAATGGAATTTTTCAACAAATTTATTGATAATGGTTTACTTGAACGTTTGAATAAAGTTAAAGATGCGAAATTTAAACATTTAACTTATACCGAAGCAATAGAAATATTAGAAAAATCTGGTAAAAAATTTGAATATAGAGTGGAGTGGGGTATCGATCTTCAGACAGAACACGAAAGATATTTAACAGATGAAGTTGTAGGTGGTCCTGTTTTCATCACTGATTATCCTAAAGAAATTAAAGCTTTTTATATGCGTCAGAATGATGATGGTAAAACAGTCGCAGCGATGGATTTGCTCATGCCGGGAGTAGGAGAGATCATTGGTGGAAGTCAGCGTGAAGAGCGATTAGAAATACTTGAGGCAAGAATTGCTGAATTGAAATTGCCAAAAGAAAATTATTGGTGGTATTTAGATTTGCGTAAATATGGTGGAGTGCGTCACGCTGGTTTTGGTTTGGGTTTTGAGAGAGCCTTAATGTATCTTTCTGGAATGCAAAATATTCGAGATGTTATTCCATTTCCAAGGACTCCTAAAAATGCAGAATTTTGAATTAATTGTATAGTGTATTGTAAAAATAAAATTTTAAAATAAAGATGAATCTAAAAGAATAATTAATATGAAAATAAATTTTAAAAAGCCAGTAAATGGAAAAGAGGCACTTCTTGTTAAAATAGATCAAAAGTATAATGATGAAGTAGTAAAAGAAAATGGGATAAAGACTCTGTATTTAAAATGCGACGAGGCAACGAGCTTACGTAAGTTTTATTTACTTGTTCGTAAGATGATACAAATGGCAAAAGGAGCGAAAGCAGAAAAAATCGTTTTTGATTTTGGTGATTTTAATTTTTCTAATATTTATACTAGGCAAGGCCTTGCTCAAATAGAACTTGCTGAAATTATTGGTACTCAACTTGAATTTGCAAATTATGAATTTACTGATTATAAAACTATCAACAAAGAAGATTTCTATTTAATAAAAGAAATTAGTATTTTAAATACTGATAAAGAGATACAAAATGCAATTTTAAAAGGGCACATAATAGCGAGTGAAGTAAATAAAACTCGTTCACTTTCAAATACTCCAGGTGGCGATATGACTCCTCAGATTTTAGCGCAAAAAGCACGCGAAGCTGTAAAAGGAATGCCAGTAAAAGTGACAGTGCTTGGTGAAAAAGAAATGGAAAAATTAAAGATGCAAGCAATACTCTCTGTCGGACGAGGGAGCGATGAAGAATCTAAATTTATAATTATGGAATATCAGGGTGCACCAAAAAATCAAAAGCCAATTGTTCTAGTTGGCAAAGGGGTCACTTTTGATGCTGGAGGACTTAATTTGAAACCCTCGTCGTCGATGTCTGGTATGAATATGGATATGTCTGGAGGATCTGCTGTGATTCACACTATAGCCCTTCTCGCAAAAATGAAAATAAAGAAAAATGTCATAGGGCTCATACCTTCAGTAGAGAATTTTATTTCAGGGAAAAGTTATCGTCCTGGAGATATTGTTCGTTCTATGTCAGGTCTTACAATAGAAATTTTAAATACTGATGCTGAGGGCCGAGTAATTTTAGCTGATGCACTTACTTATGCGCAAAAATATAATCCAGAAGTGGTGATAGATATTGCAACGCTCACGGGGGCAGCAGCCGTGGCGCTTGGGGAACGTGCTTCTGCTATATTTACTGAGGATGATAAATTGGCAAAAAAATTAGAAGAAGTAGCAGAAAAAACAGGAGACTATGTTTGGAGATTGCCAATGTGGGAAGAATATGAAAATGAAATAAAAGGAAGTTTAGGGGATTGGACAAATATTCACAATAAAGATTCTCGCTATGGTGGAGCGATTTATGGAGCTGTTTTCTTACATCAATTCATTAAAGACAAAGCTGGAAGCGTGAAATGGGCACATATAGACATAGCGCCTCGCATGACCTCAATGTCAGGCGAATATCTAGCTCCTGGGGCTCTTGGTACTCCCGTGAGACTTTTGTATAAGTTTATTGAAGAGTATAAAAACTAAAAAAGTATAATAACAAAAAAACGAAAATAAAGTTTTTAAGGGGTTTTGAGCGCGACGGCGCGAAAATTTCAGGATTTTTTAAGCTTCAAAAAATCCGTACCGGCAAAAATTTCATTTTCGTTTTTTTGTTAAATTACTTCCACAGGCTCTATTTCTATGTGCTCATGCGGTTTTATTTTTTTATAAGTTTTAAATACAAAAACAAAAGTGATAAACAAAATTATTCCAGCCAAGATAAATGGCAAACTTGGATGTGCTTCGTAAACTGATCCTCCTAGAAGTGGACCCAATATCATTGAAAGGGATATAATAGAGGCAAGGATACCCATATTCTCACCCTGTTCTTCTTTACTTGAGAATCCGATTATTTGACTAGTCATTATGACTCTCATTAATGATTGACCAAAAGCAGTGATAATGAGACCAAATAGAAAAACAAATTTAAAAGGCATTGCCATAACGAGGTATCCTAAAGCAAAAGGTACAAATACCCAGACCATTAAAAATGACTCTTTAAAATATTTAAGCCAAATTTTACGGATGGCAAAAGCTTGATTAATAGAAATTATTACTCCCATCAAAGCCATTAAAAATCCTGATGCTATCACTGTCCAGGAAAATACTTTTGCAATATACAATGCAAAAATTGATTGGTTAAGCGAGATTGCGATACCAAACAATAGCCAGGCAATGTACAGTGGTAAAATATTTTTATTTTTTAATGCCTTTATAATTGGTGAAAAAGGATTTAGAGAAAGTTTTTTTGTACTTCTTTCGTGATGAGTTTCAGGTAAAAAGAAATAAGCAAGGATTGTATTTATGAGTGCCATTATTCCAACCACAATAAAAGGTAATTTCATACTGATGCCAGAAAGGATTCCACCAATGAGTGGTCCAATAATAAAACTTATTCCAAAAACTGCTCCTATCAATCCGAGATTTTTTGTCCTCTCTTTTGAATCTTTTGAAATATCAATAAGATAGTTTTGTGCGGTAGAAATATTTCCTGCTGCCGATCCGTCTATAATTCTTCCTAAGAAAAGTCCAAAGATTGTATTAGAAAATGCAAAGATGAGCCAGCCAATAGCGCTTGAGGCAAGACTTATCAAAAGCACTGGTCTGCGTCCTTTTCTGTCTGATATCGCTCCTAATATTGGTGCGCTAAAAAAAGAAAACAAGGCAAACACAGCAAAGAGTGATGTGACGACTATCCCTGATACGTGGAAGGATTCTACATAGAATGGTAAAACAGGAATAATGACTCCGAGCCCAAGCACATCCAAAAACACTGTAAAAAGGATAATTATCTTTGGTGAAATTTTTAATTTATTTTTGGTATTTTCTTCCATGTATTCAATTTAACACGAAATATCTAATAAATATAATATATTAATTAGATTAATTCTTCATGAAGTAAATGATCACAAAAAAAGCTGAGCGATAGTAAAAGCGTTCAGCTAAATTTTTTTGTTAATCTCCATAACAATGCACAAATCAGTGTTGGCAAACAAACAACGATGATTAGTACTATTTCTAACACATATCCTACAGAAGGATGTAAATGAAAAGCGGCACATTTTTTATGGATTGATTTACCTAATTTCATTAGGGTGTCCCAGATCCATTGCAGAATCTTTCTTAATAACCGCTCAGAGGACCTACTTTTATAGTAGAACGGTTTTCTGATTTTTTTCATAATTTTCAAATTTTTTATATTTTGTAATATTTAATATAAAAAGTCAAGTATAATAAAATTCAAAATATGCTAAAATATATAAGTGGAAAAAGAGATATACCAAGTAAAAACCTTGAATTTTGAAGGACCGTTTGGGGTTCTTTTGAGTTTGATTGAGGAACGTAAGCTTTTCATAAATGAAATTTCACTAGCTCAAGTCACAGAAGATTATTTAAAATATGTGAATAGTTTAAATAATTTGAACCCATCTGAGATAGCTAGTTTTATAGTGGTAGCTGCTACTCTCATATTGATCAAATCAAAATCACTATTGCCGAATCTAGATCTAACCACAGAAGAAGAAGGTGATATAAAAAATCTAGAAGAGAGGTTAAAACTTTTTGATCTATATTCAAGACTCGGGAATGACATAAAAATTAATTTTGGTAAAAATATAATTTTTGCACCGCTTGAAAGGAAAAATGATGTTTTGGTTTTTTTGCCAGATGAACAAATTACAAAAGACAGCATGATGACTTTTGCTCGTGGCGTACTCGGCAAACTTCCTCAAAAAGTATTTTTACCCAATGTTGAAGTAAAAAAAGTTATAAGCATAGAGGAGATGATAGATAAACTTACAAAGAGAATTGAAAACTCGCTTAAGTTTAATTTTAAAGAATTTGCTGGAAAAGCAGAAACAAAAGAAGAAAGAGTTGTTGTAATTGTTGGTTTTCTTGCTATGCTAGAATTAGTAAGACAAGGTATATTGAGCGTTGCCCAAGAAAACAATTTTGAAGATATTATTATTAGCAAAGAAGAGGTGCTAGTTTTTGGTGATTAGTTTCTAGGAGTAATTAAATTACTAGAACCAAATTTTATGGATTTAGAAAAAAAAATAGAAGCAATATTGTTTTGGAAAGGAGAACCGATGTCACGAAAAAAACTTTCGGAAATTTTGAAAGTTGGTCAAAATGAAATAAATGATGGGATTGCCAAACTAAAAGAAAATTTAAACAACAGGGGAATTGTGCTTGTTGAAAAAGACAATGATATAACCCTTGGCACGGCAGCAGAGTTCTCAGAGCTTATTGGTGATTTACAGAAAGAAGAATTGAATAAAAACCTTTCGAAAGCGAGCTTAGAAACTTTGTCTATCGTTCTTTATAAAAATGGCACCACAAGAGCGGAAATTGATTATATCCGAGGTGTAAATTCTAGCTTTATTTTACGTGCTCTCTCTATTCGTGGATTGGTAGAAAAAATAATTGACCCAGAAGATAGTAGACGTTTTATTTACAAACCGAGTTTTGATTTATTATCTTTTATGGGGGTAAGGTCTATTGAAGAATTACCTGAATACAATGAAATAAATAATTCTATAAAAAATGCAGTAGAAAATTTTGAAGACGTATCTACTGATGAAATAAAAGAACCTCAAAATGATGCCAATTAATAATAAAAATTATTTTTTGTTTTTTATTGTGTTTTTTATTGCCCTAGAGGGGATTTTTTTTAATATTGAAAACAATAAATTAGATAATGAGTTTAAAAAAAATGAAGAAAGAGTAATAAAAATTGAAAATGCCTTGAACAATATTCAGATTTTGGCAAAAGCGTATTCGATATATGACATAACTCTTGGACAAAAAATATATGGAAAGAATGACGACGTGCGCATGCCACTCGCATCGCTTGCTAAAATTATGGCTATGACTGTTGCTTTAGATTATTTTAAACAAAATGAGGAGATTGTAATTTCACAGAAAGCGTTTGAGCAAGAAGGGGATTTCGGTATCTTTGTAAACGAAAAATGGAATGTTTATGACCTTGTAAAACTTACACTTGTTTGTTCTGCTAATGATGGAGCTTATGCTATTTTAGAAAAAATTCCTAATTATTTAGAAAAAATGAATATTAAAGCAAAAAAACTTGGCATGGCAAATACTATTTTTTTAAATTCGACTGGTCTTGATATAAATGAACAAAAGGCAGGTGTGCTAGGGACAGCGGAGGATGTAAATATTATGACTTCTTTTGCACTTAAAGCTTATCCAGAAATTTTTAGTACAACTATTTTACCGGAGATGATTTTAAAATCTAAGTCTGGATTCATACATAATATAAAAAATACGGATATTGTTTTAAACAAAATACCAAATATACTATTTTCAAAAACTGGGTTTACGGTACTTGCCGGGGGGAATCTGTCTGTTGTTTTTAAAGACAAAATTGGACATGATATAGCTATTACAGTTCTTGGTTCTACTCAAAATGGTCGTTTTTCTGACATGGAAAAACTAGTTAAAATTGCGTATAATTTAGATTATGGATCCCGAAAATAAAATCTGTCAGAATTGTCCCGATTTTCTAAATTAAATGTTATATTTGGAAAATCGAGGATCCACGGCCCGACTAAAGTCGTGGCCGGGACAAAAAAGATATGGAATATGAACCACAAAACATAATATGTCAGAACTGCAAGGGTTCTTTCACCATCGAGCTAGACGATTTTTCTTTTTATGAGAAAATAAAAGTTCCTCCGCCGACGTTTTGTCCGGAATGCAGATTGCAGAGGAGATTAATTTGGATGCCAAGTATAACTTTATTTAAAAGAAAATGTGATCTTTGTGGCGAAGAAGGAATTTCTATGTATGAACCAGACGCTCCGTTTACTGTTTATTGTGTAAAGTGCTGGTGGAGTGATAATTGGGATCCTATGGATTTTGGAATGGAAATTGATTTTTCAAAACCATTTTTAGAACAATGGAAAGAACTTTTACAAAAAACTCCAGTTTTGGCTTTACATGTGGATTCTAGAACTATTCAGACTTCTCCATATGTAAACCATATCGCTCATTCAAAAAATTGCTACATGGTTTATTATGCTGATTACAACGAAGACTGTGTTTCTGATTTTTGGATGACTAGAAACAAAGATATGTATTTATGTTCAGTTGCTTTTGATTCTGAACGCTGTTTTGATTGTTCAAATGTTTTCAAATCGTATAACCTTGTAGGGTCTTTGAGTAATAACAGATTTTGTTATGATAGTGCATTTTTGCGTGATTGCGAGGGGGCCCATCATTGTTTTGGAGCAGTTAATGCTAAAAATGGATCCTATATTTTTATGGGACAAAAAATTTCCGAAGATGAATATTTAAATAAAATAAAGGAAATAAATCTTGGTTCTTTTAAACAATATTCATACTGGAAAAATAAAGCAGAAGAATATTTTAAAGAAAACATACCTCAACCTATTTGGGAAACACAAAGTGTAAATATTACGGGCAGTTATGTTTTTAAATCAAAAAATTGCAAAGAATGCTACGATGTTACCGATTGTGAGGATTCCAAATATTTAATGTTGATAAAACAATCAACTACAAAAAATTCTTATGATTATACTGATTGGGGACTTAATGCAGAATTAATTTATGAATGTTTAACGTGTGGGCAAAATGTTTCTAGAGTAAAGTTTTGCCACGAATCCGGTTGGGATTCAAAAGATCTTGAATATAGTAAATCCTTAGTAGGGAACTCAGATTGTTTTGGGTGTATTTCTACTAGAAATAAGAAATATTGTATTTTAAATAAGCAATATTCAAAGGATGAATATTTTAAATTAGTTGAAAAAATTAAAAAACATATGGATGAAATGCCGTATGTTGATGAAAAAGGAAATATTTATAAATATGGTGAATTTTTCCCAATGGAATTTTCTCCTCATGCTTATAATAATTCTTTTGCTAATTTTTTATTTCCAAAAACAAAAGAGGAAGTTAAAAACAAGGGTTTACGCTGGTATGACCATTTTTTTAAAAAATATCCTATTACCATACATTCTTTGGAGTTACCGGACAATATTAAATACACAACTGAAGAAATTTTAAAAGAAGTCGTACAGTGTAATACTTGTCCGAGGGGATATAAAATAGTAAAACAAGAACTTGATTTGGCAAAAAAGTTAAACGTACCACTTTCTAGACAATGCCCATTTTGTAGAATAGAAGAAAAAGTAAAAAAATGGGTATCTCAAATGAAGCAAATAAATAGAATTTGTGATAAATGCGGGATAGAATTTAAAACCCACTATTCAAAAGAAGAAGCACCTAAGATTTATTGTAAAAAATGCTATCAAAAAGAGGTGTATTAATAAAAAATATTAACTATGCTCAATATCTACGATCTGCTATAATCTTTAGATGCTTATTAATTTAATTAAAATTTTTATCCCGACGGCATTAGCGTTCTTTGTGGGTATTCTCATCACCCCAATTGCAACACATTTTTTCTATAAATACAAGATGTGGAAAAAATATTCCAGAAATGATACATCGTCAAATGATTTTAAAAAAATACACAATGAACAAGAAGAATTAAAAACTCCACGAGTTGGGGGGATAATAATATGGGCATCTGTTTTGATTACAACATTGTTTATTTTAATATTTGCAATTATTTTTCCTTCAAGTTTTTCAACAAAAATAAATTTTTTAAGTAGAGATCAGACATTAATACCGTTTTTTACTCTAATATTGGGGTCTTTGATAGGACTTTGGGATGATTTAATACAATGTTTCGGCAAAGGCAGTATTGCCCGAGATGACAAATCATGGAGAACATGGAAGATTTTTATAATAACTTCTATTTCACTACTTATTGGTATTTGGTTTTTTTATAAACTAGGCATGACATCTATACACATACCTTTTGCAGGAGAAATGTATCTTGGTATTTTTATTATTCCATTTTTTATTTTAGTAGCTCTTGCAATATTTTCTGGAGGAGTAATAGATGGGATAGACGGACTTTCAGGTGGGGTACTTGCGTCTATCTTTGCTTCGTATTCTGTTATTGCTTATGCTAATAATCAAATAAATTTGGCGGCTTTTGGTGGAGTAGTTACAGGAGCGATACTTGCGTTTCTTTGGTTCAATATTCCTCCAGCAAGATTTTATATGGGAGAGACGGGAATTATGGGTCTTACTATAACGCTTGCAACACTCGCTTTTCTAACCGATTCGGTGTTGATTTTGCCAATTGTGGCATTACCACTCGTCATAACATCACTTTCAGTAATTTTACAACTTCTCTCAAAAAAATTTAGAGGAGGAAAAAGAATATTTAAACTAGCTCCAATTCATCATCATTTTGAAGCTATTGGGTGGCCTTCTTATAAGGTTACTATGCGCTATTGGATATTTTCGATTATATTTGCAATTATAGGCATAATTTTAGCTGTTATTAGTCGATAAAATGAAAGAAAAAAAAATTGATAAATTTTTTTTAACGGTTGTTATTCTTTTGATCGTTTTGGGTATAGCGATGTTTGTTTCAGCGTCTTTTGGAATTTTAGCGAAAAATCCTAAAACTTTTTACTCTGTTTTGTTCAGCCAACTTATTCTTGGTCTTGGTTTTGGTACTTTGGGAATGTTTTTTTGCTTAAAGATAAATTATAAATTTTGGAGAAAAAATTCTTTTTATATTTTTTTAGGTTCTATTATTCTTACTGCTGCTGTTTTTATACCATATTTTGGTTGGAGTCATGGTGGCGCAGAGAGATGGATAAAACTAGGACCCCTGGGTACGTTTCAGCCAGTAGAATTTTTGAAATTTGGATTTATTATTTATTTTGCTGCATGGCTTTCTTGGGTAAAAAATAAAGCAAAAGGTTTTAAATTTAGTGTTTTGCCTTTATTTGTAATGTTGGGCATAATAGCTCTTATTTTATTCAAACAGCCAGATACAAAAAGTTTTATTTTAATTACAATAACTGGGTTATCTATGCTTTTTATTTCTAATGTTCCTATGAAATATATTTTAGGAATAGGGATTTCTATTTGTATTGGTTTATTTGTTTTAGTTTCAGTTACTCCTTATCTTCAAAAGCGAGTTAAGACATTCATTAATCCAGCACAAGATTCTCAAGGATCATCTTACCAAATTCAACAATCTTTAGTGGCGATAGGGTCGGGAGGAATCTTTGGACGAGGGTTTGGTCAAAGTATCCAAAAATTTACTTATCTCCCAGAACCGCAAGGAGATTCCATTTTTGCTGTTTTGGGTGAAGAGTTGGGATTTGTCGGATCTGTTGCTGTTATAATCTTGTATGGATTATTTGCTCTACGTGGTTTACATATAGCGAATCGCTCTCCAGATTTATTTAGTAGACTTTTAGTGGCTGGAATTGTTATACTTATAACAGCTCAGTCTTTTATGAATATAGCTTCTATCACTGGAGTTTTTCCTTTGACTGGAGTTCCGTTAGTTTTTATGAGCCATGGAGGTACTTCGCTTATGATATATCTTATGTCGATAGGGATAGTGCTTCAAATATCAAAATTTCAGATTAAATCATAAATTTATGAAAATAGTTTTTACAGGGGGAGGAACAGGTGGGCATTTTTATCCAATTATTGCCGTTGCTCAACAATTAAATAAAATAATAGACGATGAAAAAATAATAGGAGCAAAATTATATTTTTTTTCTGATGGTCCCTATGACAAAGAAATGCTTTTTGAAAATAGACTTATTTACGAAGAAGTGAACACTGTAAATTACGAACATATTTTTCATTTAAAAATTTTTCTGATATGATAAAAACCTTTTTTGGTGTTCTAAATGCTATTTATAAGGTTTTTTCTATTTATCCCGATGTTGTATTTGGTAAAGGTGGATACTCTAGTTTTCCGACGATATTAGCTGCTAGAATTTTAAATATTCCAGTTATTATTCATGAATCTGATTCAGCTCCTGGAAGAGTAAATAGTTGGGCAGGACATTTTGCAAAAAGAATTGCAATTTCTTTTAAAGATGCAGCAGAATTTTTCCCTAGTGATCGTGTCGCGTGGACAGGACAACCGATACGTATAGAAATAGAACAAAAATCAAATTATGACAAAGCTATAGATTTTTTTAAAATAGATTCCGATTTGCCTGTTATAGTAGTACTGGGAGGTTCCCAAGGAGCAGAACTTATAAACAACACTATCCTAGATGCTTTACCAAGACTTTTAAAAAATTTTAGAGTTATCCATCAAACAGGAGTAAAAAACTATAAAGGAGTTTTAGGTCAAGCAGAAGTAGTATTGGCTGATGATAAAAACAGATCGAGATACATAACTTTTGCTTTTCTTAATCCGCTCCAAATGAAAATGGCAGCAGGAGCAGCTGCTATAATAGTCTCACGAGCGGGTTCTACAATCTTTGAAATAGCATCATGGGGTGTTCCATCAATTCTTGTTCCTTTTACAGAATCCAATGCTAATCATGCAATGAAAAATGCTTTTTGCTACGCTAGAGCTGGAGCTTGCAGTGTTATAGAAGAAAAGAACATGACAGCAAATATTTTAAGTTCTGAAATTGAAAGAATAGTAGAAGATAAAAGCACTCATGAAAAAATGGTAAAAAATGCGCTTTTGTTTAATAAAAAAGATGCAGCAGAAAAAATAGCCAGAGAATTGCTACACATGGCTTTATCTCACGAAAAATAAATGCTAAAATAGCATTATGGTAGAAAAAATAGTAACAAGATTTGCACCAAGTCCGACTGGTTTTATGCACGTCGGCAATCTAAGGACGGCTTTATATACATATCTGTTGGCTAAAAAAAATAATGGCACTCTTATTTTAAGAATTGAAGACACAGACAAAGAAAGGGAGGTATCAGGTGCCACCGAGCATATTTTGAAAGTCTTAAAGTGGGTAGGAATAAATTGGGATGAAGGCCCTGACATAGGAGGTCCTAATGCTCCTTATACTCAATCTGAAAGATTGGATCTATATAAAAAATATGCGCAAATATTAATCGATAAGGGACTAGCATACCCAGATCCTTTTACCGTAGAAGAAGTCGAAGAATTTCGCAAAAAAGCTGAAGCTGACAAAAAACCATTTTTGTATAGAGAACATAGACCAGAAAATTTTGATGTATGGGATGGTACAAAGCCACTTCGCTTTAAAGTACCCGAGATAAAAAGTTATAAATGGAATGATTTAGTTTTTGGCGATTTGTCTGCGGGGCCTGAAGCCCTTGATGATTTCATCTTGATGAAGAGCGATGGTTATCCAACATACAATTTTTGTCATATAGTGGATGATATAGAAATGAAAATTACGCATGTCGTAAGAGGACAAGAATATATCTCTTCAATTCCTAAATTTCTTTCTTTGTATGAAGCTTTAGAAACAAAACCGCCAATATTCGTATGCTTGCCTCATATAATGGGCAAGGACGGCAATAAAAAGCTAGGCAAGCGAGATGGAGCTAAAGATTCGCTAGAATATAAAGATGAAGGATATTTGCCAGAAGCGATGGTTAATTTTTTAGCTCTTTTGGGTTGGCATCCAAGTGACGACAAAGAGATATTCACAATGAAAGAATTGGTGAAAGTCTTTAAGGCAGAGAGAATACAGAAAGCCGGCGCGCAGTGGAATGACGATAAACTTGATTGGATAAATAAAGAACACATAAAAAAACTTTCACACGAGGATTTAAAAAATAAAATTTTTGAATGGTTGCCAGAAGAATTAAAAAATTGCCTGCCTGCCGATAGGCAGGAAAAACTTATTCCAGTAATTGTCGAAAGGATTTCAAAATTTGCCGAGCGCAAAAAGTCGGAAGAAGAGCTGCGGGAGAGCGAAAAAAAATACCGTATCATCACGGAAAACACGGCGGACCAGATATCTATCCTGGGTATGAATTTGCACTTTACTTATGTC
>JBAXPX010000021.1:0-12249 GCA_037132055.1 bacterium
ATTTAATACATTTATATAATTTTATGACTACAATATCAGTGCCGATTCCTGCTAGTCTGGAAGAAGCACTAAACAATTTAATAAAAAATGGACGAGGTTCAAACAAAGCTGAGCTAGTTCGTCGTGCTATTGTTTCTATGGTTGAAGAAGAAGCCATTCAGTCAGTTTTACGAGCACAACAAGAACCAAACTTGTCTGGTGATTTAAGAGAATTAGCAAAAAAGTTTAGATAATTCTTATGGAAATATTATATAAGCCTACTTTTGTACAGAAATTCAATAAATTAGATAAAGATTTACAGGATGAGGTTTTAGAAAAAATAGAATTATTTAAAAATATAAATAATCATAGTTCACTAAAGGTTCACAAGCTTCATGGCAAACTCCAAAATTGTTATAGTTTTTATGTAAATTATAAAACTCGTATTGTTTTTATGTGGAAGAATAAAAAGGAAGTTGTGTTGATCGTGATAGGAGATCACGATATTTATAAATAAAAACGGAAAAGTATCCATTTGAATTTATCCACAGGTGTCTTTTGACTGTGGAATTTTGTATTTGTATAATTCATCAATGGAAAAAATAAAAAAGTTGTTTGCCCACAAAGTTTTTAGAATATTTATGTGGGTTTTTTTATTTTTGTTTGGCTTGTATATTGTTTTAGTTATTTATCGGGTATTTTACTTTTTTGACTTAGACAAAACGAATGCTCAGGTGGAGAAAATTCATTCGACAAAACTGACAATGGACGACGTAATGGGCACGAATCTTCCTCCTGACCCTGGAATAGAAGCTGACAAAACAGTAAGTGGAATCGATGCGAATAAAAATGGAATTCGTGATGATGTCGAACTTGCTGTCTTTGAAGCATACCCAAATTCTGCGAAAACCCGCGCTGTTCTTTTGCAATATGCGCTAGCTTTGCAGATGGAAACGACTCAGCCGGTTGTGAACACTACGATAGCTACTGAAACAATACGTGAAGAGGATAGAGCATATCAATGTATAAGTGAAATTTTAACTAAAGATGATAAGGACGAAAAAATAATGGAGAAGTATTTTGAAGAGGCTGATTTTTTGACCAGATTTATAAACGAAAAACAATTAAATACAGTAGAAAGAAAAAAATACAGATCTGATTATTATGAAAAAGTTCGTAGTTATAATTCATTAGATAGAATTTGTGATATTGATTATTCAAAATTATTAAATTAATTTTTTTGGTTGATTTATTCTTATGAGGAATAAAATATTATTTATTTTCGTATTAATTTTATTACTGTCATTTTCTTTTAAAGCTTCAGCAAGCCAATTGTGTTCTTCGAATGGCTATACCATTTTGACTATAAACGGGATATTTACAAACAATGAGGGAGCCGCAGAAAATAAACGAGCATTAGAACGAAAATTACTTGTATCGCCAACTTACAACAACCAAAAACTCACTGTAGATTATTTATATAACCCGACTCATCTTGCTGGCGCTAGTGATTTGATTGATTCTATAGCACAAGGGGCTTTTAATGAAAAAAATGATTATGATCTGACGAATATGTTGAATGACGCGAGTCAGAAAGTAAAAACACAAAAACTTCTACTTGTTGCCCATTCACAGGGCAATTTTTATGCAAATAATTTTTATGAAAAAGTTGCTTCACAAGAAGGTGGGGTCCCAAAGGAATCAATGGGGGTGTATGGAGTAGCTAGCCCTGCAAGTAGAGTTGGCGGTGGGGGAAAATATCTAACTTCTGATACTGATAGTGTTATCACTGGCACCGTTGCTCGTTACATTAAAATTTTACCACCAAATATTCATATACCTCTACAACCCGTCGATGGCAATGGACATAATTTTTCAGAAGTTTATTTAAAATATAAAGGAGATAGAGTTATTTCTGACATAAAATCATCCCTTAATAAGCTAAAAGAAAATGATGAACAAATATCAGAAGAACCTTGTATTTCTCCACCAAAATTAACAGCCCTACATAAGGTAAAAGGGGCGCTGTTTGCTGTCGCTGATCCGACTGCAAGTGCCATAAAAAGTGGTGCCGTTGGTGTTTATAATGCAGGCGCTTTTGTTGCTGATTCTGGAGTAAAACTAACTTCTTTTTTATATAAAGGAGCATTGTATTTAGCAAAGACGATAGGGAATTTTACAACGACGAGTCTTGCTTCTGTTTTTAGTTCCGTTGGTGGAAATAATCTTGTAGAAGAAAGTCCAGCGATTCCTGAAAATGTTCCACCTGAAATTGTTTTAGCCAACGAAGGTCCAATGTTAACACAACCAGAGACAACAATTCCGACCGTGGACTCAGAGCCAGCACAAGCTTCAGCTCCAGAAATAATTTCTACTCCAGCTGAAGATTTATCTAATAATAATGTAGAGTCTGAACCTCCACCTGTTACTCAACAAACTTCAAACACGCCACCTGTTTATTATAGTGGTGGTGGAAGTTCGCCTGTTCGAGATACTACCGCACCAGTTATTTCTATTATTGGAGACGATCCTCTTGTGATTGAAAAAAATACTTTATATTCAGATCCTGGCGCAACGGCAATCGATGACACAGATACTACTGTTACAGTCGTGGCGACGGGTGACATAGATACTTCTGTTGTTGGTACTTATACTAAAACCTACACAGCCACGGATGCTGCAGGGAACGTAGCTACACTTACCAGAACTATAAACGTAATAGAATCTTCTATTCTTGACACGACTGCACCGGTGATAACGATAAATGGTGATACAGATGAAATTGTTGTTTTAAATTCTTTGTACACAGATCTCGGCGCTACAGCAGAGGATGATGTCGATGGTCCTACAGCAGTGGTGGTGACTGGCGTTGCCGATACTTCTAAGATTGGGGATTATGTTATTACATACACAGCGACTGACGTTGCAGGAAATATTTCTACAGAAACTCGCAATGTAAAAGTTGTTACTTATAAATATATTCCAAAATATTCTTTCGGTTCAAATAATGGAGATGGCAATGATTGGCAGGTTTGGTCATTCAACGGGTCAAATGTTTACGATTGGTCAAATAGTTATGTAGATAATTATTTAAAAGAACAATTTAAGATTTTGTCTTATAGTGGAGGGTCTGGGTGTGCTGACAATTGTTTACAGAGAGGAATTTTTAATCACGATCCAGAGAAAGGTTTTGAACCGGAAGATGTTATTTCAAAAACTACGCTAGAGAACAATCCACAAAACAATGGCAATGATACAGTTTATGATGTCGTAATAGAGTGGGATTCTACTGGATACATATATACCATTTCACATGGTGGCACCGTTGATTCTACTCTGCATGTTAGTGTCCCAAATATAGATGAAAACACTTGGACTGGATGGAATAGTTCTCTTAATGATTTTAAAACATTTCCATCTGGTAATTGGCAAGGAGTTATTGCAAGTTCCCCAGATAACAAAACAGGCGGAGACAATATGATTTTGCAACCTTATCTGGTATATGTGTATTCTGGTCCAGTTCTTAGTAAAGAGAAAAAAATTACATCATTTAATTTTGATGGATTAACTCCGAGTGTTGTAGGAACCATAGATGAAAATACTTATAATGTTTTTTTGAAAGTTCCTTTTGGAACCGATGTTACAAATTTAATTCCGACGATTGGCATTTCAGACAAAGCAATAGTCAACCCAGGTTCTGGTGTAGTTCAAGATTTTACTAACCCAGTTGTTTATACTGCAACAGCAGAGAATGGATTAACTCAAGCATATACTGTGACGGTAACTTTTGATGTTGATCCAAACCTTCCTCCGACAATAACGAGTTATACTTTTAACGATGAAGCAGCAGATTTTTCAACAGATTTAATAAATCCTGGTCTCATTAATATTGCTATGAATGCAAGTAAAAAGGTGAATTGGATGTCGATTAAAATAGAATATGAAAATGACGATGGTTTTTACAAAATGTTTCAGTCAGACAGTTCTAATTGTGTCGATGATACAAATGTTTGTAAAAAAACTTGGGATGGTACGCTCTCTAAGGGAGGGTTGTTAAGAGCAGGTAAATATAAAGTAAAACTCCACATGAAAGATGCTCTGAATAATGAATATTATGATTACTTATCTCCTTATGTGATAAACATTGTAAGTTCGTATTGATTGATTCCTTATTCTGTGAAGGACGGTCCTTCACAGAATTTGGGTTTGGAGTAGAAATGCTCTGTGATATAATAAAAATGTGATAACAAAGCACTTTTTTAAAACCTTGCTTTTGTTTACTGTAATGATAGGGCTCGGCCTCCTTTTTGTTTTTATAGTGAGTTATTTTGACAGCGAAGCTGATCCGAATCTATTAAATACTGCCAAGATTGCAAAATAAAAAATATGTGCTATGCTTAAGTTACCGCAAAGAAGATAGGTTTATCCTGAGAATAATCGAAGGACAGTAAAAATTTTCCTATTTAGTGGGTCGATTCCGAAACTATTATTATAGTTCTAGGAATATCTTGCGGCGAAAGCCGTTTTTTTTGTTTAAAATTATAAATTACAAAATTATGTTACTAAAATCAAAAAAAGAAGAGATGGTAAAGGATCTTGAAAAAGCTGTTAAAGATTCAGGAGCTGTCGTCTTTGTAAATTTCCATGGTTTAAAAGTTAGCGACGAGACAGTACTTCGTCGTGACTTGAGAAATCAAGGAGTAGATTA
This sequence comes from bacterium, assembly GCA_037132055.1. Taxonomy (GTDB): domain Bacteria; phylum Patescibacteriota; class Minisyncoccia; order Phycocordibacterales; family UBA9973; genus UBA9973. The sequence goes on from JBAXPX010000021.1 coordinate 4,688, forward strand.
TAAAGTTTCAAGAAAAACTTTATTAAAACGAGCACTTACAGGCAAGGCCGAAGGTACAATTCCAGAACTATCTGGAGAAGTAGCTATAGCTTACTCGAAAGATCAAGTAGCCGGAGCTCGTGAAATATACAACTTTCAGAAAAATCACAAAGGAATCTTGAATATTCTAGGAGGAATTTTTGAAGGTAAATTTATAGATGGCGCAAAGATGACAGAGATCGCAATGATCCCAAGTCGAGAGGTTCTCTATGCACAATTTGTCAATCTTATAAATTCTCCACTCCAGCGTTTTGCTGTTGTATTGGATCAGATTGCGAATTCAAAAAAATAATTAAAAATTAATTAATAAAATTTATGGATAAATTTAAAGATATTATAGAAAAAGTAGAAAAAATGTCAGTATTAGAGCTTCATGAGCTTGTAAAAGCTTTGGAAGAAAAATTTGGAGTATCAGCTTCTGCTGTAGCAGCCGCTGGTCCTGCAGCCGCTGGTCCTGCCGTTGAAGAAAAAGATACATTTACAGTGGTGCTTTCTTCAGCTGGGGAACAAAAAATAGCTGTTATGAAGATCGTTAAAGAAGTTTTAGGTCTTGGTCTTAAAGACGCAAAAGATTTAGTTGATGGTGCACCTGCAACTATCAAAGAAGGAATGAAAAAAGCTGAGGCAGATGATATAAAAGCAAAAATCGAAGCTGTTGGTGGAAAGGTCGAGCTAAAGTAATCTTTAGCGAGATACTGAGATCCACGAATGTATATAAGAGCTAAAGTAATCTTTAGCGAGATACTGAGATCTACGAATGTATAAGAGCTAAAGTAATTCTAAGAAAAATATAAAAAAACACAGGGGATCCTGTGTTTTTTATGTTGTAGCTTCACGATGTTTTATGCTTGTCTTTTTATAGAAAAAGCGGTATAACGTATTTATGGAAATCTTGGGTAAATTATTGGGCAGTCTTGCAAAAGTCAAAATAATGAGACTGTTCTTGTTGAATCAAGAATGTGGTTTTACTAATAAAGAGATTGCACAAAGAAGCAGGGTAAGTAAAGACGCCTTGCGCAGAGAACTCAAATTGTTAAATTCTATCGGTTTTATAAAAAAACGTTCAAAAGACTGGATATTTAATCCTGCCTTTAAATACGGAACAGAGATTGAAGGTCTTTTAATAAATTCTGACACAGTGGACAAGGAAGTAATTTTGGAGATTTTTAAAAAAGCGGGTAAAGTAAAGCTCATAATTGTTTCTGGTATTTTCATTAAAAATAAGGACAGTAGAGTAGACATGCTGATTGTTGGGGACAAATTAACCAGAAGCAAAATCGACGAAGGAGTTCATAAACTCGAAGCTGAAATTGGGGTTGAGCTTTCATATGCTGTCTTTGACGTAAAGGAATTTTCATATAGGTTGAACATGTATGACAAGCTAATTCGGGATATTCTTGATTTTCCTCATGAAGTTGTTTTTCAAGCAAAGGAGTTATCCACACAATCTTTAAAAAAGGTTTAAAATTTGATATAATCTATTCACTAGAACTTTATAAGGTCGAACTTAAAAAGGTTTATTATTAGTAATTTTATTTATTATGAATAATATTTGGTTTACATGGGGTGACGTTTTTAACGCATCACTTCAAGATTTATGGTGGGGTTTCATGCAATTTGCTCCAAAGCTTATTGTCGCTATCGTTTTCTTTATTATTGGTTGGGTTTTAGGTTCTCTTATTGCAAAAGGATTCGAACAAGTTTTCTCTGCTTTAAAAGTAGACAAGCTTTTTGAGTCCATCAAGGCGGATGACTTCTTTAGGAAAGCTGGTATGAACTTAAATACTGGGTATTTTGTTGGACAATTGATTAAGTGGTTTATAATCATCGTTTTCCTATTACCTTCACTTAATTTAGTCGGTTTGACCTATATTTCATCTTTCCTAAAAGATGATGTCCTCACTTTCTTGCCTAGGGTTATCGTTGCAGTATTTATTTTAATTATTGCTTCAGTTGTAGCTGATGCCCTATCAAAGACAGTAGTCGCAGGTGCAAAAGGAATGAATCTTCATTCAGCAAATATGATCGGTACTGTTACAAAATACGCTATCTGGGTTTTTGCTTTCATCATTGCTCTCGGACAATTAGGAGTTGCTACAGCTTATATGCAAATTCTTTTCACTGGAATCATTGGAATGTTCGCTATCGCCGGAGCTTTGGCATTTGGATTAGGAGGTAAAGATGCAGCATCACGATTCATTTCAAAAGTAGGAGATGAAGTTGCTCGTCATCAATAAAATTAAATCTTTTTAGGTTTTATTTAAGAAAAAAGATGCCGTAAGGCATCTTTTTTCGTTTAGTTTAGTTATTATTTTTGTCTTCCAGTTGTATCCCTGTCTTAAAGAAGATGTCTGCTTCTTTTGCTGCGTTTTCAGATTTTAAAACAGACGAGTATGCATCTTTTGGGTCTCCGTTAGTATTCTGTTCGTGTGCTTCATTTAAAAATTTCTTTGATTCATCTAGGGTTTTGCGTGTATCTTCTATTATTTTTTGTTTTACTGGAGAAGTTGTAGTTATTTGATTTAGGTCAGATGTTGTTGAGTCGATCATTGTTTTAACAGATTCTATTTTTTTTGCATATTCACTTGCTGTTTGTGCTACGTCTTCTTTATTGTTGTTATTTGAGGAAACCCTTATTTTGTCGGCATTAATTCGTGCAGTTGTTGAAATCTGTGCATTTTCGACTTGTTGTCCTATCGCATACTCACTAGACGCAATGCCTATATTCTTTTGTTCATTAATGATATCTAAAACTTGTGCATGTGCATTCATCTCGACTTGAAAATTAGTAGCGATGCTAGACGCTACTTCATCTGATTTGTTTTGTTTGAGTTCTTTTATCGATTTATCTAAAGCTGTAGTATGGATGGCAAGAAGGTCATTGATCTGTTTTTCTTTTGGAGCGTCTAATTTGCCTTGATATGCTAAAGTTTCTGCCTCAATGAGGCGTTCTGTTGCGAGCTTGCTTTCATATTTTGCTTTACTTTCTGTGGAAAACTTTAAAGCAGAATTTATAGGTTCGATAATACTAACTTTAATAGGGTATAGGATATTTCCTGGTAAACTTTCTTGTGAAGCAAAAGCTACGCCTCCACTACTAAGGACAATAACAAGCAGAGATGCCATGCTGTAAAAAGCGAAATGATGTTTTTGGAAAATTGAAATAAATGTAAATGGACTTCGAACTGGTTGTGTGATTGAAATAGGAAAAGTCAAAACGTTTTCAAGTACGAGTTTCTTTTCTTTTGGGGTCATTTTTATGTTTCGGATTTCTTCTACTCCGATTTTTATTTGTTCATCTTTCATTTTATTTATTTAAATTATTATCATAACCTGTTTTTTTTCTTAATTCTTCCAAACCACGATTTATCCTGACTGATGCTGCATTTGTGGATATATTTAATATCTGGCCTATGTCTTGTGGTGATAAATCTTCTACAAAACGTAGATAGACTGGGTCTTTATATGTCGGGTTTAATTCACTAATTTTACTCAACAGGTATCTTCCTTCTGCGCCGACCTCTATACTACTTGTTGTTTTTTCATCCAATAAATCATATGAGTCACCTTCGTTGTTTGTCATTCTTTCTAAAGAAACACTTTTCTTTTTCCGGTACCAATCAATGATTAAATTGTGAGCTATGGTGAAGAGGAATGCTTTTGTATTTAATATTTTCTTCTCTTCTAGCAGATTTTTCCATAAACGTAAAAAAGTCTCTTGTGTTATATCTAGTGCTTGATCTTTATTAGAGACACGAACTAGACAGAATCGAAATATCATATCTGACTCCTCTTCATATGTTTTTTTAAATGTATCGGTGATATTTGTTTCCATATAACAAGACGTACAAGCACCCCATTTTCTTACTTTTTATAGGCCCAAAATCTAATGATACAATAAAAAAATAATGGTGTCTATGTAAGAAATATAGATTTTGAAACGTCTACCCTAGTATAAGTTCGTGTGTTATAGTGTATATGAATACGAGCTTTAATTATTAGGTTTATAAATTATAAGTTAAATAAAATTATGAAAAAGTATATTATAGGTTTGTTTCTTATGGGTTTTATGTTAGTTCCAGGGCTTTCTTTTGCCCAAGTGTCAGATAATGATCCAAATCCAAACACGGATCAGTGTGAGACTATTACAAATAATATGAGGTATCGAGATCGAGATGTAAACAAAAATGGAGATGTTTCAACTCTTCAAGATTTTCTACAATCTCAAGGATATCTAAAAAGTGAACAAAGTGGATATTTTGGGTTACTAACCGTGAAAGCAGTTAAAGATTTCCAGAAAAATAATAATATCAACCCTAGTGGATATTTTGGTCCAATTACAATACAAAAAATAAAGGACATAACTTGTGGAGGGGTAATGCCAAGTCCAAATCCTGTTCCAACACCTACTCCAGTCCCAACTTCTTCAATCACTGTTCTTTCACCAAATGGTGGAGAAACATGGGTGAAAGGAGAAACAAAAACAATAAGCTGGAAAGACAATACCACGAGTGCTTCTATGTTGCCAACTTATTACGATGTTAAATTAATTTCCTACAACTACAATCCTCCTGTTTGTACAGCAGATGGAATTTGTTCAGGTACAGTTGCTATGATTGCGCCTTTAATGATTACAAAAGTGAACGGACTTTCTTATTCTTGGCAAGTAGGGAACGTTGCAAATTCTAGCAATGTTCCAGAAGGTGCATATAAAATACAAGTTTGTAGGTCTGGCACAGGTGCTTGTGATCTAAGTGATAGCTATTTTAAAATAGTTTCTTCAGTGCTTTCTACTTGTACCTCTTCTAGTGAACCTTCAATAACGGTTCTTTCTCCAAACGGTGGGGAAACGTATACTGCGGGACAACAAATTACAGTGAAATGGAAGAGTTGTAATATTCCAGCTAATGATAAGCTTGATATTACTTTAAAAAATGTGGATCAACCAATGGAACAAGACCTTACCAATCCTACAGGTACTTTTAACGATGGTTCTGAAACATTTACCTTAAACTTACCCTCACCAATGCAATTGGGCACTCATTTTAAAGTGCTTGTTAACGATTCATATTTAACAACATCCTCGGGTCAGGGAGTTTTTGATTGGTCTGATAATTTATTCACAATAAATTCTCCAACTATTTCTTCGGGCGATGTTGTTCCTAGAATCATGTATTGGTACGGTAAAGTGAACCAACATGTTGATGTAAATGGAAATTGGTTAACCGATCCAGACGGAACTTCAGGAGCAAATATAGACAAACTCACTTATTGTAAAAAATGGTATCCAAATACAACGAGTGTAGAAGATTCTAGATTAGAAACCATAAATTCTTGGCGCAATGCTGGTAATTTAGATTCTTTCACTTCTATCAAAATGTCTACAAAATGTGTACAAGGAGCAGCGTTTCCTTCTTTTGCAGTTCTTTCTCCAAACGGAGGTGAGACATTGATAAAGGGAAATAAGCAAATAATAAATTGGAAGGATGATGTTATCGGTGTTCCGATATCACCAATCTATTACGATATTAATTTGGTTCATTATTACCCACCTTGCACAACAGATCATTGCTTGATGAGCCCAATTCTTGCACCGTTTACAATCGCTAAAAATGTAACTGGCCTTTCTTATGATTGGCAAGTAGGAAACATTATTAGCACAGGTATAAGCAATGTTATGCCTCCTGATGGCCAGTATTCAATACAAATCTGTAAATCAGGTACGACAATCTGTGATTTAAGTGATAATGCTTTTACTCTCTCGTCTATAACGACAAGCACTCCTTCGATAACCGTTCTTTCACCAAATGGTGGAGAGACATATACTGCAGGACAACAGATCCCAATCAGGTGGAATAGTTTAAACTTTTCTCCGAGTGGTTCAGCTGGTGGTTTAGATATAAGAATAGCAATATCTGCTATTTTACCGTCTGGGGAAACTTCAACATGGATGATTCCTCAATCAAACGGTGGTTTTTCAGCGAATGATGGAGAAGAATTAATTACCCTACCTACTACTCTCGAAAATGGAGCACCGTTGCCATATGGTCAGAATTTTAAAATTTCTGTAATGAGAAATGATCCCTCTGCCCAATTGCCTTATTTAGGTGATTTATCTGATAATTTTTTCACGATAAATAGAAATACCATTACTCCTTGTTCTTCAAGTAATTGCAATATTACTAAAGACGATCTTTTAACCACAAAAAATGTTTCTTATAAAGATCAGGAAATAAATCCAAACCAGACTAATTACAAAATAGGTTCCTTTATTGTTGTAAATTATAGCAATGAACCTGTTCGTTTAACGAATCTCAATATTAATATCTTGCAAAAAAACCTGTCAGTACCTATTAGTGATTTGAGTAATCTTGTTGCAAAAAACAACAATACTGTATTGTCTTCTCCTGTTGTGCCTACTTATGTAAACAATATAGCGATTGATTTGACTGTCAGTGCTGGTTTTTATAAACAAATAGACGTCTATGCTGATATTGGTTCTGTGGCTTCTGGGACGATTCAAACAGCCCTTAGCGCTAATGGTGTTGGAGCAAATACTAACGTAAAATATCCAAAATATCCTACGACTTCTACAAGTCTTCCAGAAGGACAAATCATAACAATAGAGAATCCCAATACCATAGCTGAGTCTGGAGAATCACAATTAACAGCAAATGTTTTAGGTTCCTTTAGTAATGCAGTTAGCAATAGACAAAATCCAAAACCAAAGTTAAATGTTGATTCAGCAAATTCCAAAACATCAGTGTGTTCTGAAATAACAATTAATTTGAAGAGAGGAATGTACGATTCTCAGGTAAAATGTCTTCAGAAAATGCTTAACGAAAAAGGTTTCAAAGTTGAAGGGATAGAAAATGGGAAAGAAACAACCTACTTCGGTCCTGCTACACTAGTAGCTCTCAAGGCATTTCAAGCAAGTAACAAAATAAATGCTACGGGGATATTAGGACCTAATACTCGTGCAGTTCTAAAAAATATTGAACAATAACCAATAAATTCAATCATTTTAGTTTAATTTACGAAAAAAGATGTCCCCAGGTTATCCCTGGTTGACATCTTTTTTCATATCGTATATACTCTTTCAATCAGTATGAATATCACAAGAAACAGTTTAAAAAGGCAGCGGTAATAGACGTTTTCTTTTGTCTGTTGGCCGCCCAGAAGGCGGTTTTTTCTTTAGAAAAAGAGCCAAAACCTTATAAACTAGCTTGATTCTGTAAGGCTTGAATATTGAAAACTTAAATCTTGTCATGACCTTCAGGGGTCTTTTTGCGTCATAGACAAGAAATGTTCCGAGTACAAGAGCGGTCTTGGAAAGGAGCTTGTTTGTATCCTGATGTAATGTCAGGATTTGTGGTTTTCAAATTTCTTAACAGGAAATTTAAGGGCGTACGGTGGATGCCTTGACTTTAAGAGGCGAAGAAGGACGTGGCGTTGCTGCGATAAGCTTCGGGGAGGTGCTTAGCAACCTTTGATCCGGAGATTTCCGAATGGGGAAACCCTGT
>JBAXPX010000022.1:0-10467 GCA_037132055.1 bacterium
ACATTGTATAATTGGACTAATTCTAAAGAATTTAAAAATCTAGCAAATATTGCAGACAATAACAACTTATTATATATTTTAAAAAGAAAAAAGAAAAGAGCTCCTTATTTTACCAAAAAATAAAGAATTATTATCACGCCTAATATAATTCTATAATAACCAAAAATCTTGAAATTGTTTTTCTGCACATAACTTATCAAAAACTTTATCACCACAGAAGCAACCAAGAATGATACAGCAAAACCAACAGACAAAATTAAAAATTGGTTCATGGTAAGTGATGTGCCGTGTTTTAATAGGCTATACATAGAAGCTGCAAACATAGTCGGAATAGCCAAGAAGAAAGAAAATTCTGTGGCCACTACCCTAGAAGCACCGAAAATCATACCACCTATTATTGTCGCAGCAGACCGTGAAATTCCAGGTATCATAGACAAACATTGAACTAACCCAACCAAAAAAGCAGTCTTAAAACTCAAATCATTTATCGATATTGTTTTTACTGATCGCTCTTTATTTTCTATAAAAAGAATAACGACACCACCGACTAGTAATGCGACAGCCACGATCCATGGATTAAATAATTTTCTCTCAATAAAACTAGCCAATAATGCACCAAAAAAAATCGCCGGCAAAACCCCAACAATTGTTTTATACCAAATATTTAATGTTTCTTTATTTTTATTTTTGTCTTTTGTAAAAGGCCAAAGTTTTTTCCTAAAAAATATTAAAACAGCCAAGATTGCTCCAAGTTGTATTACGATATCAAATAAAACAGTAAAACTCTTATCAAATGAGATGAACTGATTTACGAGTATCAAGTGTCCAGTAGAAGAAATAGGCAAAAATTCTGTAAATCCTTCTACTGTACCAAGTGCTATTGATTTTAATATGTCTAATACTATCAAGGTCATAAATACATGATAGCAAAAATGAAACTCAACTCAAACTAATTTACAAAAGTAAGCGCTGTGCCTACTTGATTTGCACGGCCAGTTCGGCCAATACGATGTATATAGTCTTCATAGTTAGCAGGAATATCAAAATTTATAACGTGAGTTACATTTGGAATATCTAGCCCCCTCGCAGCCACATCAGTAGCTACAAGTATCTGACTATAATTATCACGAAAGGCTTTCAACGCTCTCTGCCTTCCTGATTGATTTTTGTCTCCATGTATAGACTCAGCATTGAATCCCCTTTTAATTAAATCTTTTGAAAGTTTTTCTACTCCATGTTTTGTACGTCCAAAAATAAGAACTTTTGAAAATTCTTTTCGGGACAAAAGACCATGCAATGATTCAATTTTATCTTCTCCTTTTTTTATACGAACAATGTTCTGTTCTACATTTCGAGCAGTGTCTCCAGTCTTAACAGAAATCCTTTCAGGGTTAGTTAAAAATTCTTTAATCAATTTATCTATTTCACTTGTGATAGTAGCAGAGAAAAACAACGTCTGACGATTTGGTGCCATATTTGCCATAAGATATCTCATGTCGTTTACAAATCCCATGTCTAACATTCTATCCGCTTCATCGAGCACAATAGTACGAAATTCTGACAAGCGTATAATTTTACGATCAACTAAATCTTTCAAGCGCCCAGGGGTGCCTATTATTATATTGTAAGGGCGACGCAAAGCAGATATCTGAGCATATATACCCATGCCACCAACACAACAAACAGAATAAATATTTAGATGCCCACGAAAATCAAAAAATTCTTGATTTATCTGTAATGCTAGTTCTCTGGTTGGCACAATTATTAAAACTTTTTCACGTGGATTATTTATAATCTTATCCAGTAATGGGATAAGGAATGCCGCTGTTTTCCCAGTTCCAGTGTTTGCAATACCAACCACATCTCTACTACCAAGTACAAAAGGAATAGCCACGTCCTGAATAGGAGTCGGAATTACATATCCTTTTTTGGAAATATTAGCTTTTAATGTAGTATTAATTTTGAAATCTTCAAATTTATTTACCGGAACATAAGGAGCAGATTCTATAATAGGGTCTGCTTTACAAATAAAACGAGAATGATGAATTGTCTTTTCACCACCAAAACGCGAACGAGATTTTCCTCGAACACCATTAAAACTTTTTTTCCTACCACCAAAAGATGATCCGCCGAAGCGAGAGCCTCGACTATTATTATTTTTATACATAAATATCCTTCCAGTCTATATATTAAAGTAAGACGGACTGGACCCCTCCCTTTAGTTTCCGATAAAGACTATCACGAGGGATAATACGTTTATGTATGAGTGGATTTAAAATTACCACTAGAAAACCAATGAGAATACAACTTACCCATTCAGTATATAACTATTTAGTATTTTTGTCAAACAAAGCACAAAAATTTTATTTATTTTTCTTTCGACGAGAAGCTTTCTTTTCTAGCATGATTTTCTTTATCGCAAGTCGTTTTTTGGTTTTATGTGAATGTCTCGATTTCTTTTTTATGCTAAGTGTTGTTCCTCTTTTTGCCATATAAATATAAGTTAAAAAATTATTAATAAAATCATCTACATTCTACTTTAAATTATAAAAAAATTCAATCTAAATTTTTTCACAAGAAAATTAAAAATGCCCCTTATACACCAGATCGGTGTTTCCGGGACATTCTTAAAAAGACTATGCGCGAGATACTTTCGTAGCTGCTGGGCCTTTTTCACTTTCGACAACTTCAAAAGAGACGGCATCGCCTGCTTTAAGTTCGTCAAACGTGACACCTACAAGCTCTTTGGAATGAAAAAACAAATCCTTAGCTTCACCTTCGCGAGCTATGAATCCGTATCCTTTGTCCGTAAGAGTCTTGATTGTTCCTGTCATCATGAGATTATTTTTATTATTTTACTTGAAACTTCGACGTTGTTCCTGTGCCTTAACACGAAAATAGTATAGCATACTACTTTAATTATTAACACCCACAATAGCTTTGTTTATTTTTTTAGTCAAAACCTAGTATTAATAATAAAAAAACAGGGATAAATGTATTATATCCCTGTTAATCAAAACTTAAATAATTCCTTAATTTCCCCACCAATGAAAATAGCTCGTACTTGGTTGTGGACGTGTCCTTTGCCCATTTATCCTTACATCTTTTTCGCATCTCCAGTATTTTCTTATGTACCCAACAAGACCATCGGAATTTATTCTTCCACAGTGTGGGCAACTCCAATCAGAGTCCCAGTTCATAATCGCTGTGGCCATGTCGTGAATTACGGTCCGCATTTTTTGTTGATTGTATAATCTTCTGCGAAGAGATTCACAATCTTTTGTCAGAATTCCGTTCTGATTGCACCTGTACTTTCCACCCTTTAATGGCTTGAAAGTAAAGATCTTTTCTTTTTCCATGTCTGCATTTTTTAAGATGAATACTATATAAAAAAACAATAAACCAAGCAATCCCAAAAAAAATTTCAAAGTGTTCTTATTTACCAATAAACTACCACATCTTTGTCTGTAAGTCAAAACCTGCCGGAAAACAAAAAAGCCAATAACGTTGTTATCGGCCTAGTTTTGAGTAAATTTACTATTAGGTATACCCACCCCTCTTGTAAAAATTAAGATTTACAAGTATCTTTTAGAATTTTTTTGTTATTACCGCTTTTGCGACAGCTATTTCATAAGGTCCGGCAACACTCCAAAAAATGTAAACAGTATCCTTCTGAAATATGCCTTTCGCAATCTCCCAGCTTTCCTGCAGCCCAAGATTTTTTCTTGAGAGAAACAGAGTATCCCCTATTTCATATTTCGTAAAATCTGCGTCCACAATTATATCCACCCCTTGGCAAATCAAGTGGCATTTTGCAGAATATGAACCACCACAACCAGGTAATAAGATTATTGAAATCAAAATAAATGTGACAAAAAATAACTTTTTCATAGGAATAGAGTTTAAGTTGGTTAAACATATAAGATTTTTTAAATTCCCTGCAAAAAAGAAACTCAAAAAATCTTATATATTACAACAAAAAAATCAAAGAACTTCCTCAAAAACTATCACTGAAAACAGTATAGCACAATTAATTAAAAAATCAAGGGCTGTTGATTGAGACAAGATAAGAACTTTTTTGGATGAGAAAAAATAAAAAACTGGTTATCGTTGCGACAACCAGCTTATGATTACTGAGCTAACTTTTGGAATGCCACTAATAAAAGCAAACATCCAACCTAGCCAAGCGTAAATAGAAAATCTAGTGAAATTTTTTTCACAATTCCTTACATTCCATAAGGCTAGAATCGCCCAAATCAGATGTGCTCCCATTATAAACAATGCAGCATATCCACAGAATGTATGAATTGACATGGAAAATTTAACTTTTGCTGATAGAAACATCAGTGATGTGCCAATCACATCGCTTGTAAATCCTATGGCAAAAATAACAACAATCCAAGTTTTTAAGTGGCCCATAATTCTTTCCCTAAAGATCGAAAAAGTATAAAGGGCCAAAGCTAAAAAAATAAAACCAACTGAAATGGGCATACTACTCCTTTCTTAATAATACGGGTTACTTAACAAGCTCAATCTTGCGATTACCTCCAGCTGGAGCAGGAAGTTCTCCATCAACATAATCATGAGCCACAATTTCCGGAACAAAAACATATCGAATCTGATTTTCGAGTTCCATTTCGAAATGATTTTCTTTCCATAATTTTTTGTTGATAGACTTACACAGACCCTGTGCATCCATTATCCTCTTGTTTGTGTGTGTTATGCGCACCTCTTTATTTACAAACATTTTTACTAAACTTATTTCCATAATTTTCTTTTTTTAGATTTTTTCCTGTACAGAGTTAATTACTTTTTCAATCTTGTCATGGGGTGATATCTCTCCTTCCTCAAATTTTATTTGAAATTCCTCGAAGGCAATTTCAACTTCTTTAAGGACAGCTACAACACCAACAGAATCAGCGCCCAACTCCAAGAAAGTATTTCTCGGGGATACTTGTTGTTCTTTTACACCAAGCAATTCGACAATAATTGTTGTAATTGCCCTCAAAACTTGATCCCCGTTGGGAGGTTTTAAAATTCTCTTTTTCATTTTTGTAAATTTAAATTGTTTTTAATCTTGTTTATTATGTTCTCTTTATCCCTCTGTGGAACAAAGAGAACATAACAAACTCACAATTTAAAAAACTAAATGTCAAAAAACTGTTACCACTTACAATAATAACATAGATATGCTTATTTGTCTAGATTGCCCCGTACCCGGTATGATCTTAGAAAAAATACTCTATTACATTGTTTGACTTAATTCTTTGTAGAGCTTCGGCGTTCTCTCTTTAATTAATCTCTGGTTCTCTCTTGCCCATTTTAATTCATCATTCCAGTGTTCTTTTGATGGCATAAACAAAAGAAACGGCAAAACCCCTTCAGAACGTAATTTTTCTAGCTCGTCCTTGGGTAACTCTTGTTCAAGATCAAATGCTTTATCTGTACCATAAGTTTCGACAGCAGTAGCTGGATATCCCACAATTAAACCAAATGTTTTGTCATCCTCCTCTTTGTCTGCTTTAACAAATTTATTCAAAATACTTTTATCTTTCGATACTAATACTGAAAACCCTATGATTCCATTCTCTTCTGATAATTCTTTTATCACCTCGTGGTGTAACCCAACAATATTACTAATTTTTATAATATTTTGTAATTCTTCTGAAAATTCTTTATTTATTGTTTCTTTTTCTTTTTCTGATCCAACAATTTTAAAATTCCCCAATTGTACTCCTTGTTTCTTGTCTAAAAGTAAGAGAGCGAGTTCTAATTTACTCTGATTTTTGAGATCTGAATTTTCAATTGATTCAAGGTTTTTATTTAAAAAATTTTCTATATTATTTTGTGGTTGATCAAAACTCATAATACGATTATATCACAGGTTCAATCTTGTTATGGGGAAATAAAAAAACAGACTTCCCTGAGAAAGCCTGCATTTAAATTTTTAATCACTGTTCAATCTATAAGGACAGAGCCAATCTGAACATGTCCAGAAAAGTTGTTTCTCTCTCCTTGGAAGTCAGTCTTTCACCGGTAACTAAATTGTCACTTACCGTCAAAATAGTAAGAGCCCGCACCTTCTTTTTGGCGGCCAAGGTGTACAGTATCGCTGTCTCCATCTCAATAGAGAGGACGTTATATTCAGCAAGAGTTTCCCACTTATTCGTAGGATCATAAAAGGTGTCAGTTGCGAAAATGTTCCCAACTCTTACCGGAAAACCATTTTTCTTTGCGCTTTCATAGGCTGACTGTAATAAGTTCCAATCAGCAACGGGTGCAAAAGTGATATCTCTTGGAAAGAGAGAGGCATTCATATTTGAGTCGTGACAAGCTGCCATTGCCAAAATTATTTCCCTGCATTCTATTTTTTTTTGCAAGCTACCCGTGCTTCCTACTCTTATTACTTGTCGAATACCATAATAGTCAGCCAATTCGTTGAAATAAATGGCTAACGATGGTTGTCCCATACCAGACCCTTGGACTGATATTTCTTCTCCACTTTCTGTTTTGCCTGTAAAACCAAGCATTCCCCTAACGGTGCTATAACAGGAAATCCCCTTCAGAAAGTTTTTTGCAATGAATTCTGCGCGTTTTGGATCTCCAGGAAATAAAACCTTTTTTGCGATTTGGCCTTTTTCAGCCGCAATATGTGGTGTCGCCATAACTTATTTTTTTAGTTTGTTATTATTTCGAAAAGCTGTATTTGACTAAAAAATATCACATAGCGAATTATGAGTCAATGATTCGTTATGATTCAATACCTTGAAATCACCTCCCCCTAACCCAATATCTCTATAAAGTTCACATATTTTCATCGTAAAAGAAAAAGCCGTTCCTTTCGGTTCGGCTTGATACTAGTTGAAAGATCGTTTATGAGATTTGCTTGCGTCTCAGTCGCCCTCTTTTTATCCTTACGGCCTCCAGGGTTTGAACAATTCTGTCCGTAACAGGCCCAGTGCGATAATGTTTATTGCGCCCAGTTAATTGTTTTTCCAGATTTCTTTGGAATTTTTTTAACCTGGTCTGTTTGTTGTGTCGGATTGATACTTTTGTTTTTGTTTTCATCTTAATTGATTTAAATTTTTTCAGTTCTACAGAAGGCTAAAATCTAGTTAGTATAGCACTCGATGCTATATAAAATATGCTAACTATACCGATTTCAAAAGTAGGTACAGTTTTTGGATGGATGATGATAAAAAATAGAAAGAAAATTAAATACATTATTGTAAATAGAATCATTCCATATTTATTCCAAAAGGTAATATTACTTCTGATGTTTTGTACTGTCATAAAGACAAGAAACACCAAAAAAATTAACTGCATAGCAGCGACTGTCCAAAAGTCTTTTAGATTTTCCATAATAAGATTATTAATTAATTGTTATTTAATTTATTAACTTTCCTTAATCTATGTAAAGAAACTAAGGAAAGCTAATAAAAAATTAACAACTAAACCATATATCAAAAAACTATCATTTCGCACACGATAGCATATCAAAATTAGTTTGTCAATTTTGCTCACAACATGCTGTGCCATGCCGTAGCCTTGCCTTGCCCATTCGTAGTTTTACACGAAGAAGGGGCGAAGGATGTGGAGGATGTTCGAATGGAAATACTAAAACAATTGAGAATGTGAACCAATGTCAACTAATATCAGAATTAGGTTCTCTTTTTCTATTTTATAAATTAGAAGCAAATCCCCTTGGATATGACATTCTCGATAATCTGAAAATTCGCCATTCAGTCCATGGTCTCTATATTTTACTGGAAGCATTTTCCCTAAAATCAATAAAACAATAACTCTTTCAATTTCTTTTATTGGGAAATTTCCACTCCTAGAAATTTTCTTGAGAGATTTTTTATATTGAGAAGTAAATACAACTTGATACATAGTTATTTTAGTATATCACCAAGCAAAGCTTTAGCAGAAGTATATCTTTTCCCATTCTTTAGAGCATCAGCAACCTCCTTGTCCCAACGAGCCTTTAAAACAGCACTGTTGTTCGTAGGAGTAAAAGGTAGTCCATCTTCTTTGACCGATTGGGTTAAAAATAGCTTAATAGCACTAGACATATCAAGCCCAAGTTTGCTAAAAGTTTTATTTGCTTTTATTTTTAAATTCTCTTCAATCCTTATATTTAATGTAGTCATATAACTAGTATATACAATGTGTGTACATTGTCAATACAGTTATCCACATGTTCGAATGAGTATTATTTCTTCTTAACAATTGCTGTTACTTCAACTTCAATCTTTGCTCCATCACGTGTCATCCTACTTACTTCTATTAATGTACTTACTGGCATAGAGTTCTTGAAATATTCACGCTTAACCTTTGAAATTCTATCAAATTCACTCATGTCTGTAATATAGGTAACTGTTTTCACAACATCATCTAACGTAGCGTTTGCTTTTGCAAGAATCTTGGCAATATCTTCATATACCAATTTTGTTTGCTCTTCAATATCATCAGTAATTACTTTATGATTTTCATCTTTCGGAGCTTGTACACCAGATACAAAAATCATATAAAAATCACCCATATCAATCTTTTTAGCTAAAGAATAGCTATTTCTAGTTTTGTAATCTTCAAGAACTATATTTGTAATTAAATCTTTTTCCATATTTTGATTATACAACAAAAACAATCATGACAAAACATGTTTAAAATCACTTGCTCCGAACTTGGGAGGATGTTCGTTTAGCTATTATGAGCGAAAATTAGGAATAATGTTAGAAAATATCAACTTAAATTCTATTTAACTTTTTGTCCATTTAATTTCAATTTCTATTTTTTCTTCTTTTTTATCCTTCTCGTATTCTATTTCAATATCCGAAGACCTTGCAGGCATGTAAACTTTTTTACCTTTTATTTGCATTCTGAATTCTTCATTCTTTTCAAGAGAATACACTAGTCTTTTTAGAATTTTAAATAATTGTATTTTTGAATACTTTTTTTCTATTTCTTTATTTTTTTTCATAAATTTAAATTTAAAAATCAAAGAGTTCTCCTAGCATCCCTTTTTTCCGACGGCCATTAGAATAACCACCATGACCATGATCGTCCTCATGATGGTCATCATTGTTTCTAAATGAATTTTGTGGTTCTCGAGTTGCAGTATTTACAGGTTTTTCATTAGCCAAACTTTTTTCAATAATTTTATCTAATTCACCACGATCAAGCCAAATACCCCTACACTTTGGACAATAGTCTATTTCTACTCCTTGTCGATCTGTCATGACTAAATCAATTTCGCAATTTGGACATTTCATATTTTTTATTTAATTATTTATTAATTTTTTTTAAATCGACCATATATTTATAACTTTATATTTTAAAATCCTCAAACTTTTTGGAAATTGAGCCTTAAAGCATTCATTATTACTATAACATCAAGAATTTCTTGCATTAGGGCTCCAAATATTGGAGTTATATATCCTAATAATGCCAACACCATTAATATTACGCTAACACCCATCCCAAAGAAAATTCCTTGCTTGGCCAGCTTCATCGCATTTTGTGCAATGTGTAATGCATCATGCACTCGGTGCATATTATTTACCATAATCACAATGTCACCAGTTTCTGATGCTGCCGTAGCTCCATGGGAAGCCATGGCGATTCCTACACTCGCAACAGCTAAAGCTGGAGCATCATTTACACCATCACCCACCATTGCCATTGGTCCATATTCTTTTTGAATTTTTTTTAACCATTCTACTTTTTGTTCTGGCAACAATTCAGCTTGAAGTTCTGTGATGCCAACACTTTTTGCAATATTCTCTGCTACTGCTTTCTTGTCACCAGTCAACATAATTAATCTTGGGACATCATGTTCTCTTATTGATTCAAACATTGCTTTTGTTTCTGGTCTTACGATATCCGCAAAAACAACATAACCGAGTAAATTTTTATCATCGCTTAGATAAACAGCGGTTTTTCCTTGCTCTTGAAAAATCTTATGTTTTTTTTCTATGTCTTCATTTATTATTACATTTTGATTTTCAATATATTTTAATTTACCAAACTACTGTTGCCACAGTGCTTTCTGTTGCACGCAGAGCAAAAATTATATTTGAAAAAAGTTCTGATATAGCAGGCAAAAGACAATTTTTGAGTTACCTACTTCAGAACCCTACTGTAAACGAAAAAAAGCTATGTTTTACAATAGCTTCTCCGTTCAATCTAGTGTTAGAACTAGCTGATAACCCTAACTGGCTCGGGAGGTAGGGATCGAACCTACGACCAATCGCTTACACTTTATCTCCTATTGCTAGAAGTGTGGACTATATCATATCCATGTCTTTAAAATTAAAGATTTAGGACCAAGGCGCTTCGCGCTTCGATATTTACCGAAGAGCTACTCCATAAATGGATAGTCTCTACACCTTCTCCGACCTTGCGTCGAAGCTTGGCTCGGGATTACCCCAAAGGGGCTTCCCCGAATTCACCTTGTTTTTCAAC
>JBAXPX010000023.1:0-7531 GCA_037132055.1 bacterium
GGTGTTTTGTTTTAATAGTTATCTTTTTCTGAAAACTCTTCCTCTGGCTCATCTCCGTCATTGAAATTAAGATCGTCGTCTGCTCCCGGGCCAAGTGGATCTTCTGTGTCGTCGTGGAACAATTCGTCATTGTCATCGTTGCCACTTAGTTTAAAACTTTTTTCTTCTATTTGTTCATCGTCCTCGTAATTCATAATATTCTTAAAAATTTTTTAAACGACCAATTAATAAAAATTATTTTTATAATTTTCTTATTTTGTACCAAAATACAGAGAGCTTGGCAATAAAAAATGTGGATAACTCCCAAGCTTTAAGGAGAGTAACAACTATAATATTTTAGGATCTATGATTTTAGATACGCAAAAGCAGTAAGGGCACAAGCTATAGCGTCTAGTTCGTCGTCAGACTTTTTACAATCATCTATTTTTACTAGTATTTTTACCATTTTTATTATTTGTTTTTTATCTGCCCTTCCGTATCCAGTTGTGGCTATTTTTATTTGTGGTGGAGAGGCTTCAAATATTTTTAGACCAGCCTTTGCACATTCATACATAACCACTCCACGCGCCTCGGACACATGCATGACTGTTTTTTGGTTGGTCGTTAGAAAAAGGGTTTCAATGGACAAAACTTCGGGTTTATATTTTTTTATTATATTTTTTACTTTTTCTCCAATCAAAAACAATCTTTCAGGAAACTCTATTTTAGCAGAAGTTTTGAAACATTCGGAAAAAACTACGGTTTCCTTTTTATCTCCGCAGTTTTTTTCGAGTATTGCTATTCCCAATCTCTCAAATCCTGGATCAATTCCTAAAATTTTCATAAATTTTATTCTGCATTAGTAAAAACATCTTGTATGTCGTCGTTTTCTTCTAGCTCGTCTACGAGTTTATCTAAAAGTTCTAAGTCAGCATCGGAAAGGAGGACAGAAGTGGTTGGTTTCCAAACCAACCCCTCTTCGGTTTTTTCTTTAACAAAAGCCCAAACCACAGAGCCGATTCCAGCCAAAGCAAAACCATTTTTAGATAAAATATGTTTTACATCCTGAGCTGTTCTGTTTTTACTATCAGTAAGTGTTTCTATTATTATTCCAACGCCCCCCGGTCCATATGCTTCGTAAGTTATGTGTTCCATTTGTGCACTTCCCTCAGAAGCCTTTTTTATCGCACGATCAATATTTTCACCAGGCATGTTTACCTTTTTTGCTTTTTCTACTGCGGCTCTAAGCCCCGGAGAGTCTTTTCCATTAGAGAGTTTTGCTTCAACTGATATATATCGAACCAATTTAGAAAAAATTTTACTCTTTTTAGAATCAGTAATTGCCTTTTTGTGTTTAATTTGTGCCCACTTGTTGTGTCCCGACATGAGTTTTTAAATCAGTTTACTTTGTAAATTTTTTGGTATATCAACCCCTAAATGTTTATATGCTTTTTCTGTCGCGACTCGTCCACGTGCGGTGCGTTCCAACAATCCAAGCTGTATCAAATATGGTTCTATTACTTCTTCAAGAGTTGCTTCTTCCTCAGACAAAGCTGCTGCCATTGTTTTTAGTCCAACTGGTCCACCCTTAAATTTTTCTATCAGAATTTCTAAAAATTTTCTATCTGAATTGTTTAGGCCTATTTCATCAATAGAAAGCATGTTTAGTGCACCTTTTATTGTTTCTTTGTTTAAATTCTTTTTGTGAACTTGTGCAAAATCACGACAACGTTTTAAAAAATAATTTGCAGTACGAGGAGTAAAACGACTTCTTTTGGCTATTTCATCTAATCCTTCCTTTTCTAATTCTATGTCTAACAAACGACTAGACCTTTTTACTATTTCTTCTATTTCTTCGTTTGAATAAAATTCTAACCTAAAAACTCCACCAGAAAACCTTGAACGAAGAGGGGACGAGACAAGCGCGACACGAGTGGTGGCAGCTATTAAAGTAAAAGGGGGAAGGTCTAGTTGTATTGTTCTGGCAGAAGGTCCTTTGCCTATAATTATGTCTAACACTCCAGATTCCATGGCAGGATAGAGTATTTCTTCTACCATTTTATTAAGCCTGTGAATTTCATCTATAAAAATTATATCTCCTGGGGATAGGTTTGTTAGGATGGAAGCCAAATCGCCAACTTTTTCTATTGCAGGACCAGAAGTTATTTTCATTTGTCGGCCAGTTTCGTGAGCGATAAGGTGAGCCAGGGTTGTTTTTCCAAGTCCTGGTGGTCCATAAAACAAAATATGTTCTGGGATGTGCCCTCGCTCTTCCGCTGCCCGTAAGAGTATTTTTACATTGTCTTTTATGTGTTTTTGGCCTATATATTCGTCCCATTTTGTAGGACGTAATGCTTTATCTAAAAAAGAATCACCAAGACTGGCGTTGTTTTCAATGGTAGGGGCTTTTGTTTTTCTAATTTTATCGCTTGACATTTTTTTATAGTATGCTATACTCTGGGTAGTTAATTATTCACATTGTATCCACTACACTATCCACATTATAGCACTTGCTATGTGTTGTATGTAGTATAATTAACGCAAAGATATTTAGATCTTTTTATTTTAAGAGGGCATTAATCTCTAAGCAATCAGCCACAGGTTATATAGGTTTGCGTAGGACGTTCTGGTGCTTTTTAAGTTTTCTGGAACCATCCTTCAAGAATTTGTTACTTTCGGGGCTCAGCTCTGAAAGGATTGTTTAGAGATTAATGCTTTTTTTTATTCTTCACTCAAATCAACCACGCTTTGTACTTCTTCAAAAGAAGTAATCCCATTTATTATTTTTACCATACCATCTTGACGCATAGAAAGTATTCCTTGCTTGCTTGCAACTTTTTTTATTTCTCTCTCGCTTGGATTTTCTGGCATTATTTTTTCAATGGCTTCGTCTGTTAGGATCGCTTCAAAAATTCCAATCCTTCCTTTAAATCCTGTCATATTACATTTTTCACAACCAAGTGATTTGTATATTTTAAATGGAGTATCTATGTTTATGTTGTATTTAGATAAATCTTTCCCTTCGTTTTTTATGCTTTCTAAAACAACTTTAATTATATTTTTTTCACCTTCGGTTTGTTCCTTCTCTTTTTTGCAGTGTACACACAACTTACGGACCAATCTTTGGGCGATGGAAAGAGATAATGCTGACACCATTATTTTTGGGTTTACATCTAAGTCTATAAGTCTAGGTATGACGCCAGCAGCATTGTTTGTGTGTAGAGTTGAGAAAACCATGTGCCCTGTCAGAGCAGACTCTATGGCAATTTTTGCTGTTTCAGAATCTCGTATCTCTCCAACCATTACAACATCAGGGTCTTGTCGCAGAGCAGAGCGCAATCCCTCTAAAAAAGTATAACCTTTTTCTTCGTTTGTTTGTGTTTGAGTTATGCCATTTAAATGATATTCTATTGGGTCTTCGATCGTTATTATTTTTATTTCTGGAGAATATATTTTACGTAAGAATGCATACAGAGTAGTAGTTTTTCCAGAACCAGTTGGCCCCGTAATCAAAATTAAACCATTCGGTTTTGCTATCTCTTTTTGGATTACCGAAAATAAAAATGGTTCGATACCTATGTCTTCGAGGTTTACCCTAATAGATTTTGGATCCAAAATACGCATCACGATGGACTCCCCATAAGCTCCAGGGATAAGGGAAGTACGAATATTGATTTCCTCTTCACCTTCTTTTATGCTGAAGCGCCCATCTTGTGCGGTTTTTGAAGTTAGTTTTATTCCAGAAAGAAGCTTTATTCTTGAGTTAAGCAGTCTATATATACTTGTTTCAAAAAAAACTACATCTTGCAAGACTCCATCGAGGCGTAATCTTAGTCTGCCCCTATCCTTTTCTGGTTCGATGTGTATGTCTGAGGCGTTGATTGCTATTGCTCCTGCTAAGACTATTTCGAGAATGCGAGATAATTTATGAACCTGGTTTCCTTCCATTGCTTCTTTAATATATTTTTCAATATCTTGCATTTTTTCTATATTTTTTGCGGTGTTTCTTAGAACTTCAGCAGAAATATCAAGTCCACCAATTTTTGAACTTTCAGCGAGAGAAATTTCTACATATCTTTCCCATACTTTATTTAGACTAGCCAGAGATGCCATATAAAAAACTACAAAAAGGGATTGCCTTTCCATTTGCTCTTTTAGTTCACCTAAAAGATCCTTAGAAGGAGAACGCACGGCGATAAAGACATTTTTACCAGAAAGTTTAAATGGTGCTATCATCTTTTCACGGGCCTCTTTTTCAGGGATAATTCTGAGTGCTTCGTTGTCTATGCCTATTCTAGATAGGTTTACGTAAGGAAGATCATATTTAGATTTTGCTAATATTTCTACCAGTTCTTCTTCCTCTAGTTTGTGCAGGTCATCTAGTTGTTTATTTTGTTTTTCTTCATCAAAATCTGCCATATAGCCAAATTATAACTTATTTTAAACTTAAATTCACCTCACTCTCCCTATCCTTACTAAGGGGGACGAGAGTACGAAACAGGAAGAGTGAGGTGTATTAGAAAATGTGTTAATATTCAAAAATGGATATATTTTCAAAAAACACAAAGAATACACAAGAGATTGCGAGAGATTTTTTAGTAAACATAGAAACAAATAAGAACAAGGCCACTGTTGTTGGTCTTTATGGTGAACTTGGTACAGGGAAGACAACTTTTGTGCAATTTGTCGGAAAATTTTTAGATGTAAATAAAAAAATAAAAAGCCCGACGTATGTGATAATGAAAAAATACAACCTAAAAAAGTCTGGCTTCAAATACTTATTTCACTTAGACGCTTATAGACTAAAAAACGAAAAAGAACTTTTACATTTAGGCTGGGATGAAATTATTTCAAACAAAGAGCATTTAGTTTTTATAGAATGGCCAGAGAAAATAATTAAAGCGATGCCTAAAAAACATCATCAAATTAATATTACTCACACCAAAGAAGGACACAGGAAGTTTAAAATTAAAAATGCCTAAAATGATATAATCTTTATATGGAAAAAACCAAAAACAAAACACTGGTTTTACTTGATTCGCATGCGATAATCCATCGAGCATATCATGCTTTGCCTGAGTTTTTATCTTCAAAAGGGGAACCAACTGGCGCACTCTATGGTCTTTCGAGTATGCTTATGAAAATAATTACTGATTTGAAGCCGGATTATATTATTGCGTGTTACGATCTACCACAAAAAACTTTTAGACACGAGGCGTATGATGCATACAAAGCAGGACGTGCGAAGACAGACGATGCTCTCATCACACAACTTAAAGATTCTAGAAAAATTTTTGAGGCATTTAATATACCTATTTATGATTCACCTGGATTTGAGGCTGATGATGTTTTGGGGACTATTGTTGAAAAATTAAAAAATGAAAAAGATGTAAACATAATTATTGCATCAGGCGATATGGATACAATGCAATTAATAGATGGCAAAAAAGTCCAAGTTTATACCTTAAAGAAAGGAATAAATGACACCATTTTATATGACGAGGAGAAAGTTGTTGAAAGATTTGGATTTAAACCAAAACTCTTGCCTGATTATAAAGGGCTCCGAGGAGATCCTTCAGACAACATTGTTGGGATTAAAGGTATTGGAGAAAAGACAGCGACTGTTCTCATTACAAATTTTGGAACAATAGAAGAAATTTATAAAAAAATTAAAAAGAACCCAGAAAACATTGAAAAAGCTGGGGTTAGTCATAGAGTTTTAGAATTAATAAAAAACAACGAAGAAGAAGCGCTATTTTCTAAAACACTGGCAAAAATAAGACTTGATGCACCGGTAGACTTTTCTTTGCCGAGTAAGACTTTTTGGGAGAATGCAGATTATAAAAAAATTGAACAAGCATTTATTCAATTTGAATTTAGAAGTTTACTGGCGCGCATAAAAAGTTTTTTTGGCAATAAACAAGAAATAATTTTTGGTGATAGCGAAGAATCTTCCGAGCACAACCATCAAAAAACACCAGAGATAGATCAAAATAAAATCAACGAGGCTGCAATTGCTCTTTGGCTTATTAACTCAGATATAACTAGCCCTAAAAAAGAAGATATTTTAATATATGCAAAAACGGACTCTTTTGAAGTCGCTTATAAATATATTTTTGAAAAATTAAAAGAAAAAGAACTAGATAAAGTATATGAAGAAATTGAAAAACCGATCATTCCTATTGTAAAAAAAATGGAAGACTTCGGTATTTTGATAGATAAAAAATATTTTGAAAAGTTATCTATTGAATATCACAAAGAACTGGATAAACTTACAAAAAAAATCTATCAAATGGCAGGGACTGAATTTAATATAAATTCTCCAAAACAAATGGGGGAAGTTTTATTTAGTAAAATGGGTATGAAATCCGGCAAAAAGAAAAATATCAGTGGATCTTTTTCTACAAAAGTTTCCATTTTGGAAGAGCTAGAAGAAGATAATCCGATAATAACAGAAATATTGTCTTATAGAGAGTTACAAAAACTACTATCAACCTATGTTGATGTAATTCCTAAAATGGTTTCTAGTGATGGCAGACTGCACGCAAAATTT
The DNA here is from genome assembly GCA_037132055.1 of bacterium. Lineage (GTDB taxonomy): Bacteria > Patescibacteriota > Minisyncoccia > Phycocordibacterales > UBA9973 > UBA9973. The sequence continues at coordinate 6,533 of JBAXPX010000023.1, forward strand.
TTACAAAACGGTACTACTACAGGAAGGTTTTCTTCACAAGATCCAAACTTGCAAAACTTACCAATAAAATCGGAATTAGGAAAAAGGATCCGGGATGGATTTATAGTTTCAAAGGGATGTAAGTTGGTCGCATTTGATTATAGTCAGGTCGAACTTCGTGTTGCGGCAATGTTGTCTGGTGATAAAAAAATGACACAGATCTTTAAAGAAGGAAAAGATGTCCATGCCGGCGTCGCTTCCTTTGTGTTTGGTGTTCCGATAGATAAAGTTGATCACGAAATGCGACGAAAGGCAAAAGTAATAAACTTCGGGATTATTTATGGGATGGGGGTTTCTGCTTTAAAGAAAAACCTTGGGGGTACTCGTGAGGAAGCTCAGAAATTTTATGATAATTATTTCAATCAATTTTCTGGGATAAGGGATTATTTAGAAAAGGTAAAAGAATTTGCAACTAAAAATACATATACCCTGACATTGTTTGGTAGGCGTAGAAATTTTCCCAACATAAGATCAAGGATTCCATTTTTAAAAAACATGGCAGAACGCACGGCGATAAATGCACCAATACAAGGTACAGCTACTGCCGATATTATAAAACTTGCTATAAGATATGCGGAAGAGGATTTGCAGAAAAACGATCTTTTAGATAAAGTTCATCTTGTGCTTCAGATTCATGATGAACTAGTCTATGAGATAGAGGAGGGTGTTTTAGAAAAAGCAATAAAAATAATAGAATTTGCTATGCAGACATTGCTAGAGAGATCATATTTGAAATATAAAACAGAGATTCCACTGTTGGTACACTATGGTTTTGGTGATAATTTAGGACAAGTCAAATGATACTTTTTTGTGATATAATTAAACCATGAAAACAGAAAGTAATAAAAGTAAATTAAATAAAATTCTTTCCGGTTCATATATATTTTATTTTGCACTTTTTTTTGTTGGCATTTTGTTTGATTTAAAATTTCCAACACATTTTTTCCAAAATTCCTATAC
>JBAXPX010000024.1:0-7474 GCA_037132055.1 bacterium
TCGGTATTGTGTCGCTCAATTGACGACACAATGGTTTGGAAGAACCCAAAACTTTTCCCGACGTAAAGTCGGGATCCTCGATACAAATTTATTTGGCATCGGGACTGACAAGAATGGAAAGACATTCATTAAAAAAGTTAACCCCGCCTCGGCGGGGTAAAAAAAGGAACGAAACAAAACAAACAACAGCATAAAAAAATACCTCGCGTAAGCGGGGTGTTTTTTGTTATAATTAAAAGATGAAAAAAGTTGTTGGAGTGTTGAGGGGTGGGACATTTGAAAATTATGAAAAGTCCTTATTTGAAGGAGGCAAAATTATTTCTCATATATTTGAAAACTTATCTGACAAGTGGAAACCCATTGATGTTTTGATTGATAAAAACGGTAAATGGTACCTGGGTGGTTTACCAATAAAACCATCACATTTGATGGAAAAAGTTGATGTAGTTTGGAACACTTCACATCCGAGTTATTCAAAAACACTAGAAGACTTATCTGTGCCGACTATTGGGGTTAATCATTTTTCAAATACATTAGGAAGTAGAGAAATGTTGAATGAGCACATGAAGGGAATAAAAATCAACATGCCCAGAGCTTTCATTATCCCTGTTTATCAGAAAGACTTTGATGGTTCACTTGAAAAATATGCTGTCAGAAAAGCAAAAGAGGTTTTCAGTAAATTTTCATCTCCATGGATTGTAAAATCTTTAACAGAAGATTTAAATACCGGAATACATGTCGCGAAAACCTTTCCTGAATTACTGGAGGCGATAATTGATTGCACAAAACATAAAAAAAGTATTTTAGTTGAGGAATTTATTTTTGGTAGAGATATTTCAGTACATTCTGTTGCAAGTTTTAGGGGAGAAGACATATATAATTTTCCTCCGACAGAGAAAAAGAATGGAGTTATTCTATCTCCTGGAAAATTTACATCTTTAGAAAAAGAGAAATTATTAGAATCTGTAAAAAAAATTTGTGATTATATAAAAACAACACAATATTTAAAATCAGATTTTGTTTTACATCCATCTGGTCGCGTGTATTTGAAAAATATTGAATTTTTCCCAAACTTAGATGATGACTCGTGTTTTCATAAATCTTGTGAATCCGTAGGCACAAAAGCACACTTGGTTATAGAACATATTTTAGAAGAGGCTTTACTTTAAATGTCGGGCTGCTGGGAATCGAACCCAGTCTATACCCTCCCGAAGGGTATGTACTACCGGTATACTACAGCCCGGTTTACTATTTATACCATATTTTGTTATACTTATTTATATAAATTGTTTTTATCTGTAGCGGGTAGTCGCACTCACATAGGCACATATGTTGGAGGTTAGCCACTACCCGCTTCAAATGAAAGCAATTTTTTTATTGGGTGCAAAAAGTTCTGCATAAAAGTTTTGGAGTACGGATATTTTTTTGCTAAAAAATTCCTCGTGCTCGCGCCAGTCGCGCTCGCAAGTCTCCAAAACTCTTACGCAAAACTTTTTTGAAAAAATTTTCAAAGTAAAAGTTATCCACAGTTTTGTGAAAAAAGTATTGTGTTATGTTTCGTTATGCGAGATAATTAAATTAGTTCTTTGCGATAATTATTTTTAAAATATTTTTAAAAAATATTTCAGGTCGTGATTGTCGCAAAATAAATTATAATTTAATCTAATGCAGATCCTACTCTTCGTAGGACGAGCAACATAATATTATGGCAGCAAAAAAGAAAGCAAAGAAAGTAGCAAAAAAAGCAAAGAAGACAACAAAGAAGCGAGCTTAGTCTACTTAACAAAAAACTTCCGAAATCTCGGAAGTTTTTTGTTTTTGTGCTAATATGGATATTATGAGCTTATTTAATAGTATATTTGGGGATACAAGCTCCAAGTTTATAAAAAATACAAAAGAAATTATAGAGAAAATAAATGTCCTTGAGGCAGAGGTTTCTGTGTTGTCGGATGCTGATTTTCCAAAGAAAACAGAAGAATTTAAAAACAGATTAAAAAACAAAGAAACGCTAGATGATATTTTGCCAGAAGTTTTTGCTTTGGTACGAGAGGCAGCAAAGAGGAATTTGGGTGAAAGACATTATGATGTTCAACTTGTTGGTGGTTTGACACTACACTCTGGAAAAATTTCTGAAATGAAAACAGGCGAAGGAAAAACACTAGTAGCGACTCTTCCCGCATATCTTAATGCACTTACAGGACTCGGTGTACACATCATTACAGTAAATGATTATCTTGCGCGTCGTGATGCAGTACTCATGGGACAGATTTATAATTTTTTAGGGCTTTCAGTTGGAGTTATAAATTCACAAAATGTTTCTTATCTTTATGATCCAAAACATAAAGATGAAGACAAAGAGCGTGATCGAGTAGGAGAATTTAAAATTATTTATGACTTTCTAAAACCTTGTTCTCGTCGCGAGGCATATGCTGCAGACATAACTTATGGCACAAATCATGAATATGGTTTTGATTATTTACGAGACAATTTAGCTACAACCTTAGATGATTTAGTCCAAAGAGGACATAATTTTGCTATAGTTGACGAAGTTGACTCTATTCTAATAGATGAGGCACGTACTCCACTTATTATTTCTTCGGCATCAGGTGATTCTGAAGATTTTTATGTTAAGTTTTATAAAATTGCAAAACAACTTAAAAAAGATACTGACTATAAAGTAGATGAAAAATTAAAAGCGATATCTCTAACTGACGAGGGGATAACAAAAGCAGAACAATTATTAGGGGTAGAAAATATTTACACCGAAAAGGGAATAAAATATGTTCATCATTTAGAAACAGCAGTAAAAGCACAAGCCATTTTTGAACGAGATAGGGATTATGTAGTAAAAGAAGGTGAAGTAATAATAGTCGATCCATTTACTGGACGACTTCAGCCTGGTAGACGTTGGTCTGAAGGCATACACCAAGCAATCGAAGCAAAAGAAGGAGTAAAAATCGAAAAAGAAACTAGATCATCTGGATCGATAACCTTCCAAAATTATTTTAGATTTTATAAAAAACTATCTGGGATGACGGGAACTGCGCTAACTTCTGCTGAAGAGTTTTTGAAAGTATATGGACTAGATGTAATAGTTGTTCCTACAAACCGTCCTATTATACGTCAAGATCATTCTGATTTAATTTTCCAGACAGAAAAGGGGAAATTCCAAGCCATAGCAAAAAAAGTAAAAGAATTAAACAAAAAAGATCAGCCGGTTTTGATTGGTACCATTTCTATTGAAAAAAATGAACTATTGTCTGTTTATCTCAAACAAGAAGGAGTACCACATGTTATTTTAAATGCCAAAAATCACGAAAGAGAAGGAGAAATAATAGCACAAGCTGGTCGTAGAGGAGCAGTAACGATAGCTACAAATATGGCAGGTCGCGGGATAGATATAAAACTTGGAGGCAATCCACTCGTAAAGGAAGAATATGAATTTGTTAAAAGCGTGGGAGGTTTGTTTGTACTCGGCACAGAAAGACATGAAGCAAGACGAATAGATAATCAGCTTCGAGGTCGTTCTGGAAGACAGGGAGATCCGGGAGAGACACAATTTTATGTTTCTCTCGAAGATGATTTGATGCGCGTATTCGGGTCCGAAAGAATAAAAACAATGATGGGAAGATTTGGAATTCCAGAAGATTTACCAATTGAAAATGGTTTTATAAATAGATCTTTAGAAAATGCACAAGCAAAAATAGAGGGTTTTCATTTTGATGCTCGTAAAAATACATTAGAATACGATGATGTGATGAATCACCAAAGACAAGCTATATACGAAAGACGTCAGAAAATGATGCGTTCAAATAGAGAAGAAATAGAAGCACTTTTGAAAAAGGTTTCGGAAAATAATCCTGATGCTGAGAGGATAATCGCAGATAAAAGAACAAAACTAGGAGATGATTCTTTTTTTGAAACTGCGCGTCGTATTGCACTTTATTCGACGGACATCCTTTGGATGGAACACTTAGAAGCTATGGACTATCTTCGTTCGTCTGTAAACTTGCGTGCCTATGGTCAACGCGAACCTATTGTTGAGTACAAAAAAGAAGGACTAAAAATGTTTAAAGAAATGGAAGAAGTTTTCAAAGAACAGGTTTTTTCGCTTATTACGACGATAAATGAACCAGTCGCGATAAATCTTGACGAACAAAAAGAACCAAAACAGAATTTGATAACAAGTCATGACGAGCCTGAAGAATTTTCTGATGATGAAAAAAAAGAATTGTCCTCTGACTTACAAGGAAGAATAGGACGCAATGATCCTTGTCCTTGCGGAGCTATAAATCCTGCGACGGGAGAAGTATATAAATGGAAAAAATGTGGGATGATCAATGCACCACAACATAGAAAATCTTTGATTAATTAAAACTATACAAAAGATTATAGTTTTATTGACTAAAATATTTAGTGTGATAAAGTTTCTATGAATAAAAAGATAGTAAACTAAAACAAAAGACTATGGAAAAGTTAGGACATTTTATGAAGAACTTGCCTGCTTTGATTGCTCAGGGATGGGTAAATCTGTCAGAAAAGTTTGATAACGAGAGCGATGTCTGCATCCTTGCAAGCGGGTGTCAAAGGAAAGTTTTTCTTTATACCCTGGATCAGGAAGTTGCTACATTTGTGACGACCACAAATGTTTTTGATTCAAAACTTCCTAAAACCTACACAAAGGTTAATAGGAAACTTCTTAAACAAGAAAGCGAGTGTGTGTAAGAAAAACGAATAAGGCTTGGCTGTGTTATAAAAACAGAGTCAGGCCTTTTTATTTTAAACTTTAAATATTGTGATATACTTTTAAAATAAAGAATATATGAAGGATTTTATTAAAAATTTAAAGATTAAGAGAAGGGCTATAGCTGCCTTAGCAGCGTTGCATTTTTATGGTAATCCTTCTCTTAAGCTTAAAATTGTTGGTGTTACGGGTACAAATGGAAAAACTACCACAGCTACTCTTTTGTACAAAGTTGCCACTGAACTCGGGTATAATGCTGGTTTTATAGGCACAACGAATATTATGATAAATAAAGAGGAATTTAAAATGGATAGGAAAATTCCCACTACTCCAGACGTACTTGCGTTGAATAAAATTTTTACGGAAATGGTTAAAAAAAAATGTGAATATGTTTTTATGGAAGTTTCTTCGCATGCGATGGATCAAAATAGGGTAGCAGGGATAAATTTCACGGGTGGAATTTTTACGAATCTTACACATGATCATTTAGATTATCACAAGAGTTTTGAGAATTATTTTTTAGCTAAAAAGAAATTTTTTCAAATGTTACCATTTGGCTCTTTTGCATTATCAAATATTGACGATGAACATGGGAAAGAAATAATAAAAGACACTAAGGCGGAAAAATATTTTTATGGATTAGACAATAATGCTGATTTTGAAGGGCAGATTGTAAAGCTTGATTTTTATGGGTTGGAACTCTTGTTCAATATGGAGCACATAAAATCAAAACTTTTAGGAAAATTTAACGCATATAATTTACTTGCAGTCTGGAGTGCCGCAAAATTACTTGGTTTTAATATACAAAGTGTGGCAAAGATTTTAGAAACAGTTGAAGCTCCGACGGGACGATTTGAACATTTTATGTCTTCAAGTGGCGTTCTGGGTATTGTTGACTATGCACACTCTCCTGATTCATTAAAAAATGTTCTTTTGACTATCAATGAAATAAAAGAGAAAAATAGTCGGGTTATTTGTGTTTTTGGTTGTGGCGGAGATAGAGATCCACTCAAGCGTAGAATAATGGGTAAAATTGGGGCAGAATTATCAGATATCCCGATTTTTACGTCTGATAATCCAAGGAACGAAGACCCGGAAAAAATTATTACTGAAATGAAAACGGATTTATCTATGAATGATTCTAAAAAAGTAAAAACCATACCAAATAGACATGAAGCAATAATTGAAGCGGTAAAAATAGCTAAGGCAGGTGATATTATTTTACTGGCTGGCAAAGGGCACGAGGATTATCAAGAAATCAAAGGCACAAAACAACATTTTAATGATATGGAAGAACTAAAAAAGAATTTAAATTAAATGCAAAATCTCAAAGAACAATTTAAGGGAAAAAAAATAACTGTCATGGGTCTCGGGCTTTTGGGGCGGGGGGTTGGGGATACGGCATATTTAGCTGAATGTGGCGCAGATTTAATTGTGACTGATTTGAAGTCAAAGGAACAGCTTGCAAGTTCACTCAAAATCTTAAAAAAGTTTCCCAATATTAAATTTGTTTTAGGCGAACATAGATTAGAAGATTTTCAAAACAGGGACATGGTTTTAAAGGCAGCTGGAGTGCCACTTGATTCCATTTATATAAAAGAAGCTAGAGAAAATAATATTCCAGTAGAAATGAGTGCATCTTTATTTGCAAAAATTGCTGGAATAAAAATTGTTGGGATTACTGGGACTAGAGGGAAATCTACGGTCACCCATTTAATAGCACAGATTTTAAAACTTGCTGGCAAGAAAATACTACTTGGGGGCAATGTTCGTGGTGTTTCTACATTACAACTTCTTAAAAAAGTAACTCCGAAGACCATAGCTGTTTTCGAACTCGATTCATGGCAGTTGCAAGGTTTTGGTGATTCTAGAATTAGTCCAAATATTTCTATTTTTACGACATTCTTAGATGATCATTTAAATTATTATAAAGGGAACCGTGATTTATATTTTTCTGATAAAGCAAATATTTTTAAATATCAAAATAGAAGCCTGCCTGCCGGTAGGCAGGGAGATATTTTTGTAGTAGGTGAAGGGGTAGTAAAACAATTACCAGGAGAGGTAAAAAGGAAAGTACAGATTGCTCGAGCGAAAGATTTTCCCAAAAACTGGAAACTTAAAATTCCAGGAGAACATAATAAAATGAATGCAATGTGCGCGATACTTGCTGCTCGAGGAATGGGTATCAACGAACGCATAATAAAAAAAGCAGTTGAAAATTTTAGTGGAATAGAAGGGAGATTGCAATTTGTCCGAGAGATAAAAGGTGTAAAAATTTATAATGATAATAATTCCACCACTCCGGATGCGACGATTGCCGCACTGAAAGCTGTGGGGGACATAAAGAAAAGAAATATTGTTTTGATCATTGGAGGTGACGATAAAAAACTTGATACCAAAAAACTCTTACAAGAAATGCCTAAATGGTGTTCGAAAATTGTTATGTTTAAAGAGAGAGGTACCGACACTATTCGTGATGAAGTTCTTAAATTTAAAAAGAAAGGGATTGAAGTTTATGAAGAAGAAGGTTTAGAGAATACAGTAAAAAGAGCATATTCTGTCGCAAAAAAAGGTGAAACCATTTTATACAGCCCAGGTTTCTCTTCTTTTGGAAAATATTTTAAAAATGAATATGACCGCAATGACCAGTTTATTAAAATAGTAAAAGGATTAAAATAAATTTATGAAAAATAAAAAAGAAATAGAAAAAAATTATACAAAAAAGCAAAC
>JBAXPX010000025.1:0-5179 GCA_037132055.1 bacterium
CTTATCAACACATCTAATAGTATTAATAAATTAAATATATAATATATAAACAAACATATGAAACTAGAATGTGGAATAGAAAAAATTAAAAACGCAATTTTCCAAGTAGAAAGGATAACAGGTAAAAACCTTACTTTACCAGTATTGAGTTCAATTCTTTTTATTGCCACAGGAAAATCATTAAAACTACGCGCCACAAACTTGAGTCTTGGTATTGAAATAGAAATTCCAGCAAAAGTTGAAAAAGAGGGTATTGTGGCTGTGTCCGGGTCTGTTTTAGTTGGTATATTTTCTAATATTTACCAAAACGATAATGTTGTCATTGAAGAAAAAGAAGGTAATTTATTAATAAAAACAAAAAAAACACAAATAAAATTAAAAGGACAACCACACGACGATTTTCCAACTATTCCAAAAGTTGACGGAGCAAGTTTTGAAATAGAATCAAAAAAAATAATGGATGGCATTAAGTCGGTTTATTATAGTTCTTCTTTGTCTGACGTAAAACCAGAAATATCTAGTGTTTATGTGTATACAAACGAAGAAGGTTTAGTTTTTGTCTCCACTGATTCGTTTAGATTAGCTGAGAAAAAAATAAAAATAAAGGGAATTGAAAAAATTACAGGAATACTTATTCCGTTTAAAAATATTCCAGAAATACTAAGAGTTTTTGGAGAGTTTTCTGGAGAAATGAGGGTTTGTTTTAATAAAAACCAGATTTCCTTTTCTTCTGATGGTAGTTATTTAACCTCTAGGGTTATAGATGGGGTTTTTCCAGACTATCGTCAGATAGTTCCTAAAGAATTTACTACAGAGGTTGTTGTGCTTAAGCAAGACCTATTGAACGCACTAAAGTTATCAAACGTTTTTTCTGATAAATTTAATCAAGTAGACTTGTTGATAAAACCAAAAGAAAAAATTTTTGAACTGTCTTCCAAAAACACAGACATTGGAGAAAATAAAACATATCTAGATGCAGTTATGTCTGGGGATAGTGTTGAGTTGAGTTTTAATTATAAATATTTTTATGATTGTTTTCAGTCTATAAGTACTGATAGTGTTTCTGTTAAACTAAATGAATCATCAAAACCATTGGTTATAGGCGGAGCTTCAGATAATTCTTTTACTTATTTAATAATGCCAATGAATAGGTAGTTCCAATGATTGAGATTAAAGATTTGCTTTTTAAGTTTGACCACCTTCTTGTAAAAGAAGAAGTAAAAAAGTTGGCTATTTGTGATGCCATAAATCAAACAATTAAAGCAGGGCTAGAAACGAAAGACATAAAAATAAAAAATAATATAGTTTATTTAAACATTAAGCCAATTTATAAAAACGAGATTTTTTTAAAAAAAGAACTCTTAAGTTTAAAATTAAAAGAATCTTTGGGTAAAATGGCACCAGAAAGTTTTAGATAATTATTGTGATACTCTAAAAACAGAGACAGTTTCTCCGTGGTTGTAGGCTGTATCATAAGAAATTATTTTTATTTGATTTTCATCCCTAAGGTTCTCTAGCTCTGATGGTATAAAAGAAAAACTAAAAGGGGGGTTAATAGAACTTAAAAAAACATCATTAATAAAAATATCTATTTTTTGAAGAGGAAAACGCCCAGTGTTGTTTATTTGTAGTTGTATTTTTTGGTTTGGTAAATAATTTGTACTTGTGTTTGGTTCTATTATTAATACGTTTGGTTTAGAGTTGTTGGTGTGAACGTCATCTGTTTGGGTTGGAGCATCAGACCAAGTTATTGTTGGGTATTTATACCTATTTTGAGCCCACCAATTTTGTATTGGAATTTCCCAGTGATCAAATTGTGAATTATTAGATGGGTTTGTTGGGGGTGGTCCTAAGATATCGTTTCTGTCTACCCAATAAAGGATTGAGTGTACGTTTGTTATAACTTTTTCAACCATTGTCTCTTTTGGTGTGAATTCACTAGCAAGTTTTCCTGATATTCTGTCAATGAAAAAATGTTCATTGCCTTGCCAAAATCCTCTCAGTACAGGTTTTGTTTTTATTGGATCAACTTCTAGGTTTGGTTTTTCAAATTTTTCATTTGGTAAGTTTTTTAGTGCTTCTATTATAAATTTATTCCAAATAGGTCCAGCAACAGCAGACCCTCCTTTTTTCATTGGCTTGTTGTCATTATTGCCAGCCCAAACGCCAACAGAAATAGATGGAGTATATCCTACAGTCCAAGCATCTTTGTTATTGTTGGTTGTTCCTGTTTTTACTGCGACTTCTCTTCCTGGAATTTCCAAAACAGACTGTGCTCCAAAGGTTGGTATGCGAGCCACATTGTCAGACAGGACATTTGATATTGTTAACGCTGTGTTTTTTGGTATAGCAACTCTTTCGTTTTGGTTGAATTCCTCTAAAATCTTTCCAGACGCATCTTCAACCTTTAAAATTCCCGTGTATTTGTTTTTAATACCATTATTGGCAAAGGTCCCATAAGCTGAAGCCATATCAAGAAGAGAAACCTCTCCTCCCCCTATAACCAAAGTAAGACCATATTGATCTGGGTTTGTTAGGGTGGTTATGCCCATGTCTTGGGCTGTTTTAAATGCATCTTTTAGTCCAACCAAATAGAGGAGTTTTACAGCTGGGATGTTTATAGATTGAGCCAACGCATCTCTCAGTTTCATTGGTCCACGATTTTTACCATCATAGTTTTCTGGCATATAACAATCAGATTGGTTTTTACCAGGCAAGGCCTTGCCGTATGCATTACAGGTCGTTTGAAATTCTGTGGGAAGGTCAAACAGCACTGTATCTGGAGTAAACCCCTTATTAAACGCTGTGGCGTAAATAAAAGGCTTAAAAGAAGACCCAGGCTGTCTTGTTGCTGTTGCGATGTTGAAGTTTCCATCAATTCCTTTGTCAAAATAATCTCTAGACCCAACCATTGTTAAAATTTGACCAGTTTTTGGATCTATCGCAACCAACCCAGCATTAGAACCGTTCCAATCTTTTTCGTTTTGCAAAGCACCAGCCTTTACTATTTCTTCACCTTTTTGTTCGAGGTTGTAGTCGAGAGTTGTTGTGACTTTTAGCCCACCATTTTCAACAGCATCTACCCCGTATTTTTGTTCTAGATATTCTTTTATAAAAAAGACAAAATGTGGGGCTCTTATGCCCATCGTTGCTTGTGGTTGAAAGGCGACAACCTCTTTTTTTGCTTTGTCGTGTTCTTCTTGTGTTATGAATTTATTTTCTAACATCTTAGAAAGAACAAGGTTTTTTCTATCGTCTAGTTTATTCTTGTTTTTACCATAAGGGGAAAGCGATGTTGGAGATTGGGGAATAGAGGCCAAATAAGCAGCTTCTGCTAAATCCAAGTCTTGAGAGTTTTTATTAAAATAAGTTTTAGCTGCTTCTTGTATTCCATAGACACTTCCACCATAAGGCGCTTCGTTTAAATAATATTCTAGAATTTTTTCTTTTGGCATAGAGCGGTCTATTTTTATGGCTAAAATCCACTCCTTTATTTTTCTGCCAATTGTTTTTTTTGAAGTAAGTAGTGTGTTTTTAACTAATTGTTGTGTAATAGTAGAACCACCACCACCTATTCCAGTATGAAATATGTTCGAGAAAATGGCACGTATTGTAGAAGTTATTCTTATTCCACTATGGTTGTAAAAATTTGCATCCTCAATCGCAATAGTTGCGTTTTTTATATTAGTTCCCATTTCAATAAACGGTATGTTTGTTCTTTTTATGTTTTGGTGTATATCAAAAAGCAAAACCTGACCAGTTCTGTCGTAGATTTTAGTAGAATTTGCGATTTTTCTTTCTGTAAAAGATTGAAAATCCGGGATTCTTATAGAAGAAACCCAAAGAATTCCTACACCAAAAATTACAATAAAAGTTCCAGAGAGAAGAAGTATTAAATTTTTACGAAACTCTTTGTTTTTTTGTTTTCCTGTCATGCTCTTAATCATATCAGAAAGTGTGTTATAATCCAGAGAATGAAGGTGACAATAGACGAAAAAAGAATAGAAGAAGTTTTAACTCGATCAATAAGTAAAATTTATCCCTCAAAAGAGGCGCTCAAGAGCGTTTTGTCTTCTGGTAAACAAATGCGTGTCTATATTGGGATAGACCCTACGGCAACAGACGTACATCTCGGTCACTCTACAAATTATATTTTACTTAAAAAATTCCATAACCTTGGACACAAGATCATTGTTTTGATTGGCGATTTTACTGCCCAAATTGGAGACCCAAGCGACAAAAACGCACTTCGCAAAAAACTTTCTGCTTTAGAAGTTAAAAATAATTTAAAAACATTCAAAAAGCAAATTGGAAAAATTATTGATTTTAATGATAAAAAAAATCCTGTTCAGTTTGCGTTTAATTCTAAATGGCTGGCAAAAATGCCATTTGGTCAAGTTATGGAGCTTGCTTCAAATTTTACCATGCAACAAATGATGGAGAGAGACATGTTTCAAAAAAGAGTGAAAGAAAATAAACCAATTTACATGCATGAATTTTTTTATCCTCTTATGCAAGGATATGACAGCGTCGCTCTTGGAGCAGACATAGAAATAGGTGGCACAGACCAGACGTTTAATATGCTTGCCGGTAGAATTTTAGTTAAAAACTTACAAGGGCGGGAAAAATTTGTAATTACAACGACACTTCTTGAAAATCCAATTACAAAAGAAAAATTAATGAGTAAAAGTCTGGGAACAGGAGTTGGACTCGACGAATCTCCAATAGAAATGTATGGCAAAATAATGGCTCAAGCAGATGAGAATATTAATCAATTATTCATAGATTGTACATATTTAGAGTTGGATGAAATAGATAAAATAAAATTAGATTTTAAAAATCCACGTGATTTAAAAATGAAACTCGCTTATGAAATTGTAAAAATTTATCACGGAGAAAAAAGAGCCAAAGAGGCCGAAGAGAATTTCATAAAAACTTTTCAAAAGAAAGAAATTCCAGAGAGAATAGAAGAAATAAAAGGAAGTGGAGCGCTCGGAGAGCTTTTGGTTTATAATAAAATAATTGAATCGATGAGCCAATGGCGTCGTCTTGTGGACGAGGGGGCAATAAAAAAACTTTCCGAAAAAGAAGAAGTAAGAATTATGGATTATAAAATCGAGGCAACTACTGGAGTTTATAAGCTAGGAAAAAGAAGATTTGTAAAAATAATATAAACAAA
>JBAXPX010000026.1:0-4685 GCA_037132055.1 bacterium
GAGTATATAAATACAACTACTTTGCTTAATAACAAAAATCCTTGTATAATATATTTATGGAAAACTACAATAAAAGTTATGTGATTTTTGGTCTAGTTTTAGGACTTTCTATTATAATAAGTGCAAGTATTGGGTCCTTCACTTTCTATAAATTACGCTCGATGGACTATATCTCTACAACTGGTTCTGCAAAAAAGGCAGTTGTGTCTGACAAAGTAAAATGGTCTTCTTCTATCACTCGTTCGACCAGACAATCAACCATAAAAGATGGTTACACAAAATTGGATTCAGATTTAAAAGAAGTTAAATCTTTTCTAGCAACGAACGGTATCCCCATAGAATCAATAGACATCTCCCCTATTTTCATGAATGAAGTCTATGAACAAAACCCCGGAGTAGATAAAAAATACAACTTGATTCAAAACATAGAAGTACAATCATCTGATGTTCAGAAGATTTCTGATTTATCAAAAAATATTAGCACACTCATAATAGATAAAGGAGTTTTGTTTTCAACTAACTCGCTAGAATATTATTATTCCAAATTACCAGAAGCTCGTGTTGAATTATTGGCAAAAGCAGTAGATGATGCAAAAGCTCGAGCAGAACAATTGGCAAAAGCTGGTGGAAAGAAAATAGGAGTGATGAAATCAGCATCAAGTGGTGTCGTGCAGGTAATGGCTCCAAATTCAGTAGAAGTCAGTGATTACGGCATGTATGATACTTCGAAAATAGACAAAGAGATCATGGTCACAGTCAAAGCGAGCTTTGAGGTAAAATAAAAATAATATAAAAACCCAATTCTGTGATTGGGTTTTTATATTAGGATACTTTATTTGTTTTATCGTATAAAAACCTCACGAGATAAGCTATTCCAGCACCTAAGATAAAACCACTAAGTATATCAACAGGAAAATGCACTCCGGCAATAACTCGAGCGATACCTATCAAAAAAGCAATAAACATAAAAATAAAACCTACTTTTTTGTGACTAAAAAATATAGCAAATGCAAGAGCCATATAAAAAGTCGCATGTCCTGAAGGAGGAGCGTAGCCAACTACACGGAAAAGAGGAACAACCTGCGGAAAATCAACAAAAGGTCTAGGTAAATGAATTATCAATTTTAACAAAAAAGACAACAACCAAGCCAAACTTCCTGAAAAAAATATTAAAACAATTTCTTTCCATTTTTGTCTAAATATTTTAAAAGGATTTTCTGAAGGTATTATCTCGTGGTGAAAAAGTAAAAAAATAATAACTGCCAAAACGGTAAGGTATGGCAAAATATTACCAATAAAAATTACTACCCAATCAAAAAAGACAGATTTATGAGAAAGATTATAAAGTGTAAAAAATATTTGATTATTTAACATTTTTATTTTTTCCTACCTCTAATACATTATTTAATAACATGGCCACAGTCATGGGACCTACTCCACCAGGAACTGGAGAAACAAAGTTTGCAACATCTTTTACAGATTCAAGATCAACATCACCAATAATACCAGAGTTTGATTCTGAAGTTCCTGCGTCTATCAATACTGCCCCATTCTTTATCATATCTCCCGTTATGTATTTACCAGAACCTATCCCAGAAATTATAACGTCGGCATCTTTTATTAACTCCTTTTTATTTTCAGTTTTGTTTACAACAACAACTGGTGAAAATCCTCTAACTTTAAGCAAAGCTGTGACGGGTCTGCCTACCAACTCACCATTCCCTAAAACAACTATTTTTTTATCCTTCAAAGAAAATCGAATAGAATCTAGTAGTGCTACACAAGATAATGCTGCAGGGAAACCAAGAGACATATCCCCATTATAAAATTCTTTACTTCTGATAGTACCCAAACAATCTACATCGAGACTAGGATTTATAGCATCAAGGACTTTTCTTGTGTCTATGGATTGAGGTAGTGGCAGTTGAACAATAATTCCACACATATTTGGAATTTTGTTTATTTTTTCTATTTCTTTTATGAGTTCTTCGGTTGTTATGGAGCTTGGAAAAGATGCATCGTAAAAATTAATTCCTATGGATTCTGCTCTCCTCTTTTTTATTTGAACATATTGCACAGAGGCAGGATCATTGCCAACCAATACGTCACAAAAAATCGGTTTGAATGGCAAAGAAATAACTTCTTTTTTTATTTTATTTAAAATTTCATCTGCTAATTTTTTTCCATCAATTAAAATCATATATTTGTTTTATCTTTATATTCCTAAAAACTCATGCTTCATGTCGTCGCGATGAGCTGGTCTCGCATATCTACGCATACTCATCAAAATACCCAATCCTGCAAATTCTGTCAAAAGATGCGAACCACCATAACTCATAAAAGGAAGCGGAATCCCCGTGACAGGAAGTAATCCCAAATTCATCCCAATATTTATGAGAATATGACTCATAAAATAAATAGCAATTCCCATACCAAAAAGCATTTCAAAATTTGATAAACCGACCGATGCCGTATAAAGTATTCTCCAAATAATCAAACCAAAAAGAATTAAAATTAAAATAGATCCAATAAAACCCCACTCTTCAGAAAATGCTGCAAAAATAAAATCGGTCTGCGGTTCTGGTAAGAATTTTAACCTTGATTGTGTCCCAAACCCAAGACCTTTGCCGAAAATCTGCCCTGAACCGACAGCTATGGTTGACTGGAGTGAATTATAGCCAGTACCGTGAATATCTGCCAGTGGATTTACTAGATTTATAATGCGAGCTTTTTGATACGGAGCGAACATAAAAAACCAAAGAACTAGAAACGCAACCACCCCTGCCAGGAAAACTACGAGCAAATGTGTTTTAGAAATACCTGAAACAAGCACCATACCAAGCCATATTAAAAATATGATCATAGCAGAACCAAAATCAGGCTGAAGTAAAATCAAAAGAAAAGGTACTAACGCATAAAATCCAGAAATAAAGATATGTTTTATGTTGCGAATTTCTACATGACGACGAGAAAAATACTTAGCTAAAATAAGCACTAAAATAAGTTTCATGGCATCGACTGGTTGAAAAGAAAAACTATTAAAATTAAACCAGCTCTTTGCGCCGTGTGAGACATGCCCTAAAATAAAAAGAACAACTAAAAGACCTGAAAAAACCAAAAAAAGGGTCACTAGAACATCAGTCCTTTTTAAAAACCTAAAATCAATAAAAGAAAAAATGAAAAAAACTGCTAAAGAAATAATTATCGAGATAATTTGTTTTTGAAAAAAATTACCAGCATCTTCAGCTGGAACAAAAGACTTCATTGTAAAAAGTCCAGCTAGTATAATGGGAATAATAAATAATACTAAAAGCCAATCTATATTTTTTAACGTTCGTTCTGCCATTATTTTAATTTAACTGAAAAAATATTGAACATTGGGATTATTTCTTTCGCTACTACTTTCCCCACTAGTGGATTACGCCATGTAAAATTGATTTGCGCCTTTTCTTCTGCCTTTAGGACATCTAAATAAGTATGGCTTGCCGATACTGCATTCCCTAGGGCATCATATAAAATTGCTACAACAGAAACTTCAGGAATTCTGAAAAGCGAATTGTTTGTCACAATAGCAGACAATGCTGGACTCGTGTCTTCATTTTCTAACTTTATATCTGATACTGAAACTTTTAGTTGATCCACTTTTTCTGCTGATACATTGATCCAAACTGGTTCTTCTGTAAATTCAAAAGAAGTATAGACAGGGATTGAATTTCCAACATCTATGGCTGGAGCAAAAACTGCAAAGTTGCCCGATGGTGGAATGTAAGTTTCTCCATCTCTTTTGCCTATATAGATATTGTCTTTATCGGCAAAACGAAATCTGTAATTTATTTTATTAATGACAGTATTTTCATTTTTATTCTGCAAATAAGCGACAGCGTTATAGCGTCCTGGAACAACTTCAAAAGTTCTAGCCCAGATTATCGATAGCTTGTCTACTTGCAGAGTACAAGCAAGCATACACGAACCACCACAATCTATTCCTGTTTCTTCTCCGTTCTGTTTACCATCAAAACAAGTCGGTGCTTTATTCAAAATCGGATAGATTATTAAAAATCCAAAAAAAGAAAAAACCGTAAGAACAATCAACAAATAAATCAGTTGTCTTTTAAAAGCCCATGCCATTTAGGTATTATAACATTTAAAACGAAAAATAATACCATTATTCGTGGTATTAAATAGAAAATCAAGTACTCGGTGTTGGCGATAGCCTACTTTCCCCACAAGGAGTATCATCGGCTCAACAGGGCTTAACTTCTCTGTTCGGAATGGGAAGAGGTGTTTCCCCTGCGACAAATCACCAACACTGAAAACTTGATCATATTTTATATCCGCCTCAAAAATGAGTAGATATAAATTTTTTAATTGTGGTTTACAAATTTCTTAACAGGAATCGAAACATTAGTACTTCTCAGCTTAACGCATTGCTGCGCTTCCACTTAAAGCCTATCAACGTGATCATCTCTCACGGTTCTTAACGATTCCTAATCTTGAAGCTGGCTTCCCTCTTAGATGCTTTCAGAGGTTATCCATTCCCGACATAGCTACTGGGCAATCCAGCGGGCGCTAGAGCCGACACACCAGAGGTCAGTTCACTCCGGTCCTCTCGTACTAGGAGCAAATCTTCTCAAGAATCAACGAGTGCAGTAGATAGGAGACCAACCTGTCTCACGCATCTACGT
>JBAXPX010000027.1:0-4174 GCA_037132055.1 bacterium
ATCATAAACCTTACGAGAAAGATTAATGTAATAATTGACACTTGATGTATTATCTAAAACATTATTTTGGTTGTTTTCCATATCTTAATTGTATCATTATTAAAGGTTGTTTCAATATAATTTATTAAATCCCCTTATTTGATATAAAATCTGGTTCCAACTGGCGACCACTTGGAGTCACACGCAAAAATTAAATAAAAAAAAGGAGTCTGCTAATTAAATTAACAAACTCCATAATTAAATTCCCTGAAAAAATCTTACCGATGTAGCAGGGTGTGCTCGTTTTTGAGCATTTCGCCCATTATGTATATCCAATTGTTGTCAGGGGCAACACTTGTCTGAACAAACTTGGCAGTACTAGCCACTTTTGTCCAAAACTCTTCTTCCTCCATGGGTTTAATCGTCTTTGCACTGAACAGATAGTTTATCACAATAAGCCAAAGCGCAGCAGTGGCTTCATCAACCATGGAGTCGTGTCCGGACACACCGGCACAATTATCAAACAGCCTTATCGCTCCTGGATACTGCTCCAACTTTTTATTTTGGAAATCCTTCGAACGATTTTTCCCTAACAAAAGAGTCTGGGTAACTTTTTTTGTTGAGAGGAAAAAATATTTGTACTCTTTTTCCGGAGGAACATTTCCAATCCTCTCAGAAACGATTGTTTCTTTGATGTAGTCAAAATAGGTTAGACAAAACCCAGCACAAGCAGGCTTGGGATTGTTCGGCAAGTTCTTTAAAACCTGGCCAAGGAGGAGCAGAAATGGGTTCATTTCTGGGTAAATGCTTGATCGCATTGCTGTTTTCATAACTTTTTTTAGTTTAAGAAGTTAAAAAATGATTTATGTGGTCTATGTGATGTGCTTCATTCAAATACAAAATATCACATAAATACTAAAAAGTCAATATAAAAGACTTTATTTTGGGTGTATAATCGATAAACATGAATAAAAAAATAAAAATTTTAATTTTAGCTGCAGGAAAAGGTACCAGAATGAATCATGATTTACCAAAGGTCTTGGCGCCACTCGGAGGTAAGCCAATGATAAAACATCTACTAAAAACAATATCAGAGATATATGACGGAAAACCTATCGCGATAGTCGGGCATAAGGCTGAATTAGTAAAAGAAGAGCTTGGAAATTCTTGCGAATATGCACTACAAAAAGAACAGCTCGGCACCGCTCATGCAGTATTTTCTGCAAAAGAATATTGTGATGACGCAGAAGAGATAGTCGTCGTTTCTGGGGATCAGCCTTTTGTAAAAAAAGATACTTTAAAAAAAACTATAGAGAAACACGAGAATTCAAAAGCAAAAATAACATTTACTACTACGGAAATACCTGACTTTTTGGATTGGCGAAAAGCTTTTTTTGCTCTTGGTAGAGTGTTGAGAAAAGATGGAGAAGTCATAGGTATACGTGAATATAAAGACGCAAGCGAGGAAGAAAAGAATGTAAAAGAGATAAACACAGCTTGTTGTTATGTTTTTGATGCAAAATGGCTTTGGGAGAACATTCCAAAAATAAAAAATGACAATGCAAAAAAAGAATTTTATCTAACAGATCTTTTCCATATAGCTTTTGACGAAAAAGAAAAAATAGAAACTATAAAAATGGACCCATATGAATCTTTAGGAGCAAATACAAGAGAAGATCTAGAAGTATTAGAAAAATTCGTCACATAAATCTAAATTCATAGCAAATTCATTTTATAAATAGTATAATAAAATACTTTATTAATTTAACTTCCCCGTTCACGCGGGATGGAAACAAAAAAGATGCAAAACCCATTCGAGAATGCAATGGAACAACTAGACAAGGTCGCAAAAATTAAAAATTTTGATGCCTCTTTTATTGAAAGATTCCGTCGTCCAGACAGAGATATTAGAATCTCAATCCCTGTAAAAATGGACAATGGCAACATTAAAATATTTGAAGGTTATCGTGTTGAATACAATAATGCATTAGGGCCTTATAAGGGTGGAATTAGATACCATAAAGATACAGAGATAAATGAAGTAAAAGCCCTCGCTTTTTGGATGTCTATCAAATGCGCCGTAGCTGGTATCCCCATGGGTGGTGGAAAAGGTGGCATAACTGTTGATCCAAAAGATTTATCCAAAGGAGAACTCGAAAGACTTTCACGTGGTTGGGTCAAAAAATTGGCAGATATTTTAGGTCCAAAAAAAGATGTCCCTGCACCAGATGTGAATACTACTCCCGAAATTATGGATTGGATGAGTGATGAATATGAAAAAATAACTGGCGATAAAACAAGAGCAACTTTTACTGGTAAACCAATAGAAAAAGGTGGCTCAGAAGGCAGAGGTCCTGCGACAGGACTAGGGGGATTTTATGTTTTTGATTCACTCCGCGCACAACTTGGTCTACCTGAAAAATGCAAAGTAGTTGTACAAGGTTTTGGAAATGTTGGATTAAATGCTGCCGAAATTTTTATTAAACATGGACATTCTGTTATCGCAATTTCAGACTCAAAAGGTGGAGTTTATAATCCAAATGGTTTAGATTTAAAAAAACTTGTTGAACATAAAAAAATCACTGGTTCCCTTTCAGGATTTACTGCATGTAAAGATATTTCAAATGAAGAACTACTTGAAATAGAATGCGACCTTTTGGTACCAGCTGCATATGAAAATCAAATAACTACAAAAAATGCTAACAAAATACGCACTAAAGTCGTTTTAGAGCTTGCCAATGGCCCTGTAACCCCTGGAGCAGATGAAATATTATTCAAAAAAGGAATACCAATAATCCCTGACGTTTTGGCAAATTCGGGAGGAGTCACAGTATCATATTTCGAATGGGATCAAAATCTAAAAGGCGAACATTGGACTGAAAAAGAAGTTTTCAATAAATTGCGTCCAATGATGCATGACGCTGCACAAAAAGTATTTGAAAATGGTAAAAAATATTCTACAGATCTTCGTCGTGGAGCATTTATTTTAGCATTAGAAAGGATAGAAGAGAAAATATAGTTTTTATTTTTGTAGTCTAATATTAAAATTAGTAGAAGAAACTTCTCCAGGTTTTATTTTTTCTGGATCGTCTATTAATCCCCCCTTATTGCGTCTTACTGGCTCAATACAAATAAAATCTTTACCTGGTTGAGACCAAATCCAAATATGTTTATATTCTTTTGATACTTCAAGCACTAAAGTTCCAAGTGATGGAATAATGACCTCCATAGGAGTATTTGGGGTTTTTATTGATATAGATTTACCATTTGCCCATTTATCAATGTTTTCTTTTATAAAGTCTCCACCCTTGAAATTGAACTCAATTTTATTCTTTAATTCATATGCGTCTTCTTTGTTTTCATTAGGAATTCTAAAGTATGGATGCAGCCCATCAGAAACAGGCAAATCCTTGTCTTTCTCAAGATTTTTTATTGATTCGTTTATGTTAAATGATCCATCTTTTTCAAAACCAGAAACCATACGAATACTAAAATCAAATGGAAATATTTTCCTAGTATCAGCATCTGATTTTAATGTTTCAACAAACCCATTCGCCGTTTTTACACAATCCCATTTTTTATTCCTTGCAAAGCCATGCTGTTTTAAATCTGGATATTTTTTTAAATTTGGATTCTCGACACTTTCATTTGGACCAGCCCCTGGGAAGAGTTTGGGAATACCTCCTTTTACATTTTCATCAAGATTCTGAAAAGTCGCTTCATCTAAATACAAAATCTCCTCACCTTTGAATTGAATAGAGGTTATTATTCCACCACGCTCTGGACAACAAGACGCCCCATCACCTTCTGGAGTTCTAATTATCTCTGTATGTAATCTAGGAATAGATTTATGTTCAAATGTGTTCATATGTTAATTATACTAAATATTTGTATTTATTAGAAATTTTTTGTATATTTGAATTATGCGCGGTTAGCTCAGTTGGTAGAGCGACCCCTTGACGTGGGGTAGGCCACAGGTTCGAATCCTGTATCGCGCACCAGAACAGAACTTAACGGCTTTTTCAAAGCCAGAAGGTGGGACGCGCGAAGCGCGTCCCACTGATTTCCCCCCATTTTTCCAAACGAATTCGGAGTCCCGCCTTCGGCGGGACGAACTGTTTTTTCGCCGAGGAGGAGGTGCGAGCCAAAGATTTCTTTGGCACAGACCTTTTTAGCAAAAAGGTCTGAATCAGAA
>JBAXPX010000028.1:0-2802 GCA_037132055.1 bacterium
ATTAAAAGTTTTTATTAAAAACAGACACCTTTCAAATATTTATACAATAAATTTTATATTAAAATTATTTTTTTCATGGATGATAATATATACACCAATATATTTATATGAGTACATGAGGATAAGTTGGGACAAAATAGGTCTAATTTTTACTATAATGCTCATCCCTTTTGTTGTTTTAGATTTTCCATTAGGAAAACTATCAGATAAATTAGGAGAAAAAAAGATGCTAATTTATGGTTTCTCGATAATGGCTATTTTTACTTTATTAATCCCATTTATTCCTAATTCTACGATCTGGGTATGGGCATTGATTCTTTTTGGCACACGTGTTGGAGCCGCAACAATAGAGATAATGAGCGAAAGTTATTTCTTTAAAACCATCAGCGAAAAAAGAGCAGATGAAATAAGTTTTTTTAGAAATACAACTCCACTTTCCTATATAATAGGACCACTTCTTGCTATCCCGGTGCTTTTGTTTGTTCCATCTTTTAAGTATTTATTCTTTATCTTAGGAATCATTATACTTTTAGGACTACTTATAGCATTACGACTAAAAGATACAAAACAAAATAGTTAACTTTTTATCCTTTTGCTGCCTCTAAAACAACGGAGATTGTTTTCTCAGTTCCTTTATGTAATATTTTTAGTGTAATAGTATCCCATACATTTTTAGTACGAATTATTGAAGCAAGACTATTCGTATCGTTTAATTTTATCCCATCTATCTCAAGAATTATGTCATTCTCCACGATTCCAGCTTTGTCAGCTGAACTTCCTGGTATAACAGCAAGATCACTAGCAGTCTGTCCGGATTTTACAAGCACTCCATAATCCACAGATAAATTATTCTTATCTTTCATTTCTGTGTTTATTTGTACGTATCGTATTCCAAGAAATGGTCTGACAATTTTACCAGTGGATTTTACAGATTGAATAGAACTCTTTATGGAATTTATTGGAAGTGCAAAACCAACACTTTGCGAACCTTGGGCCACTGCTACATTTACGCCTATTACTCTACCAGTAAGATCTAACAACGGACCACCAGAATTTCCAGGATTTATAGCAGCATCAGTCTGTATAACATGATCAAGTGTCTCCGTGTTTCCACTTGAGTCTCCAGCTGTGATGGAACGAGCAAGACCAGAGACAACGCCCACAGAAACAGTATTTCTAAATTCTCCGAGAGCATTACCAATAGCAATCACGCTTTGTCCAACTAGGAGCGAATCAGAATCTCCCAATTCGAGATATGGATATCCATTCCCCGATATTCTAATTAGAGCAATATCAAGAACAGGATCACGGGCCACAACTGTGGCAGAATGTTTTTTACCATCATTTGTAAACACAGTATAGTCAACGCCAGTTTGGTCTACTACATGTTTGTTTGTAACTATCAAACCATCAGATGATACAAAGAATCCTGATCCACCACCAATTTCTTTTTTTTCTGTTCCACTTTGACGATATTGTGGAATATTAAAAAATAAATTTGGAATTCCAAACATTCCACCAAAAGGATCATTCTGATTAGGATCTATGTATGTCTCATATTTTGGAACATTCTTTGTAATTATTATAGAAACAACCGCCGGATTAGTTTTCTTAACAGTATTTACGACAAAAGATTCTTGTGAAAAAACAGACTGTTTTTCTATTATTTTTTGAGATTCTGCCACGGAACTGTTGTTTGTTGTTTGTACATCTTGCATATATTCTTTAGCAAAATATCCAAATAAGTTCGTTCCAAAATACCAAACAATGCCTAACCCTATCAATAAAATTATTAAAACAGAAACAAAACTTACAATAAATACTGAAACGAAAAATTTATTAGAAAGTGGTTTCTTAATGTTAAAAAGAAAACCATAAACAATTTTCTTAAGATTATTTGTTAGATTAAAGTTTTTCATATAAAAATATTAAATTAATAATAATTTTTTTATATTATAATTATATTTTTTTCTTTAGCAAGTGGTTTTTAAAAATTTTTTCTTTATATGGTTTTAAACGAATAATTCTTATTTTTAAACCTTTATTTTTTATGTCTTTCTTAAGATTTTGGACGTAAGCCTTCTGGTCATATCCAAGAGCTATAATATCCGGACTTTCTTTTAAAATATGCTTCAGATAATTTGTCTTTCCAGCAAGTATGGTCTTGTCTACAAAATTACATTCTTTTATAAGCTTTAGCCTTTCTGTTTCCACGAGATCTGGCTTACGTCCTTTGATCTTAAGAACATTACTATCTCTTGCTATTGAAACAATTAAAAATGAATTCTTTGTGAAGTTTTTTGCTTGTTTAAAAAAGTTTAAATGTCCTTTGTGTATACCATCAAAAGTTCCAAAAACCATAATCCTTGACCGCCCATGAAGGGTTGTTTTTTTCATGGTTCCATTATAGAATAAGGAAGTTGTTTTAACAATTTGAAAGAGATAATTGGGGAAACTGGTTAGATTCCAGTACAGTGCCGCTACGGTAAGTCCTGAGACATAAAAGTCAAAGGAACAAGTCCGACTACCAATTATTTCATTAATCCCGAGCAGGACAATGTCTTTTTTTTCTAAAGAACACTGAAATTCTGCTCACAGCAGAATTTTTTTAATTTATGCAAAAAAAATATAAAAAAATAATATTTTTAATACTAATAATATTTTTAATTTTTTGTATTTTCGCTTTCTTTCATGTAAAAAAAATAAGCATAGACTCATTCGTTACGATAAAAAATACAACTGAAAACAAAAACCAAATTCCTATAGGCAAAGAAATACCAACAACTTTAGAAATAAATAATA
>JBAXPX010000029.1:0-2781 GCA_037132055.1 bacterium
AATAATACTGACCTTCCCAGGCCAAAATTTTTTTAAAATTTTGGCCTGCTCTTTATTTATTTTTATTTTAAATTTTTCTAAATCTTTCAACGAAGAGATTAAAACAATTGATTTCTTTTTTTTATTTCGCTTTTTTATTTTATAAATCCTTCTAACCGCTTCTTTTGAAAATGCACTACCAACAAGCCCATAAATGGTATCTGTCGGCATCACTCCAATTCCATCATGTTTTAATATTTCTATTATTTTTTTATATTTTAAATTCGATGACATCTCCGTCTTTTACTATATAATCCTTGCCTTCTGTACGAACGAGACCTTTAGCGCGAGCATTCGCATAAGACCCAGAATCTAATAAATCCTTCCAATTTATTACTTCTGCCCGAATAAATTTATCCTTAAAATCAGTATGAATTGCCATACCTGCCATTGGTGCTGTAGAGCCTATTTTAATCGTCCAGGCACGCGTTTCATCCTCTCCTGTAGTTAAAAAAGTCTCAAGGCCTAAAAGTTCGTAACTTTTTTTTATTAAATCATCAAAACCTTTTTCAAAAACCGGATCCACTCTGACTGAGATTCCAGACAATTTTATTTCTACGTTTTCAGTTGCCTCCGAAACATTCAAAACATAAAGCATTGGTTTTAAAGTAAGTAAATTTAAGGATTTTATCTTAAACCTTTCATCTTCATGTAAATTTGCCTCGACTGCCATCTTACCTTCTTCGAGTGTCTTTTCTAATTTTTTTAAAATAATTTCTTCAGCTATTGCTTCTTTCTCTCCCTTTTTTAAATCTTTTGTTAAATTAGCAATTCTCTTTGAAACAACCTCCATATCAGACAAAATAAGTTCTAAATTGATAACTCCTACATCTTGCATTGGGTCAATTTTATTTGAAACATGAATTATTGAATTATCTTCGAATGTTCTAACTACATGCGCAATTGCATCTACTTCACGAATATTTGTTAAAAATTTATTGCCAAGTCCTTCTCCTTTTGACGCACCCGCTACCAATCCTGCAATATCTACAAATTGCACTGCTGCTGGAATAGTTTTTTTTGATTTTGAAAACTCCGAAAGTTTCAAAATTCTTTCATCTGGTACGGGCACAATACCTACAGATGGATCTATAGTACAAAATGGGTAGTTCTCTGCTGGCACACCTTTTTTTGTAAGTGCATTAAAAAGCGTTGATTTCCCTACGTTTGGTAAGCCTACTATTCCGATACTTAGCATGAAGATACTATACCAAACTTTTTACACATTTAACAATTTAATTATTGTTTTAGTTTTTAGTCCAAAAACTCCGTGTACTTTCAACCCATTCGCTTTCTGCCATTCAATAAGAGCAGCTTTAGTTAGTGTTTGAAAATTATTGGTAAGACCATGCATTGCTAGAGCCCTTGCCTCTGGTCCTTTGTTTTGTTTTATTAAAAACTTTTGAAGAGTTCTGACATCACTACCTGTATCTCCTAATTGTAAATCCTTTATTATGTTTTGGATTTCAGAAGGCGGTGAAGATACTGACTGAGTTGAAACTATTGTAAACATTTTTTCTTTAGTGCTTGGTCCAAAAACACCATCTGCCGTCAAACCATTTTCTTTCTGCCATTCTATAAGAGCAGCTTCGGTCAAAGTTTGAAAATTATTGGTAAGACCATGCGAAGCTAGGGCTTGTGCTTGTGGTCCTTTGTTTTGTTTAATTAAAAAACGTTGAAGATTTCTAACATCACTACCTATGATTCCGATTTTTAAATCTCTTATTTCTTTTTTAATTTCAGAAATTGGTAAAATGGTATTTGAGGTTTGGTTTACTACAGCAGAATTCTCTGGACAACGAAGCCCATTGATCGGACTAAAAGAATTATTAATTCCACATCCTTCCGCTTTTACTTCCACGAAAGTATTTTGAGTAGAAGAATTATTAGATGATGATCCACCACCTCCACCTCCGACAGGCCTTCCACCACCAACTCTCACTGGATTCGGAGGAGTAACTGGTTCAGAATTCGTAGTCACAGTATATGTAATTATGGTTGTCCCATCTTGTGCTGTAACAACTAAATAATCATTCGTAATGATTGGATTAGATAAATGTGTCTCATCCCAACTTTGATTAGGTTCACCTTTTGCTAATCCTGCTTTGAAAGTAGCGAGTGATGTTCCAAATGGAACATTTGTAATAGTTCTGTTTGCTCCTCCACTAGTACCTACGACATAATCACCGACTGCAGTTACAGTGGCGTCGGTACTTGGAGAATTAATTGTGAGGGTATAAGTTTTAGTGGTATTACCATCTTCAGCTACAACTTTTAATAATGAAGAGGAAGTAAGAACGGTAGCTATGTCTGTTCCGTTAGCATCATATACATTCCAAGTTGCTCCTGTAGCTGGAGTAATTCCTGCTTTGAAAGTAGCTAGTGATGTTCCATATGGAATGTTTGTGATTGAGTCAGCACCGACTGTTCCGATTGTTGAGGTTACAGTGGCGTCGGTACTTGGAGAATTAATTGTGAGGGTATAAGTTTTAGTGGTATTACCATCTTCAGCTACAACTTTTAATAATGAAGAGGAAGTAAGAACGGTAGCTATGTCTGTTCCGTTAGCATCATATACATTCCAAGTTGCTCCTGTAGCTGGAGTAATTCCTGCTTTGAAAGTAGCTAGTGATGTTCCATATGGAATGTTTGTGATTGAGTCAGCACCGACTGTTCCGATTGTTGAGGTTACAGTGGCGTCGGTGTTACTTTGAATCAACTTAGTGACGGTATTAGATCCAT
>JBAXPX010000030.1:0-2522 GCA_037132055.1 bacterium
TTTAGTTTTATACTTATAGGGTTATTTTTATTGATTCCTATCGTTTTTTCTTATTCAGAGACAGTAGAAGAATTAAACAATAAAATAAGTCAAAAAAACAATGATATATCTAGTTTGGAAAAAGAAATAAAACAGTATCAAAACGAACTAGACTCTATTGGAAAACAAAAAAGTTCATTAAGTAATTCAATTAAGGAGTTAGATTTAACTAAAAAGAAACTGGTAGCAAACATAGCTGTAACTCAAAAGAAAATAGATAAAACTACTCTAAAAATACAGGGATTAAGTTCTCAAATAGTCAATAAAGAAGATTCTATTTCAAACAATGTTGACGCCATAAGTCTTTATGTAAAAGAAACGAATGAATTTGAACACTCTAATATTATGGAGACATTGTTATCTGACAGTGATTTTACTACTGCATGGAATGATATAGACAATATGGTGACTATCCGTGAAAAAATTCGAGATAAAATAGTTGAATTAAAACAAGTAAAGAGTGAGTTAGAAGATACAAGAAAGCAAACAATAGATGCAAAAAAGGAATTGGTTTCATTAAAAACAAATTTAGCTGATCAGAAAAAAATTGTAGAACAAAACACAACAGAGAAAAAAAGATTATTAACGCAAACTAAAAACAGTGAAGCAAATTATCAGAAATTACTAAAAGATAGATTGGCAAAAAAAGATGCCTTTGAAAAAGAAGTTCGTGATTATGAGTCTAAAATAAAATTTATTTTAGATCCCTCAAAACTTCCAAGTGGTGGAGTTCTTAGTTGGCCACTTGATTATATTTATGTAACTCAATTTTTTGGTAAAACCGAAGCTGGTAAACGTCTTTATGCAAACGGGACACATAATGGTGTTGATTTTAGAGCTTCTGTGGGCACTCCTCTTAAAGCTATGGCAGATGGAAAAGTTTTAGGAACAGGAGATACAGATCTGACTTGTGATGGTGCTTCTTTTGGGAAATTTGTTTTTATTCAATATGACAATGGACTTTCTAGTACTTATGGTCATCTGTCTTTAATTAAAGTTTCTGAAGGACAAAGAGTAGTCAGAGGAGAAGTAATTGGCTATACCGGGAATACTGGATATTCTACTGGTCCTCATTTACATTTGTCTTTATATGCATCAGGTGCTGTAAGAATGCAATCAAGACCGAGCCAGGCTTGTGGAGGTCATACATACACTATGCCGATAGCGCCAGTAAATGCATATTTAGATCCAATGTATTACTTGCCACCATATAAAAATTAAAAATTTAACGCACTATTGTCTTCTATGTGTGCATTATAGTATCATATGTATATGAACATAAAAGATAAAAATGGTTTTTTGCAATATATTATAGTTATAATTATAGCGGTTGTATTGATGAGTTATTTTCATGTGACAGTAAGAGAGGCCTTTAATTGGTTTATAGCGGCATTAAAAAGTGTTTTTTAAGTAAATATATATGCTAAACAAAAAAAGAAATCGAGGGATAAGTTTGTTAAAAATTTTAATCCTAGGAGTTATTTTGATTTTAGTGTTGAGTTATTTAAAGATAGACATAAAAACTGTCGTAGAAAGTCCAGAGGGTCAAAGTAATATAAATTATGTGAAGGGGACTAGTATGACTATCTGGCAAGCATATTTAAAAAAGCCAGTAGCGTATCTTTGGAATGATGTATTTATAGAAATTTTTTGGAATTCTTTTATTTCAAATATGGAAAGAATTCGTGATGGAAAACCTAATGACTTTGAACAAGCTGCGCCAATATTACAGCCCTGATAGTGATCAATTCTAATTTCAACAGAAGCGCCTGATTTAAAGCTTTTATAATAGATACCCTGTCGCAAAGATATATTGTGCGACATGGTATTCCTTTTAAATATAGACTTCCCTATACAAAATTTGGGTTTATCTACACGAGCTAGAAAGCTCATACCCCGCATTAGTTGCTTCAGTCGTAGAAGAAAAATAAATTCTATTTTCTTGCTTGATAGTTTTTCCTGCTGAACATGTTACAGAATAAAATTTCTTTCCTTTTTTTGAGGCAAAATAGTTCCCCTTATTGCTTGTTTTATCTAGACTGGTATTTTGAGCTAAATTAGGTGTATTTGAGGCAAAAGAGTCCAAGGCATTAGCTTCTAGGCCGTTATATTCGATTTTAAGGCCATTATCAGAGTTTTCTTTAGATAATCTACCTAATTCGAATGATGCGATTCCTACTAATATAACTATGATTATTATTAAAACATCCTTCCCTTTTTCACTTTCTAAAAAAAGCTTGATTTTTTGCATGAAATTGTTTATACTTCAACTACTTTAATTTATAAAGGAATTTTAACATTTAATAAAATTAAAACAAAATGGCACATAGAAAAGCCGGCGGAACCGCCAAAAACTTAAGAGACTCTAATCCAAAATACCTAGGTACTAAGCTTGCTGATGGTCAAAAGGCTCAGGCTGGCTCTATTATCATTCGCCAGAGAGGTACCCCTATAATGGCAGGTAAAAATGTAAGCATGGGGAA
>JBAXPX010000031.1:0-2207 GCA_037132055.1 bacterium
TTTTAAATCTTTTAACGAAAGAAAAATACAAAACTCTACAAAGATATATGACAGAACAGGAACAATAGTCCTTTATAATGTTAATCAAAACATAAAAAGAACAGTTATCCCTTCTGAGCAAATGGGGATAAATATTAAAAATGCTACTGTTGCGATAGAGGATTCTGAGTTTTACCAACATAGTGGTATTAGAGTCACTTCAATAATTCGTGCAACTATTTGGGCAAAATTAACAGGTAAAAGCGTCCAAGGTGGATCAACTATTACTCAACAGTTAATAAAAAATACCCTGCTGACATCAGAGCGTTCCGTTACCCGTAAAATCAAGGAATGGATTTTGGCTCTTAAGATGGAAAAATCGATGGATAAAGAAAGTATCTTAGCCTTATATTTAAATGAGGCTCCTTATGGTGGTAATATTTATGGTATTGAAGAAGGTTCGAAATCTTTTTTTGGTAAAAATCCAACAGATTTAACAATTGCTGAATCTGCATATCTCGCTGCAATTCCAAATGCTCCAACTTTTTATTCCCCTTATGGTAAAAATAGAAATAAGCTTGATGAAAGAAAAAATTTAGTTCTCAAAAGGGAGTTAGATTTAAAATTTATAACAAAAGAAGAACATGATAAAGCTTTAATTGAAAAAGTTGTTTTTTTACCAGAACAACCAGTGCACATAGCTGCTCCACATTTTGTATTTTTTATAAAAGATTATTTAGAAAAAAAATATGGCGAAGGCGCCCTTGATACTGGTGGCTTAAAAGTTATAACAACAATCGATTATAATTTACAAAAAAAAGCTGAGGAAATAGCTCTTTCTCAGGCAAAATTAAATGAAAAAGATTGGAATGGTAAAAATACTGCAATTGTTGCCATAGACCCAAAAACAGGACAAATACTTTCAATGGTTGGTTCTCGTAATTATTTTGAAAAAGAGATTGATGGAAATTTTAATGTAGCAACCGCAAGTAGACAACCTGGTTCTTCTTTTAAACCAATAGTTTATGCTTTGGCTCTTCAGAAAGGTTATACAGAAAAAACAACTCTTTTTGATGTTAAAACAGAATTTAATGCTTCCTGTAGTCCAACCGGAAAACCTTTACCTGACCACGAAACAGCAGATTGTTACAACCCAGATAATTATGATAATAATTTCCGTGGCCCGATGACACTAAAAGATGGTTTAGCTCAATCAATAAATATTATCGCTGTTAAGCTTTTATATTTGGTTGGGATAACTGACGCTATTAAACTTTCTCACGATCTAGGTATTAGTACATTAAATGACCCTACAAGATACGGATTATCACTTGTTATCGGAGGTGGTGAAACTACCCTTCTTGATATGACATCTGTTTACGGTGTCTTCGCAAATGAAGGAGTCCGCAATCCATACACAGGTATTCTTTCTGTTGAAGATAATTCTGGAAATGTTTTAGAAAAATTTGAAGACAAATCATATAAAGTACTTGAGCCAAATACAACAAGAGCACTTGCTGATATGCTAACAGATAATGAAGCAAGAACCCCAACATTTGGAGCTAATTCTGCTTTGGTTGTCCCAGGCCGTGAAGTTGCTGTAAAAACAGGTACAACAAACAACAATAAAGATGCTTGGACTATTGGTTATACACCATCAATTGCGGTTGGTGTTTGGGTTGGAAATAATGACAACACACCAATGAAAAAAGGTGGTGCGGCTCTTGCTGGTCCTATTTGGAATGGTGTTATCAGTGAAGCACTTAAAAACTTACCAGTTGAATCATTCAACAAACCTGATCCAATAGACACCACTATTCCACCTATACTTCGTGGTTTCTGGCAAGGAGGAGAAACTTTTACAACTGATTTATTTTCATCTAAACTGGCAACACAATACACACCAGAAGATATGAAAAAAGAAACATCAATAACAAATGTTCACACAATCTTATATTGGATAGATAAAAATAACCCTCTTATGGGTATACCTATGAACAGGACATCAGACCCACAATACACAAATTGGGAATATGGTGTTCAAAAATGGTGGAATTTAAATGGTGGTAATTATAAAATAATTACAAACAATGACAAACCAATAGATTATGATGTTGTCCACACAGAACAAACCAAACCAGTTTTTGAAATAGATGGATTAGATCAAAACATTGCTTATGAGAAAAACCAAACAATATCAATATCTGTTGTTCCTAAAAATAAAATTC
>JBAXPX010000032.1:0-1863 GCA_037132055.1 bacterium
TTATTACACAATTTATCTCAAAAAGCAATTTAGTATAAAGTATTGTGTTTTTTACCAGTTATTTTATATAATACAAATATGAAAAAAGAAACTTCGATTTTAGGTTTGTTTCAAAAATTATTCTTTAATTTTAATGCGCGTCAAATGAAAGACGCTACTTTGGCTTTTAAAAAACATTTAGACGATGGGGGAAAAATGTTGGTTGCGATGGGAGGAGCCATGTCTTCCGCTCAAATGGGGATAACTCTTGCACCAATGATAAAGGAAGGGAAAATTCATGCAATTTCTTGTACAGGTGCGAACCTTGAGGAATCAGTTTTCAGGCTGGTGGCCCACAATAGTTATAAAGATTATCCAGATTACAGATATTTTACCAAAGAAGATGATGAGGCGATACTAAATAGAGGCGAACGTCGCGTGACGGATACTTCTATTCCAGAAGAAGAAGCCTTTCGTGTCGTTGAACCTATTATATTAAAAAGATGGAAGGAAGCAGAGAAGAAAGGTGAAAGATATTTTCCACATGAATATTTTTATCAAATACTTTTGTCCGATGAATTGAAAGGTAAATATGAAGGAGACCCAGAAGCTTGTTGGCTTCTTGAAGCAGCAAAGAAGAATTTGCCGATTGTTGTGCCAGGCTGGGAAGATTCAACTTTGGGAAATATTTTTGCCGGATATTGTAAAGCAGGCGAGGTAAGTCCATCTGTAACGAAAACAGGGGTGGAATATATGATGTACTTATATGATCAATATCAAAAACTTGCCGAAGCAGGTCCAGGGCTTGGATTTTTCCAGATCGGTGGAGGGATATCAGGAGATTTTCCAATTTGTGTAGTGCCTTCCATCAAATACGATCTTAAAAAGCCAGTCCGACCTTGGGGGTACTTTTGCCAGATTTCTGACTCTACTACTTCCTATGGTTCATATTCTGGAGCAACTCCAAATGAAAAAATAACTTGGGATAAACTCACTAAACATACACCAATGTTCGTCATCGAATCCGACGCCACCATCGTTGCCCCCCTAATGTTTGAAGCGGTTTTAGATAGGTATATAATTAGTGAGAAGTAAAAAAACAGAGGTCATTATTATTAATTTATTAGTTAATTGTTTCAATAAATTTTATGAAATTTAATTATAAAAAAGCGTTAGGGTTTGGGGCTCTTGTTTGGGCAGTTATGTTTATCGTCGTATGTATTCTTTTGGCATACAAAATGCCGGAAAATATGCTTTTCAATGTGATAGTAACGGTTATAAGTTTGGTTGCAGTTTATTTTTGTGCCAAAAACATTGCTCCACAAAGTTACATGGAGGCAATCAAATATGGTCTAGTTTTTGCTGTTGTTGGTATTATTTTAGACTTTTTAATTTCCAGAATGTTTGCTCCAAATATATTCAGCTCAGTATCTTATTGGGTAAGTTATTTATTAATTGTTTTGGTTCCACTGCTTGTTGTTAAAAAGACGCAAGTTCAGCCTCAGAATCCACAATAATATAGGTTTATTGAAGAAACAAAAATACCCTTTAAAAGAAAGGGTATTTTTTAGTATTTGACCACTTGACTTCACCTTCTCATTAATATATACTCTCTTTTGAGCGTCTATTCTTTATGAATAGGGCGTTTTTATTTCAACACTTTGACAACTTAATAACTTGAGAACCCCGGCTAGGAGCCGGGAGCAAGTCTCAATCTGTTTTTAAAAGTAAGTATAAATAATTTTTAGAGCAAAGATTGAACTCTAACAAGTAACAAAAAATGTCGAAGATATTTATGTCTGAGACACTGAGGAGCGCAAGCGACGAAGTGCTGTTTTTTGTTTTGTTTCGTTCTAATTAACTTTTAGTTAGAGTTTGATCCTA
>JBAXPX010000033.1:0-1807 GCA_037132055.1 bacterium
CCCACTCATTACACCATTCGTGCGCGTCGGAACTTACCCGACAAGGTATTTCGCTCTTCTATACCTAAAGAAGGACTCTATCTTCATCCCTTTTAAGAGGGAGCATGACGTCTAGTCTCTGAGGATTTTAAAGACGGTTCTTTTTTCTATTCATCTTGCTTGATAAAACAAGAATGTTTTGAAGTCCATTTTTTGATAGATGTTTTTTGTGATACATAATTTTTATAATTTTACAAAAGATTATGAAATCATTTTTCTTTGAAGTTTTTAGTTTAAATTCTTCAAAGAATGGAATTATTTTAGTATGTAATTCCGAAACAGATCTAACGCAAAACTTATATAAGTCTTCTTTGTGATTATCGTATCGTTTATTTAAAACAATACTTCCAAACCCAAAGAATTTTTGAATTTCTTTTAAAGTGTCTAAACTTTTACCTGATTGTGTTATCACAAATTCAGGAAAAACTTGTTTGCCAAATTTTGTAGTAGTATTTTTTACAATAGATACTGTAAAACATCCTTCTCCATCTACAAAACCAGAAATCCAACAACCCATCTTTAATCTTTCCTGCTGATTATTTGTTTTCATCTATGGTAGCATTATACCATAGGCACTTTTCTAAAAACAAACTTTCCAGCATATGGTCATGTTTATTTTTGGATCAATTGCACATTGCTATGCAAAGAGGTAGCTAATTACTTATTTACCATATAAATCACTATACCAGTCCCAATCCTTGTTTTTCCTAAAAAATTCTAAGAAAAACAACCTTAGGACCGTTATAGTTACGGCCGACATTCACCAGGGCTTATATCGATCACCCCTACTCCGCTCTTTGCAAACAAAAAGCTACGCAGGGCAAGCATTATATTTTTTATAAAACTTGTCCTTCGAAGCTCCTTGTATTCAAGGAGCGAAGCAGGAACGTCAATATTTGACCTTCTGGCATTGGTCAGGTGTCACCCCCTATACATCCTCTTACGAGTTCGCAGGGAGCTGTGTTTTTGGTAAACAGTTGGCAGGAATACTTTCGCTGCGCCCTCCATCATTTAACTTTCTTTTAAAGAAAAATAATGAAATGACAATGAAAATTTCTGACAATTTAATTATTGTAATTTAATATTCGGTAATACTAAATTTTGTCTCATTGCTCTCTCGCATCATTAACTAAAAAAAGCTAAATGATGGAGGGAAGCCTTATCCCGAAGTTACGGCTGATTTTTTGCCGAGTTCCTTGGGGACCACTCACTCGTTCGTCTTGGGCTACTCGCCCTGATCACCTGTGTCGGTTTGCGGTACGGATTCCCTATTTTTAAGTTTAGATAATTTTCTTGGAAGCGTGCTTTGTATCATCGTCCTATCCCGAGAGATAAAACTTTTTGCTTCTCTTTCGTGTGCCATTTAAGACAATGTACGGATTTTCCTATACATCACAATCAAGACACAAACTTCAAATCCAATAATGAGCGATACATACTACACTCCGTCCTACCATCACAAAATAAGGAAGTCAGGGAATATTAACCCTGTGTCCATCGAGTACGGTTTTCACCATTCCCTTAGGCCCGACTAACCCTTGGCTGATTGACATTACCAAGGAAACCTTGATCTTTCGACGTGGGGCGATCTCAGCCCCATTGCGGTTACTTGTGCCAACATTCTTACTTCCAAACGCTCCAAAGGCTCTCACGAGTCCTTCTTCACTGCAGATTGGAACACTCTCCTACCACTCGGTCCGACCGAGGTCGGACCGAATCCTCAAATTCGGTAATATACTTAGCCCCAATTATTTTCGACGCAAAATCT